>CAYJON010000027.1:0-20186 GCA_964371795.1 uncultured Akkermansia sp. | reverse complement strand
TGGTGCATTTTGACTGCCCCGAAGACCTGATAGCGGAGTTGGATGAGATAGCCGCAGAGCACATGCTCTCGCGCACAAGCCTCTTGATAATTGCATTAGCAAAGTTGCTAGAGGCACTGGAAAGAGACTCCCTCTTTTCGGAAGAGCGACACTCAGAGCAATAGCATAGCCTGCCCTCACCATGGGCTGGGGTGATAGCTGTCGGATTTGCTGAGGGGATGGTGGGCTATGGCGTCGTCTACTAGGGCGATGAATTCTGCCTGCTTTTCGGGCAGGTAGCCGCGCTTGGAGACGATGTTGTTGCCGTGGTCACCCCAGTAGAGGGTGGGGAAGTCTATGTGTTCTAGGAGGTATTTTTCCTCTTGGAGTAATTGCAGGGGCGTGGCTTGGGTAAAGAGTCCTGCCTGAACCTCCTTTTCTAATTCACTATCGGGTTGGACGCTGAGGCTGAGGGTGGATATCTCCTCGGGGCGCAGTTTTTGCAGTAGGGCTGCGGTGGCTTCTATGTGCTGCTGGGATTTCTCTTTGCCGCCCAAGCCAAAGATGAGGGAGCTGTGGACTGGTAGCCCTGCTTCCTTGGCGTGCGCCATGCCTTCCATGGCCTGCTCTGCTGTGAGGTGCTTTTTGACGCGCTGCAAGATATCGGCATCGCCAGATTCCAGTCCCGCGTAGACAATATCAAGACCAGCCTCTCGCAGGGCACGCAGCTCCTCAACACTCTTGCGGCGCAGGTCGTTAAAGGCTGCGTACATGGCAACGCGACGGCAGCTGGGGATGCATTCACGTATTTTCTCTATGATGCGCAGGAGGGTGGAGGTTTTGACCACGAGGACATTGCCGTCAATAAGGAAGACGGAACGTATGTCGTAATGCCCGTAGAGATACCCCGCTTCTTCTATGTCCCTAAAGATATCGCCAATGGGGCGCAGGGAGAAGCGTTTGTCGCTGAACATGGTGCAAAAGGTGCATGTGTTGTGCGAGCAGCCTATTGTCACTTGGATAAGCAGGCTTTCCGCCTCCATCCAGGGGCGGTAGATTTTTCCTTGGTATTCCATGATGCTTAGGCTATTTTGGTGATGAGGTCATCCATCGCTGCAAGAAGGGCTTGGCACTGTTGCAGGTCTCTAGCGGCAGGGTGGGGCTGCGAAAAACGCGCGATGTCGTTGTCGTAGTAAGCACCGTTGGCGCGGGAGAATTCTTCGCTCAGTGCCGCGCGGCAGAGTATGTCTGCGCCCACTCGGACATCGCTTCCCTGTACGCCATAGGCTTGGCGCACCATGGCAGTTCCTAGAAAAGATTTGGGGTTGACGGAGACAAAAAGGGGGGATTGCACCCCTCCCTTGCTGCGTGCGGCGAGGGCATTGGTCCACATGGTGACACCTAATTTGCTCTGCGCGTAGGCAAGGCTATCGTCCAAGCGGCCTCCCTGTAGGAGGGCGCGGAGATCAACAGGGGCTTGCGCAGCAGAGGACAGGTTGACCACGCGGCTGTCTGCTCCCAGTATAGGTAGTAGCTCTGTTGTCAGTAGATAGGGGGCTACCATATTGACAATGAGGCGGACATCATAGCCATCTGCGGTGAGGGGCTGACGCGTGGTGTAGACGCCTGCATTGTTGATGAGGACATCAAGGCTCTCATGCTCTGCCCTGATGCGTGCTGCTACTTGGCGCAGCTCATGCAGATTGGATAGATCGCAGAGGTAGCTGCCCGCGATTTGCTGTCCAGTCTGCTGGTGAATCGCGGCAATGGTTTTCTGTAATTTGTCCTGACTGCGTCCGTGGATGATGACCTGATGGCCTGCTGCTGCCAGCATGGTCGCGGTCACTAGTCCTATGCCATCAGTGGCACCTGTGATGAGGATTTTTTTCATGATTTTAGGGTGTCTCAAAGCACGATGATATATCTAACGGATTAATAATGCAAGAAGCCATTATAGTTATGACGTAAAACGAAATAATTTGTTATTTTGTTATTTTTTCGCTAAGTTTTTAGCTTGCATCTCAGGACGTGAGTGCGTAAATTAGAATTATAACAAATATGAAAAAGTCTCTCCCTGCACGTATTTTTCGGTTTTACATCCAAGGTTTCCGCTCCATGGGTAGCCTAGGACGTACTCTCTGGATCATTATTTTGCTGAAGTTATTTTTCATGTTTGGTATTTTGCGCCCCTTCTTCTTTACCCGACATCTCCAAGGTGATGCCACTGAAAAGGCAGAGCAGGTGCAAGAGCATCTCATCAACAGAGTCCCTCAGCCATGAACGAAATCACTACAGAACTCATCGACTGGTCGCGCGCCCAATTCGCGCTCACGGCCATGTATCACTGGATCTTTGTCCCCCTCACCCTAGGACTAGGCCTCATTATGGCCGTTAGCGAGACTGTCTACTACAAGACTGGTCAGGTAGAGTGGAAGAACGCCACGCGCTTTTGGATGAAGCTCTTTGCCATTAATTTTGCCATGGGCGTTGCCACGGGACTCATTCTGGAGTTCGAGTTTGGGACAAACTGGAGTAACTACAGTTGGTTTGTCGGAGACATCTTTGGCGCGCCGCTGGCGATAGAGGGCATTATTGCCTTCTTTATGGAGGCTACCTTCATTGCCATCATGTTCTTTGGCTGGGAAAAGGTCAGTCGCCGCGCCCACCTAGCCGCCACGTGGTTGACCCTTATTGGGGCAACCCTTTCTGCCGTCTGGATTTTGGTCGCCAACGCATGGATGCAATACCCTGTCGGGATGGAGTACAACCCCGAGACCATGCGTAATGAGATGGTAGACTTCTGGGCAGTTGCCCTGTCGCCTGTTGCGATTAACAAGTTCTGGCACACGGTTAGCTCTTGCTGGCTGCTGGGTTCTGCCTTTGCCATGGGCGTGTGTGGTCTCTACCTCCTGCGCAAGAAGCATATCAAATTTGCCAAAAATGGCATGGTGCTCGCTGCCTGTGTGGGTCTTGTCAGTACAGCTGTTGTGGGCATGACAGGTCACAAGTCAGCGGAGAATGTCGCACGCTTGCAACCCATGAAGCTGGCCGCCATTGAGGGCTTGGCAGAGGGGGGAAAGGGCGCAGGCTTTGTCGCCATGGGCTTACCCAAACCCGGTACAGACTGGTCAGAAGCCAGCAATGAGGATATCTTTGCCCGAGTGGAGTTCCCCAAGGTGCTTTCCCTGCTGGCAACAGGCAGCCTTGATGGCTTCGTACCTGGTATACAAGAGCTGCTCAAGGGAGGCTTTGAGACAGAGCAAGGCGTGGCACTCTCTGCCGAGGAGAAAATACGCCGAGGCCGCCTTGCCATTGCCGCGCAAAAGGATTTTTCTGAGGCACGCGCTGCCAAGGATGAGGTCGCCATGGCAGATGCCCGCGCGCGCTTGAAGGAAAACTTCAAGTACTTTGGCTATGGCTACTTGAAGAGCAAGGCAGAGCTAGTGCCTCCCGTGCCGCTGGTCTTTTACTCCTTCCGCGTGATGATAGTCATGGGCGGGGTCTGCATGCTTCTCCCCTTAGTTGTGCTTTTCTACCGCAAGAGCTTGGAGCAAAAACGCTGGTTGCTCTGGGCAGCCATTGCAGGTGTGCCCTGCGCCTACATGGCGAGCCAAGCAGGTTGGATAGTCGCCGAAGTAGGACGCCAGCCATGGGCTATTCAAGACATCCTGCCCAACTGCGCGGCCGTATCCAACCTCAGCGCGACCAGTGTGAAGACAACATTCTTCATCTTCCTCGCCTTCTTCACCCTGCTGCTCATCGCAGAAATCCGCATCATGGCACGTGCCCTCAAGGACGGGCCCCAATCCTAACCCCCCATATCATAAATTATGTTTGAAGATTACAATCTATTGCAGCACTACTGGTGGTTTCTCGTCTCCCTCTTGGCGGCATTGCTGGTCATGCTGATGTTTGTGCAGGGTGGGCAGAGCCTCCTCTGGACATTAGGACGCACAGAAACCCAGAGACGCATGTTGCTCAACTCCACAGGGCGCAAGTGGGAGTTGACCTTTACCACCCTTGTCACCTTTGGTGGCGCCTTCTTTGCGGCCTTCCCCCTCTTTTACTCCACCAGCTTTGGCGGGGCGTATTGGGTGTGGATGCTCATTCTGCTCTGCTTTGTCCTACAGGCGGTATCCTATGAATTCCAGCACAGGCGCGAAAATCTCCTAGGCTCTAATACCTACCGAGTCTTTTTGCTGATCAATGGCATACTGGCACCCATCTTGGTAGGCACAGCCGTGGGTACCTTCTTCCATGGGGCGGAATTCATCGTCAACAAGCAGCAGCTGACTAATATTGGTGCTCCCACCATATCCAGCTGGGCGAATGCTTGGCATGGGCTGGAGGCGGTGCTGAATCTCTGGAACGTCTGCTTGGGACTGGCTATCTTCTTCCTGTCCCGCATCTTGGCTAGCCTCTACTTCATCAACAATATAGATGATGATACCATGTTGCAGCGTTGTCGCAAACAGCTCTTATGGGACACGGTACCTTTCTTGCTCTTCTTCTTGAGCTTTGTGGTACACCTCATGCTCATAGACGGATTTGCCGTGCAGCCAGAGACAGGGCTCATCGTCATGGAGGCGCATAAGTACTTCAACAATTTGATGGCCATGCCATCTGTCTTGATTCTCTTCTTATTGGGAGTGGTCGCTGTCTTGGGTGGTTTGGGTATTACCCTTTTGCGTGGAAGCCGCAGGGGCATCTGGTTTACAGGGGCGGGGACTGTGTTGACCGTCTTGGCTGTCTTCCTGCTTGCGGGGTGGAACAACACAGCCTTTTATCCCTCTGTGGTGGACTTGCAGAGCTCTCTGACCCTGAAGAACAGCTCATCGAGTCTGTTCACATTGAAGACAATGACCTATGTGTCCTTTGTGATTCCCTTTGTGTTGACCTATATCTTCTTTGCGTGGAGAGCCTTGGATAAAGAACCCATCACGGAGAAGGAGATGGAGGAGAGCAAGGACGCTTATTAATAGCGATTAACAGGGCTTTGCTCCGCTGTTTCTTCATCGGAGCTATGCCCCTGTAGCAGGAAATTTGTCATCTTGCAAAAGCGCAAGAAGTCCTGCCTTTCTAGGTAGGTCATGGGGCGCGCGGGTGCTAGTTTTTCCCGCGCTTTCATGATGGGGGCTGTTTCTGCCTCGTAGTCGCGCAGGTTTTCTGCGACGGCTTCTATGTGATCCAAGCTGTCATGGCACAAAAGCGGTAGATGGCAGCCCGCCTCCAAGGCTAATCTGACGGATTCTGCGGGCTTGTACTTCTTGCTGATTGCCCCCATGCAGAGGTCGTCAGTGAAGATGAGTCCCTCGTAGCCCAGCTGCTCACGCAGAAAGCCCCGCACCAGTTCTGGGGAGAGGGAGGAGGGGCGCTCTTTATCCATGTCTGGCAGGGCTGTATGCGCTATCATGAGGGAGGGTAGCTCTGGCATGAGGGTGAGGAAGGGGATGCTGGCCTCTTGCAAGAAGTGATCGCGGTCTCCCCTGATGACAGGGAGGTCAAAGTGCGGGTCGCAACTGGCCTCCCCCATGCCGGGGAAGTGCTTTCCGCTGGTGTAGATGCCCATTCTCCTCTGCATGCGATTCCATATGCCAGCAAAGGAGATGATGTCATCGCTATTGCTGCCCCAGCAGCGGGAGTTGAGAGCGTTGATGTTCTCGGATCCCTTGTCGAGGACAGGGGCAAAGTTGGTGTTGATGCCCAGTGCCAGCAGCCCTAGGGCGTTGAGGCGCGCGGCTTCGTTGATTATTCTTTCGCTACGTGACTTGGCAAGTGCCTGCGCGGAGGGTAGCTCAACGCCCAGCGCGGCTGTGCGCATGACGCGCCCGCCTTCTTGGTCTATAGCAATGAAGGGCGTGCTGTCATCTAGGGTGCGGAGGCTTTCGCAGAGCTCTATGCACTGCTCCCAGTCTTCGATATTACGAGAAAAGAGGATATAGCCCGCAGGACGGAGGCGAGAGTAAGTCGCGCGCTCCGCAGCGCTGAGGGTGAGACCCTCTATCCCTACGATGACTGGCAGCATAGTGACTGAGGCTTATTTGTCGCCAAAGATGCTCTTGCGGGTGAAGAGGGTGAAGACAGGCACGCCTGTGGCTTCGATGGCTTCGCGGCCGCCTTCTTCGCGGTCAACGAGGATGAGGGCTGCCAGCACGCGGCCGCCTTCTGCGTGGATGGCGTCAATGGCCTTGATGGTAGAGCCTCCAGTGGTGATAACATCATCAACGACAATGACGTCCTGACCTGCTTGGAAGTTACCTTCAATGCGCTTGCCGCGCCCGTGATCCTTTGCTTCCTTGCGGACGGTAAAGACATTGAGCTCCTTGCCCTCTTCGGAGTCGAGGGAGTACATGCCTATGGCAAGGGAGATGGGATCTGCACCCAATGTCATACCACCAATGGCACTGATGCTGGGGAACTGTGGCAATATCTCCTGCTGGACGAGATCCCAACCGCATTGCCCAATGAGGTTAGCACCTCTGGCATCTAGGGTGGTGACTCGGCAGTCGCAGTAAAGATCGCTTTCCTTGCCAGAGGCGAGGATGAAATGACCTGTCTTGATGGATTTTTCTAACAGGATGTTGAGAAGTTGTTGCTTCGCGTCGTTCATAGGTCTCTATAGTAGACCTTTTTGGAGTGAAAGGCAAGAGAGGACTTCATTTTTTCCTTGCTTTTGGGGGTAAAAATGGGCATTATAGTGGCATGCTTGCCTCGCTCCGCTTTCTGTTAGTTTTTTCTATCTTAGCTTTGTTTTTTGTTAGTTGCTCTTCTTCAAATAGCGGATCTCTTCAAAAGCCCGATGCTGTGGCTTTCAAGCAAGCATCAACTCCTGTAAAGCCAACCTCCTTGAGGAACATGGCGCGTATGGTGAATATCAAGATGCGTCTGATGCCCAAAGCCACTGCGCCCCGCCGAGCTGCAAAAAAACTCAAGCCCACCTTTATCACCATACACAGCACAGGGAATCGCAACTCCACAGCGACAGCAATGGGGCACGTGCGTGCGCTTAACAAGAATGCATACAGGGGGGGTAACATGGATGACAGAAGCTGGCACTTCACCGTCGACCGCCATATGGTGGCGCAGCATGTCCCCCTTAATGAGACCACATGGCACGCAGGAAATAACGCGGGTAACAACAATTCTTTGAGCATAGAGATGTGCGAGACCGAAAGCCGCAGCGGAGCACACTTTCGCACATGGGATAGGAGTGCGCGCCTCACCGCCCTGTTGATGAAGCGTTATAACATCAGCCTGCGCTATGTTGTGCCCCACTATTATTGGACAAAGAAAAACTGCCCCTCTCCCCTGTTGGATAACAAGCGACCCGGTCGCAAGTGGGCGTGGTTTATTTCTCGTGTGGACTATTACTACCGCTGCCTCAATGGCGGGCGTTCTAATATCTAGGTAAAGAGTTTTTCATGCAAACACTGCGTTGGCAGGATGATCTATCTGGGCTAGAGACCTTGCAGGGCAAGGAGGCGGCAGCTCTGCATAGTGCGGGCATAATCCGTGTTGCTGACCTGCTTTTGCGTGTCCCCAGACGCTATGAGAACAGGCGTGTCACGGGCAGCATAGCCGAGCTGTCCTTGGAAGGCCCTCAATGCCTCCGTGTCAAGGTGGTGAGCTGTGGATGGAAGTTCAGCTACAAACGCTACTTTGAAGCCGTCGTGGAGTCGCCAGAGCAGGAGGCCTCCGCGCGCCTCTACCTACGCTGGTTTCACATGCCCTACATTGCGAAGCTGCTCGCCGAGGGGCAGTTGATATACATCTACGGAACAGCTAAAAATTACAAGGGCATGCTCTGCATGATTAACCCCGACTTTGAAATCATGGAGGACGACAGCGGACTGCGACTGGCAGAGCAAGCCCTAGGTGGCAGCTGGGAGGGCGTGGACAGCCCACCCGCCGCCGCAGATGGCACAACGCCCCGCGTCTGCATCCATGTGGATCGCTGGGTGCCTATTTACCGCAATATCTCGGGCGTAGCTGCAAGGCGTTATAGAGAAATCATCTGGGATAGCTTGGAGCGGCTGGAGAAAAATCTGCCAGCCCCCTATTACGACATCGCGCCCAGCTACGCATGGAGGCAGGCTCTACTGGACATTCACTTCCCCGAGCAAGAAGAACTCATACGCAAGGCGCGTCTGCGTCTCGCTCTCAATGAATGCTTTGTCCAGCAATTCAAGGTGCAGTGGAGGAGGCGGCGTGCGCAAAAAATGAAGGGTCAAATCAGCTACAGCACGCGCTACTTTTTGGATGAGCTCATCGCCTCCCTGCCCTACAGTATGACAGGGGCGCAGCAACGTTGCCTAGGCGAAATCATGGAGGACATGGCGCAGCCCATCCCCATGAACCGCCTTGTCCAAGGCGATGTTGGCAGTGGCAAGACCCTAGTCGCCCTTGCGGCTATGCTCCTCTGCGTGGAAAGTGGGAAGGTAGCAGCCCTCATTGCCCCCACCCAGATACTGGCAGAGCAGCATTATGAGAACTTTTCACGCCTTCTGGCTGGCATGGATATAGCGATATCCCTACGCACAGCTGATAGGAAGGAAGACAGCGACATCATGGATTTGCAAGAGGAGCGCGATAGCACGACCCCACGCATTGTAGTGGGAACGCATGCCCTGCTCTACAAAAAAAATAGACTCTCGCATCTCGGGTTAGCCGTCATTGATGAGCAGCATAAATTTGGCGTGGAGCAGAGGGCACGCTTCATCTCCACCGAGGAAGTCCCCGACCTCCTTGTCATGACAGCCACGCCCATCCCGCGCACCCTCACCCTCACACTCTACGGCGACTTGGACGTATCCGTCATCGATGAATTCCCCGCCAATAGGGGAAAAATCCTCACCGCCCTGCGCCACCCCAAGCAGAAAAAGCGCATCATCAAGTTCCTCCATGAGCAACTGGAAGAAGGGCGGCAGATTTACATCGTCTCCCCCCTGGTGGAAGAAAGCGAAAAGCGCGCGCAAAAAGCCGCTCTCAGTGAATGGGAGCATTGGAAGGAAGAGTTTTCCGCCTATGAGGTGGGGCTCTTGCATGGCAAGCTATCCGCAGAGGAAAAGGAAGACATCATGAGGCGTTTTCGCAGCAATGAGGTGCAGGTGCTAGTAGCAACCACTGTTGTTGAGGTGGGGGTTGACGTGGCTAATGCTACGGTGATGATGATCAATGATGCCGATAGCTTTGGACTATCGCAGCTGCATCAGTTGCGTGGACGCATAGGACGAGGGGAGCACAAGAGCTACTGCATCCTGCTTTCCGATGCCAAGGAAGGAGACGAGGCATGGGAAAAGCTCAGCATACTCGTACGCAGTCGCGATGGATTTGAGATAGCAGAAGAGGACTTTCGCCTGCGCGGACCGGGAGATGTTCTCGGCAAGGCACAAAGCGGGCTGGGCAGTGTGCAATTTGTGGAGTGGTTGAGCAATTCTCGCTTGATACACAGGGCAACACGAGAGGTGGTTGCAATACTGGATGCTGACCCGCAGCTGGAGAGGGCAGAGCATGCGGCGTTGCGGGAACTCGTGGCAGCAGAAGATGCTGGCGGGGTGGTAGCCTAGCTGGGCTTTTTTGCTTCTTGTGCTTTTTTTCTTGATTCCACCTAGCGGCACTCTTAGAATCTGACAGTGAGCTTACCACATCCTACAGTAGACGAAACTGATGAGGCACCCTACTATCTGGATTTAGAGAGTTTGTCAGAAGAGGTGTGGCAAGGCATCTGTGAGAGTAGAGAGCGTGGTAAGGAAGAGCAACTGCTTGTTAGTCTCTTGGAGCATATGCTGCATGTTGAGCCCGCGCCCTACGCCACAGAGGAAGAAGAGGGCGATGATTGGTTAGCAGCGGAGGATGCAGACTTATAAGACGGGCGATAGCAGACGGCAGAGCCTTGCCGCAAAGCGCGTTGTCAGCGAGGCCTTGTTCCAGTGCTCCGCCGTGATGGGGCTACAATACTGCATATCCTCCATCAACATGCTCTCCACCTGCTGTGCCATGTGCTGGTCATGTATGATGCAGTTGAGCTCATAGTTCAAACTCAATGATCTATTATCTAGATTAGCCGAGCCTATGCAGCTAAAATCATCATCACAGAGCAAGACCTTTTGGTGTAAAAATCCCGCTTGGTAACCCAGTATCTTGATGCCCGATTGACAGAGCTCTGGGATGTAGTTGAGTCTGGCAAGGGCACAGAAGATGTTGTTACCCCGCTCTGGGACGATAATGCGAACATCCACTCCGCGAAGGGCAGCGTTGTACAGTGCTTGCAAGACACTTTCACTGGGAATCAGGTAGGGTGTGGCAATCCAGAGCCGCTTCTGCGCCTGTGCGGCGAGCAGCAAAAAGCTGCTTTGCCATGCGTTGATGCTGTACTCTGGCCCAGAGGGGATGCACATGGCTTGTTGGCTGCCTTGGGGCTCAATGATCTTTGGTGTCAGGGCATGCAAATCCTCCTGCGTGGCGCGGTACCAGTCGCGGTGAAAGCACAACATGGCCTGCGCCACAGCGGGGCCTTTGAGACTGATAAAGGTATCACGCCAGCGCATGCCATCCACCTTTCCCAGATACTCACAGCCTATATTGAGTCCACCTAGCCATGCTTGCTGGGAATCAACAATGACCAACTTTCTGTGATTGCGGTGATTGATGCGCAAAAATGAACTGAGCCAAAACCTCTTTCCCAAAAATGGACTGATGCGTACCCCCGCGCGTCGCAGCTGCCGAATCAGACCCAGAGGCAACTTGTGAGAACCAATCTCATCATAAATGACATGGACGTGTACGCCCTGCCTCGCCTTGCGAATCAGGCACTCTCCTAGCAACTTGCCCACCTTGTCGTCTTTGATGATAAAGAACTCCAGAAGAATGGACTCCCGCGCGGCCTCCATGGCGGAAAGCAGACTGCGATAAGTCTCCTCCCCATTGAGGAGAAGCTGCAACTCATTGCCAGAACAGGCATCCATCCCCGTCAGGCGGCTCAGAGCCCGCTCTAGAGAATTGGGAGCCCCCTCATGTTGCTGCCAGAGCCTGCGGAGCGACTGGACACTCCCCTCGGGCAGGGAGGAATTCATCAAATGGCGCAAGCGTCTTCTGCCAAGAGCTAGGTAGAGGACAATACTGGGTAGTGGGAGGAGCAAGAGAGCCAGCGACCAAGCAAAAGCCCCCTGAGCAGAGCGTGCATTGTACAGCGCATGCAGAGCGCATATTGCGCCTGCTAGCACCGTCACCAACCAGATAATCCCATAAAGCATAACTCACTCCTTCTTCGCAGAAGCCTCCGCTGTAAAAATAGTACGACAGGGGTAGGGAATACCAATACCGTGCCTTTTGAAAGCAGCGAGAATAGCCACCGCGAACCTATAGCGCACATCGTGATAATCAGAGGTCTTGCACCATGCGCCCACATGGAGATTGAGAGAACTATCGGCAAAGCCACTAAAAAGCACCACGGGCGCGGGAGAATTGGCTAAAAGCGGCTGCTCCTCAATCACCTCGAGAAGAATCTCGCGCACGCGAAGCAGGTCGCTATCGTACTCCACGCCAATATCAAAATCGCAGCGGCGCAGAGCATTACCCGTTATATTGATAACAGGAGACTGGATCAGAGTACCATTGGGCACACGGATGAGAGAATTATCCACACGTCGCAGCTGGACGGAGAGCAGAGAGATACTTTCCACCGTGCCCTCCACATCCTCTACGCGGATGAAATCGCCAATCTTGATGGTTTTTTCCGAGATGATGAAGAGACCGCAAATCACATTACTCAGAGAGGTTTGGGCGGCAAAACCTATGGCGACACCGAGGACACCAGCAGCACCGATGATACTGGTGATATTGACACCTATGTAGCTGAGAGCTTGGGCGAGGGCGAAGAACCAGACCACCGTGAGAGCGGCGGGTCGCAGGATGGAGATGACCTGAGGGGGGATGGCGCGGGAGGAGGAGAGAGTGAGGAAGAGGCGTTGCACAACCTTGCTAGCCATCCAGCCGATGAGGAGGATGAAGAGGAAGACAAGCCATTTTGTCCATGTGTGTTGTTCTTGCATCCAGAGGGACGCGTCGTTGAGCCAATCCATGAATGGTATCATAGCGCAATGGGGGGAAAAGTCAAGGCTGCTAGAAAATAAGCGGTCATAAGCCGTCATCCTGCGCTTGCGTTCAGGTGGATTCCCAAGGCATTCAATGCCTTGGGCAGGGTCAATGGACAGAGTACCTTGCGGGTTTGGGCAGGGCCCAAGGAAAAAGCCGAGTGCGCAGCGCGAGGCGGCGACAGTGCCTTAAAAGAAAAAATGCCCGCCTTGTATAGATTGCATGGTGAGCCTGCCCAGTTGCACTGTCGCCCCTATTTGGGCTCGCGCGAAGCGCGACACTTTTCTGCCGTCGCTAACGCGATAGCGTATGGTTAGGCTTATCTCCACGCGAAGCGTTCGCCACCGCAGAGAAGAGTCGCGCTATCGCGCTTCGGTTTTCCTGCGGGCTTTGCCCGAACCCGCGCGGGATTCCTCATCACCTTCGCTTCGCTCAGGCCGTCCAAGGAGTGCCTTGGACTTTCTTCGTCTCATTTTGCTCTCTCGCAAAATGCCCCCGCGAGTGCCCTCAAGAACTTCGTTCTTAAGAATCATTTGAACGCAAGCGCAGGATGACGGCTATGGGTTATCAACTGCGGCTCTCGCTCATCATGCCCTCTATCACAGGATGATAAACAAGCTTCTTGCCCATCTCCTCCGCCTCCACTTCTGTCGGCAGATCGTTCAATGCATGATAACCCCGCGTTAACAAAAACGGCACGATATGCACCCGCCTCGCCTCCATCTCCCGCAGTTTCTCCACTGCTCCCTCTAGGTAACTGTATACAATTTCCTGCCTCTTCAATCCCTTCTTCAGGCGCGATACACATAGCATGGGCTCTGGTGCATAGTTAACATGCGCCGGCGCATGCGCTATCAAAAGGATTCCATCTCCATCCTCTAGCCCACGCGTGGCGAGGCTTTTCTCTATCAGCTTGACCAACCACGGGCTAGCCCCTAAAACGGGTTGCATGTAGAGCTGCTTTTTCTCCTGCTCTGCCCCATAACGCTCGCTGTAGGCCAGTCGCAGTTCTTCCTCCAGCCGCTCACCACTAGAATACCCGCTCTGCATCATCATGGGGTAGACCAAGGTGGGTGCTCCCAAGGGGGGCAGTTTCAGCGGGTCTATTTTTCCCAGTGATGTGTGGTACACGCGCGAGTTTGGTATGTCTACTCCCAAGGGGTTGATGCCTCGCCCCTGTTCTGTGTAGCTGACGATGATGTAGTATTTCTTGCTGCGCTGCTGCCTCAGGTAATAGAGTAATGCTAGGATGATTAAGCTAATCTGTGAGAGGAAGAAGTGAAAGTAGATGAGCCGCCAAAGGTATTGCTCTCTCTCTTCACTGATGTTTTCTGCCATGAGCTCACGCCCACAGTGTATGGAGCCCCATATCGTAGCGATAAAGATGAGGATACAAAGTGTTGTTACTGTGATGGTGATTCTGCGTTTCATGTCATTGCTAAAAACAGGGTAGAAGCTTCCCAGCTCCTACCCTGCTACTCATTGCTTAGCTCATGGATTACTCCATATCTCAAAAAAAGCTGATAAAAAAGTTAGGGTGTCTTGCAAAATTAGCAGCTTTGGATTTTGGTAGCAGTTTGGATGAGAATTTGTGGCGTTTGGGCGCGCATAGCGAGCTATGTAAGCCCAAAAAGCTGCAAATTATCGCCAAATTGCGCCAAAAGGCATGCTGTGAGGAGCATTTATAACCTTGCTGCTTTCCGTAAACTAATTTTGCAAGATGCCCATTAGGAATGCATAGGCATGAGGACGTAGAGGAACTCATCTGCCACGCGCATGACTCCAGGGCTGGAGGAGTCAATGAGGTCTAGCGCAACGGGCTTGTCACCCACAGCCTTGAGCGGGGCGAGGACAAACTCTGCGTTGAAGGTGATGGAGAGGTCTCTGCCTGCATATTCTATGGGCATTTCTTCGTTTGCCTCACCTACTTCTGATGCGCTGGATTGGACTTTCATCATGCCAGCGGCAAAATCAAAGCGCACGGTGTTGGTCTTTTCTGCGGAGAGCAGGGAGACGCGGCGTACGATTTCATTGAGGTCCTGTGCGGCTATCTCAATGCGCTCATTGTAGCGGCTGGGGATGACCTGTCGGTAGTTGGGATAGGTTCCGTCGATGAGTTTTGTATAGAGCATGGTGTCGTCCAAGTCAAAGGAGGCCTGATTGTTGGTGATGCGTATGATGACTTCACCTCCATCACTGAGTAGGCGGCTGACTTCGGAGACGGCACGGCTGGGGATGTCTATGCAGATTTGCTGTGATTCGGGGAATTCCAACTCATTTTCAAAGAGGGCAAGGCGACGTCCATCCGTGGCGACCATGGTCAGTTTTCCATCTTGGAAGCAGGTGTAAACACCGTTGAGGACGTAGCGTGTGTTGTCATGGGAGATGGCAAACTCTGTGTACTTGATGCCCTTGCTGAGCATGCTTTGCGGTACTTTGAATTCTCGTGCGTCTTTGAAGACGGGCAGTGCGGGGAATTCATCAGCGGCCAGTCCGTTGAGTTTGAATTGTGCGCGGTTGCAACGTATGGTGGCGACGCGTCCATCTGTGTTGACGGTGACTTCTCCATCGCGCATTTCGCGTATGATGCTTTGCAGTTTTTTCGCAGGCAGGGTGATTGCGCCTTCTGTGTTAACCATGCAGGGCACTTTGGTCTGTATGGTCATCTCTGTGTTGGTGGAGGTGAGGCGTAGTTCGCCATTGGCGACTTCGAGCAGCACATTGGTGAGAATGGGCATGCTGGGGCGTGTGGAGACCACACCAGAGACCTTGTTGAGTCCATCGAGGAGTACTTGTTTTGCCAGTGAGAAATTCATATTTTGAGGAATCTTTTTTTGTTGGTTTTATTGTAGAATATGCTTGTCGATATGGCAAGGTTTTTTCTCGCTATGCCAAGATTTTCTATATTTTTTAGAAAAACGGTACTATATCTTGTGGTGTTAGATAAAAAAGCCTCCTTTTCTGTGTGGTTCTTCGTGGATGCAATTATTCAAGAAAGGTAAAGCTTTTTGAAAATCCTTGCAGTCGCAGCAAAAATATTGTTCAATAGGGGCATGCGAATTCTTGCTACATTGGCTGCCACTCTCATGCTCACCCTGCTTAGTTCCTGCGGGTGCAGTAATTGCCCAGGTTATGATCCCAAGTACCTCGACGATGTGCCTCTGCGCTCTCGTAGTAACTTTTAAGCCCCCGCACCCCACTGCTACATGTCTTTTGAGATTAGAGAAAAGCCCGATATGGTGGAACGCGCCTTGCTCGTTGCCATCGGTGTTCCAGGTGATAGTAAGGAAGAGCGCACAGCTCTGCTGGCAGAGCTCAATGACCTAGTTAGCAACCTCGGTATAGGTATAGTGGATACACGCCTTGACTTTACCCGAGAGATGCATGCCAAGTTTCTCTGCGGTGTGGGTAAGGCTGATGAGATATGCCAAGCGGCTCGCGATTTGGATGCAGATTGCCTGATTTTTGATAACATGCTCAGCCCCTCCCAGCAGCGCGAGTGGGAAAAACTGGCACAAATCACTGTGATTGACAGAGAAGAGGTCATTCTTGATATCTTTGCCAAGCGCGCCCGCACCAAGGAAGCCACCATGCAGGTGGATCTGGCGCGTATGCAGTATGCCCTGCCCCGCATGACAGGCATGTGGAAGCACCTAGACCGCCAACGCGGTGGATCTGGTGGAGGGAAGGGCGGTGGTGCCGCTGCCCGCGGTGAGGGTGAAAAGCAGATTGAAATCGACCGCCGCCTCGCCCATGACAGAATAGAATCCATACGCAAGGAATTGGAGATCGTCCGCAAGCAGCGCGGCACCCAGCGCAAGGAACGCGACAGACAGGGCATACCCACAGCCGCCATCGTTGGCTACACCAATGCGGGAAAATCCTCCCTGCTCAATATGCTGACCTCTGCCGAGGTTCTTGCGAAAAATATCCTCTTTGCTACGCTGGAAACCACCAGCCGCAAGATAGAGTTACCCGACGGTCAGCCTCTTGTTTTGACAGATACTGTTGGCTTTATCCGCAATCTTCCTCACCGTCTGGTGGAGGCCTTCAAATCCACCTTGGAAGAAGCCGCCCTCGCAGACTTCCTCATCCAAGTGGTGGATGCCAGCGACAAGGACGCATGGAGGCATTATGAAACCACCTGCGAGGTACTCTCCGAGCTGGGCGCAGGTGACAAGCCCATGATAGTCGTGTGGAATAAGTGCGACCTTATCCCCGCAGAAGAGAGGGAAGAGCGCATAGCCCAACTGGATGCCGCCCTCAATGAGCGCGGACATGTCATGAGCGTCAAAGAGCAAACAGGCAGCGAAGCCCTGCTAGTCGCCTGTGTGGAAAAGCTAGCCCACCGTGTCACACGCGCCATCTACCGCATCCCCCTCTCTGACAGCCGCACCATCGCCATCATGCACCGCGATGGCAAGGTGCTCTCCACCGATTACGACGGCAATGACGCCCTCGTCGAGGCCATACTCCCCCGAGAATTCGCCTCACGTATCAGTCATTATGTTGAAGCCCCTTAGGGCGCCTCTATTAATTAGCAGCTCGAAATCACCCGCGAGGCGAGATGTTTGCTACTTTTTTTCTCTATCTGTTTTCCCTAGACTAATTAATAGAGGTGCCCCTTAGCATAGTACGCGCTTTGTGTTTGACCACAGAGTGCCCTTTTGTTAAGCTAGAGGCGAGATGAGCGAGCCAATGTACTACTATCTGGATGACGAAAAGTCCCCACAGGGGCCTTTTTCTGCGGATGAGTTGAAGGCAAAACTGGCTGCCCGAGAAATATACGAGCACAGCCTCATTGCCCAAAAAGGAGCCGCACAGTGGAATAGCCTGATATCCGTCTTCCCCGTATTTGCGCAGCAAAGAAAAGACAAAATTCAACGAAAGAAAATTGAATCTCGCTTTGAAGAACAAGGTAGTACTACAAAACCAAGTGAGATGTCCAATGAGCAGCTTTACGACAAGGGCGACTATGACTTCTCCATGGATTTGTGGGCAACGGTGAAATATTGCCTTAAAAGGCTGTTCAACTGTAGTGGCCGCGCAACGCGTCAGGAGTTTTGGTACTATCACCTATTCTTGTTTTTGGTGCTCTTATTCCCAGTTATAGTCTTCTTCTTTATCGCGGTTTTGTTTTTCCCTGATAGTGATGCAGCATCCACCGTACTTGCTGTATACATGATCGTTCTGCCGATGCTGACCCCCTTTCTCATCGTATCCGTGTCGGTACGTCGCCTGCATGATTTAGGTCTCAAGGGGGATTGGATGGGGTTGTGCCTCTTCCCCCCTGTCAACTTTCTTTTGCTGATCTACTTGGTCAAAGACAGTCAAGCAGGTGTGAATGAATATGGTTTAAGTCTCAAATACCCCGATGGACCCAATCACCAGAGTTAAGCACTTGCTTTTGCCGCTGCTGCCCTGCCTTTGCGGACTAGTCGCAGCACAGCAGAGCGAAGAAGAAGCCATCCGAGCCCGCGCGGAAGCCCGCACGCGCGATGTGCTGAGTCGGGATGGCTCTGCCCGACTGGAGCTACCCCGCGTTACCTCAGAATCCCGCGCCTTTGTCGTCATCAGCGAAGACAGCCTGCGCGCTGGCGCAATAGCCTCTCGCGCTGATGATATACGAAAACACCTTCAAGAAATCATCAGCCTACCTGCCCTGAGAGAATTCCCTATCCACATTGAACTACTGGGCAAAACCACCGACAGCAGCAGCCTCAACCCCTATGCCCTGCACATAGACGTCCTCGACAAAAAGCCCATTATCAAGCTAGATGTCAACATAGCAGGTGGCGTTGATATCAATGAACTGCATCGCTATATCGTACGTGCTTGCCTTTATGAGCATGCCATGCGCAGCGTAGACCTCAATGCCTACGAAGAAGGAGAGGACGTCCAACTGCGCCTCCCCCTTTGGCTGACCCTAGGTATAGAGCAAACCATCCTCTGGCGTGGTGGTAGGGTGGATCGATCTGTCTTTGTAGAGCTCTTCCAACAGTCCGACATCCTGCATATAGAGCAGCTCCTCGACATGCCCAATGATGGGCAGTTGGATGGTCGCTCTCGACAGATTATGGAGGCCTCCTCTGCCGCCCTCATACAGAGCCTCATTGCGCAAGAGCAGGGAAAGCAATTACTTCTCTCCCTGCTGGAAGAAGCCATCAACTCCCAGCAAAGCTCAAAGGAAATGATACAAAGCTACTTTCATGAGCTAGGAATGGACAACAGCGCCCTGCAAAAATGGTGGGCACTGGAGCTAGCAAAACTTGCCTCGCCCAAACTCACCGAAACCCAAGCCCCCCTTGCCAGCGAAGAAAGCCTCGCTAACGCCCTCATCGTCACCTATGTCGATGAAGAAAGCCGACAAGTGCGCCAAGTGAGCTTTGATGATATCTACAACTTTGTCAAAATCCCCAACTACGAAAAGCTTCTACCTAGACTGCAAAACAGACTCATACGCATAGGCGTTTACAGCTTCCCAGGTTACCGTCCCATCATCACAGAGTACAGACGCGCCATCGCCTTCTTGGAAGCAGGCAAAGAGGCGGACGAAATCTTTTCCATCATAGGCCCCCTGCGAGAACTGCGAGAGGCCTACATCACCACTGCCAAACGCGGGCGTGACTACCTCGACTGGTATGAAATCACCCAACTAGCCCCACAGGACAGCCCTCAACTGCAACAGTACCTACGCCTGCGTCAGCAACTGAGGGAAGAACACAAACCCGTGGAGACCCACATGAGCCGCTACCTACGCGACATAGAAAAACTCATGCACCTCCCTAGCGGTAAAAATGTCAGCACTGCCCTTTGAGACCGCATGTCCCCCCGCCCCAAGAAAGAGCCCCTCATCATCCCCAGCCATGCCCCCCACCGAGAGCATGAAGAAGAACTACGCGCCCAATCCTATCGCATCATCTGCGGCGTAGACGAGGCAGGCAGAGGCCCCTTGGCAGGTCCCGTCGTCGCAGCAGCCGTCATCCTACCAGAGAACTACCAGCTGTCCGCCCTCAACGACTCCAAAAAAATCAGCCCCAAAAAGCGAGAAGAACTCTATGCCGCCCTCACCAGCGACAGCGAAGTACACTACGCCATCGCTGAAGCCAGCGTGGAGGAAATAGACCGCCTCAACATCCTGCGCGCCACCCACCTCGCCATGCGACGCGCCATAGAAGCCCTGCGCCCCAGCCCAGACATCGCCCTCATAGATGGACTAGCAGTACAGGGACTACCCATCCCCCATCAGCCCCTTGTAAAAGGCGACGCCCTCAACCTCAGCATAGCCGCCGCCAGCATCTTGGCCAAAGTCGCCCGAGACCGCATCATGCAGCAACTGGATAAGCTGCATCCAGAATACGGCTTTGCCCGCCACTCGGGATATGGCACAGCCGCCCACCTCACCGCCATCAGACAGCATGGAATTACGATACAGCATCGCCGCACGTTTGGGCCTGTTGCACAGCAGACGCTGCCCTTGGAGTTCAACTGACACTCTGCCAGATAATAACTGGTTGGGGGAGTATGGAGAACTCGTCGCCTGTTCTAGCCTGAGGCAGCGCGGGCATCGCATCCTGCGGCAGCGATTTAGCAACTGGAGAGGCGGGGAGATAGACATCGTGAGCCGGCAGGGAGACACCCTCGTCTTTAGCGAAGTCAAATCTCGCAGCAGCCGCCATTATGCCGCCCCAGCCTATGCCGTGAACAAGGAAAAGCGAGAGCGCATCAAAGAGGCAGCGGGCTTGTGGCTCTATCTTTTATGGGAAAGCGAGAGAGAGCGACCGCCCTACCGCTTTGACATCATCGAAGTGATACTAGTGGGCGGAGAGCGCCCAGAGATACGGCATATAGAGCGAGCCTTCCGCGACTAAGAACGATGTATACCAGATGAGAGAACTCCCCTTAAGTCAATTATGGCATTGCCCTGACACCCCATTTTTTCTTGCGTGTTTATCTTTACTTCGCCTGTTCACTTTTAAAAAATTTCGATAAATAATAAATATACAGCGCAACTGTAGCTGTAGTCAACTGGAGCACTTCACAGATTTTTTTCTTTAATTCGAGTTACTCACTACCAACTATCTTCGCACACTATACCTTTACTCCCTTTATAA
>CAYJON010000026.1:0-20546 GCA_964371795.1 uncultured Akkermansia sp. | reverse complement strand
GGGCCTACCCAAGACAATAGGCGACATTCAATTTGAGCGCAAAGAAAAGTTCTATAAGGCAAGCATCCTTGACCATGAGAAGAGGAGGGCGACTATCACGCTGAATACAGATAACTCCAAGTTATCCGATGAGCAGGAAAGTCAAATCAAAACCCTCACTGCCTATCCCAAGGTCAATTTGCTGCGCGGTAAAGCTATTCAAATGGGACGCTCTGGGAGATCTGGCAATATTATTGATGTGGCAAAGAGATTTCCTCATCTATTAAGTGTTCAGGGAGCTAAGGCTCAATTGCACTTTGATAAGAGCAAGGGCACAAGCGTTCACCCCTTTGACCTAAAACCCACTCGCATCATTGTATCCTATTATATGCACAATAAAATCCCCTTTCAACTGGGAAGAAAAAATGTTGATTGAAGTCTAGGGTGTCTTGCAAAATTAGCAGCTTTGGATTTTGGTAGCAGTTTGGATGAGAATTTGTGGCGTTTGGGCGCGCATAGCGAGCTATGTAAGCCCAAAAAGCTGCAAATTATCGCCAAATTGCGCCAAAAGACATGCTGTGATGAGCATTTTTAACCTTGCTGCTTTCTGTAAACTAATTTTGCAAGATGCCCTCTAAGCTTGAGATGAATTGGCTTTTTGTCTATCCTTTAAAATCGCGTCTTGGTGCGTCAGTGCCCAATTGAGAAGTGATTCGAGTATGGGCAAAAAGCCTTCTGCTCTGGCTGATAGCTTATATTCTACGCGAGGAGGTACCTCTGCAAAAACCCTGCGCTCTATGAGCCCATCTTCTACCAAATAGCGTAGTGTGCTAGTGAGCATTTTTTGCGAGATGTCGGGGATTGTGCGGTGCAATTCTTTAAATCTTAACACCTCGTGCTGCTGAAGGCTGTAGATGATGAGCAAGGACCATTTATCCCCGAGACGCGAAAGTATATTGCGTATCGGGCATTCTGGGTTCTTTTTGTCTCTGCCTTGCGTCTTGGTCATACTCTCTTTTAGTATAAAAAAGAGAGTAATGCAATATTTTTTTATTTCATAACTCCCAAGTAGGCAGCATTACTTACTAGAAAGTGCCTAGGTGTGATAATTGTGCCTTATTGACTATAATTGTGTTACTTTTTATAATGAGGCTGTGTTTAATAATACGGCACATTTCAATATGAATACTGAAACAAAACATAATGTTGTGCTCATCGGAGCAAGTGGTTTTATTGGCTCTGCTCTTCTTTCGGAGCTTTTGGGACGAGGACATAGGGTCAAAGCAATTGTGCGCAATCCAGAGAAGGTGAGCTTGGTGCACCCTGATTTGGAGCTGGTGCAAGCGGATGTTGCCAATGCAGAGCATCTTTCCACACTTTGTCAGGGTGCGGATGCCGTCCTGAGTGCCTATAACCCTGGTTGGCAAAATCCCAATATTGCCGCAGAGACTCTAGAAAATTATCCTCGGATTTTGCAGGCGGTGAAGGCATCTGGCGTGACGCGCTTGCTCATTGTGGGTGGTGCGGGCTCTCTTTTCTGTGCGCCCAATTTGAGAGTGGTCGATGCAGGTGTGATTCCAGAGGAAATCATAGGAGCGGTTCGCGCCTTGGGTGATTTTTACCTCAATACCCTATGCGAAGAAAGAGAGCTGGATTGGGTGTTCTTTTCCCCAGCTGGTATGATACAACCAGGGGAGCGTACTTGCCACTACCGCCTAGGTAAAGATGATCTGATTGTGGATGCTGATGGCAACAGCCTCATTTCTGTAGAGGACTATGCCCATGCCATGGTTAACGAGCTGGAGCAACCCAAGCACCATCAAGAAAGATTCACTATTGGATATTAAATAGGTCGTTTATGACACGCTGTACTTGCGTTACTATTATCATTTTGTGGATAGGCGCGCTAGTGCAGCGTGTTATTTTCTTGAAAAAAAAACAGTTTTCGTGTATTTTACCCGCGAGATTTTTATGAAGATTAACTACCAACTCGTATGTGTGACTCTCATTCTATGTGTCGCTTATTTGCTTTACATGCAAATAGGTAAGTCTAGGCTAACAAAAAGTATTAATAATGAAGAGGCGGTGTTTAATAACATGCTCTCGCGCACAAGTATTAGAAGCTTCAAGGATGAGCCCGTAACAGAAGCGCAGTTAGAAAAGCTGCTCAAAGCTGGCATGTCTGCCCCTACCGCTGGTAACATGCAGCCTTGGGAATTTGTTGTCGTGACAAGGCCAGACTTGCTCAAAAAAATCAGGCTATTGGCCAAGGAGGTAAAGGCAGGAGAGTTGGGACTGGAAGAAGCCCGTGACACGCCAAAATTGCTCAAAGGTGCGGAAAAGGATGGTGCGGCTGCCTTCATCGTGGTGATGGCAAATATGGATATTTATAAGGACAAGCAGCACTTCACAAAGTTTTGGGTGGCGGATACCTCCATCGCCACGCAGAATATTCTCTTAGCTGCTCACTCCATGGGCTTAGGTGCTGTTTGGTTGAGCATCTACCCATCGCCAGCACGTGAACAAAAGCTGCGTGATTATCTGAATATACCAGAGAACAAAAATATTTTATGCCTCATTGCCTTGGGCTATCCAAAATACGAAAAGGCAGCAAAAGACAAATGGAAGCCAGAAAAAGTACAGTGGGTTAAGTGATGAAACGCATCTTAGATATAGTTATTTTTTTAGGTCTTATTGCCATAGTCATCTTGGCTAATAAGGAAATACTAGGTATTTCTTTAGAAAAAGAAGAGGAAGTAACACAAGAGCTACATTTTGACCCCAAGCACCAGATTACTCAGGTTCTTTTTAGCAGTGAATTAGCACCAGATGTAATTGGCTATGGCGGTCCTATTCCCTTAATTATTGGTATTGATGACCATGGGATTATCAAGGAAGTGAAATTTGAGAAAAACTCTGAAACACCGAGATTTTTTAAGAAAGTTATCGGTACTGGCATCATGTCTCATTGGATCAATAAAGATGTCCGCGCCGCAGCAAAGGTGGAGATTGACGCCATAAGCGGAGCAACGATGACTAGTGAAGCCATTGCTAAAACGATGCAAATCTCACTCAATACAACATTGAATAAAAGTGTTGAATCCAGCGAGTTGAGCAGGGCAGAATGGATTAAGGCGCTTTGCATATCTGGCGTGGGTATTTTTGCGCTGATTTCTTTCTTTGCTCCCAAGAAGACAAAGCCATTGCGACTAGCTTTTGCCATGACCGTTATTTTGGTATTAGGCATATGGCATGGCTCACTGCTCTCTGTGAGCAAGCTCTCTTCGTGGGTGTTGGGAGGCGTGCCGAGCGTGGTAGAAATACCTCTCTTGCTGATTTTTCTTGCTTCTATCCTGATACCCGCCTTCACTGGTAAGAACTTTTATTGTCGCCATCTATGCCCCTTTGGGGCTGCGCAGGACTTAATGTCTAAAGGTATTAAGCTTAAATTCAAAGTGAGGGTCTACAAGTGGCTCAACCATATGAGAATGGTTATTCTGCTATGCTGCTTCTTGTTGCTCTTTTTCGGACTGGGGGCATCAATAGCTAATATAGAGCCCTTTGCGGCATTCAAGCCAGAATACGCGCCCTTGTCAGCCTTGATTATCTTTTGCGCAGCCCTTGTCATTTCTATCTTTATACCCCGCCCATGGTGCCGATATTTCTGCCCCTATGGGGCATTGCTCGATCTGATAAAGGGGGTATTTAAAAGGAAATAAAAGACTATGCCTGTCTACTCTTTAATAAGTTTTCGCAGCAGGGCTGCCCATACATCGTAGCCTGCTGCTTGCAGGTGTATCATGTCAGGGCTGTAGAGCTCCTTGCGGGGGCGTCCGTCGCTGCCCAAGAAGTGAGGGGAGGGGTCAATGTAGCGTACGCGTGCATCAAAGGACGTGCGCGATAGCTCCGCATGTATGTCCCTGTAGGCCTGCAGTGCATCATCAGAGGCAGCGGTGGGCAGTAGTCCAAAAAGGAGAATCTCCGCTTGGGGGAATTCCTTTAAAGCGGCCTCTGTCACCGCTATGATACCTTGGTAGACAGACTGCGCGTCATCCTTGCCCGAGACGAGGTTGTTGACACCGATGGCAATACTGACGTAGCGGGGCTTGCAGGCATTGTAGCGACCATTTTTGATTCTCCAGAGGAGGTTTTGTGTTCTGTCGCCAGAGATGCCAGCTGATTCAATGCGGATGCCAGCTAGGCTCTTGCTAAAGTCGCGTCGTGTGGTGGTGCGCTTCCTATCGGGGGAGGAGAACCACTGTGTGATGGAGTCGCCAAGGAGGAGCAAATCGACCTCCTTCTTGCTCACAGCCTGCGTGATATCATCAGCTACGGCATGCCAATCACTGCCCTGTGTCCAGCCCGCACCTGCGCGGTACTCTCCACCTGTTATGGGCTGCGTCGCGTAGTTGTACTCTATGCCATCCGCTCTGAGGACAAAGCGCACCAGTGGCTCTGGCATGGAGAGGGAGTGCGGGTGATGCCCCACGCCTTCTTTGGAGATGAGGGTCATCTTTCCTCCGTGCTGCTGGAGTCTCTTTTGGAAGAGAGCGGTATTTTCTGCGACAGGTACTACCTTGTCAGCTGCACCCACCACATGGATGATGGGGATTTTTGCCTCCGCAATCACCTGCGCGGCATCGACTGGATTTTCAGCATGACGGAGCAATTCTTCCTTCGACTTCGCGCCGTAGGCCTTGAGTAGAAGTTGCGTATCATGGGCAGAGCCCTTTGCTGCGCCTTCTCCCATGGGCCAGCTCTTAATATCCATTACAGGGGCATCGCCATAAATGGCTGATACCTTCTCAGGGTTTTTCGCCGCCCAGCGGTAGATGATGAGACCGCCGCGGCTCATGCCCTCTAGCACCAGTCTCTTGCTGAGACCTGCGTCAGTCATTTTTTTGTAGCAGCTATCCCAGCGATTCAGAGCCTCCTGAGAGCCATAGAGATCAGCTACATCGCAGTACACAATGTGGTAGCCCAGCTCTAGCATCTTGATGTCAAACTGGGGCTCATGCCCCCAAAAGCGGGCGCGCATCACCCATGTGTGCTTCTCGTTGGCGATTTTGGGCGCAACTACCTTGTAGTTGACGCCATTTTCTACAAAGTCCTTGCCCTGAAAGCCGTGGAAGTTAAAATCCTTGCCGCCCTGTAGTTTTTCAAAGATATCAAAGTCCCTGTCACGGGGCATTCTCAGATAACGGTCGAATTGTTGTGCCATGATAGCTGCACCCAGTGATGAGGGGTGCACCTTGTCGGGCATGAGGGGCGCATCAAAGCTGCTGGAAAAGAAGCTGTGCGCGTCAATGAGCTCATAGCCGCCTTCATAGGCGACAGCTTCCAAGGCGGTGTTGATATGCTCTCGCAGACGCTTGTCGCTGAAAATATCTGGGGAGTCGTAATAGTTCCTGACTGGCTTGACGAGGATGACTCTCAGCTGCGGGTTATCCTTTTTATAGGATTCTGCTAGCGCATGAAAATCGCTTTTCAGGTGGGCATAATGTGGGGCATTGATGCCTTTTGAGTCATTGGTTCCCAGTTTGATAAAAAGAATATCAGCATCAAAGGCAAGAGACTGCCTGTACTCCTCATGCTGGATGTAGGGCTTATTACCAAGGCTGAGAATAGTAGAGCCACCTAGCCCAAAATTCTTCACCAAAAACTGCTCGCCTAGATACTGTTGTAGCTTTGCGGGGTAGGAGTTTTTCTCCCTATTAGCGACACCTGCGCCGTAGGTGATACTATCACCCACGCAGGCGATTTTTGTTTTTTCTTGCGATAGCGCAAGCGTGTTGAACAGCACTAAAAAGAGTATCCAACAGAAGAAATGTTTTTGGCGAAGAATCATGAGGTTATTTATTTATCAAAGCGCACAGAGAATACGAGCACTTCAAAGGGTTGCAGTTCCAGCTGGATGCTTCCGCTTTCGGGGAGATTCAACTGCTTCACTCTCTGGTCTCCATAGGGGGAGAGTAAGAGGATTGCTTCCTTTCTCGTTGGTTCAAAAATAGCGGTGGATAGCTCTATGCTCTGTGGCTTGTCATCGGGATTACGGAGAGCCAATGTAGCCCCCTTATCACCGCGCCAAGCAGCGTAGCCGTAGACTTTGCCCTGCTCGGGATTGCCACCTACCCAGTGTACATCGGCTGTGACATCTTCATAGGCGTTAGCCCAGCGCACGGCTTCGGCGACGTCATCCCATGCCTTGTCATTCATCATACCGGGTGTTAGGTAGAGTTCTTGCAAGTTGGCACCAGCGCCCATTAAGATACGAATATCATTTTTGAGGTCATTATCCACTGGGAAGTCGTACTTATCACGCGTCACATCACTGACCAGCTGTTTGCCTGTGCTGACTGTCTCCTGCTTCTTCATGTTTTCGCTCCACACGCCCTTGGCGTCCTTGGTAGAGTCAACGGGCTTGTTGTTGGCGTAGGTGCGCTTGTCACTGCATCGTGGACCTTGGAAGTGCAAACCGAGCACAATACCATGATGCATCACAGAGCTGAGAGGATAGAGGGGGTTATGTCGTACAAAGCTATTGTAGCATGCCGCATCGCGGAAGTTGATGTACTGCTCCCTGTTGCTGCCTTTGCCAATCCAGAAAACATCAGCTGTGCCAGTGCGCCAAATGCTATCAATGTGATTGAGCCAGAATGGGCTGGGCCATGTGCCCACCGTGGTGTTCAAGAAGACCTTGGGGTTCACTGTGCGTAATTCATTGGCAATGTTGAGCAAGCCCATGAAGTGAGGTGAGACCCCTTCGCCCGCGCGATCCCACTTAAAGTAGTTCACGCCATCATTGGTCATGAGGTTTTTGCTGAGGTTGAGGAACCAGTTGTAGTAGCCTTCGTAGGCGAGGTCTAGTGTTTTTTGGTCTTGGGGTATTTGACCATGCTTGCGTGCGTAGTTTGCGCGCTCCTTGTCTCCGTAGTAACCACCAAGGGGGGATACCCAAATGCCGAAATTAGAGCCAATATCCTTTATCGCTGCGCTAAGGTTCTTGAATCCATTGGGGAATTTTTTCTCATCGGGATGCCAAGGGATGCCGTTGTAATTGTCCCAGCCGTCATCGAGCACAAAGGAGTCTAGGACAATGCCGCGCTTCTTGGTGAGCTCATCACCATAATCCTTTACTGTGGCGAGCATGTTTTGCTCTGTAGGATTGAGACCGTGATCATACCAGCCATTGTATTGTAAGAAGAGGGTGTAGGGTTGCGCGCGCTCATTTTCGAGATAGGAGAGGAAGCCGCGGCGTTGTTGCCCCTCGGGGTAGACACCCTGTACGGTGGAGAAGGAGTATTGCTTGCCCTTGCTCATGGGTAACTTGCAGTCAAAGCCAATGGTCGCACCATCCGCTTGAACTGTCGCGACACCCACGGGGTTTTCTATGCCAAAGAACATGCGATTTTCTTCGTGTACGAGGGGAGAGCCTGCGGCCTTGCCCTTGACGCTGAAACCTGATCCTTCAAAATGAAGCAAATCAATGTGCGTGATGTTAATGTCCTTTGTGGCGATAATTTCAAAATTTTGCGTCACGTAGTTGGCACCATCGCGTAGCTGTGCACTCCAATTGATGGTGATGCCAGCTTCCTCATTAGTAAAGCTAGTCGTTAAAACAATGCCTGCAAATTGCTCTGCGTTGCGCACAGCATTACTGTCGGCGGAAAGAACGCTGGATGTGATTTCTCCCTTCTTAAAGCTGGTAGCAGGGTAGGTACCGGTGGCAGTGGTGATGGAGAAAGCGGGTTGCTTGCTCTTTACTGCTCCTGTTGCTCCTTGCTGAAAGCTGAAAGCGGGCAGGGTATCTATGTGGCTATTCCACTGTAGAATGTTGTTGTGGAGTCCCACTCTGCCAGATACATCAATGAGACTGGCTTTACCTGGGGCTTCCCCAGGGTAAGGTACGGAGTTGGACGAAAAACAGGGCGCGGCGAACGCGAGACTAGCTAGCAAATGGCTGGTAAACTTCATAAGGGGAAAAAAATATATAGAACCCCCAGTATAGCAGAATAATTTATCTTGTCAAATCAGCGAGAATCCGCAATGTGCAAGGTGCAGCGTCCAGCGGCAGCCATCATGCCTTGCTGCGTGCCATTGGAGATGATGCGTGTCTGTGTCGAGATGCCCTTTCCTTGGATGACGACGCGATTATTTTCTATCAAGCCCAATTCTACAGGTATCATGCTGACCTTGCCCTCCTCAGAATAGCTGAGGACGAAGTTCATCCCCTGCATGTTGGCAATGGCACTACTGGGCACCCACAGGGCATTAGCCTGTTCTGCAACTAAAGCACGCACCGTGACGTACATACCGGGGCGCAAGAGTCCTTCTTTGTTACTCACGTGAGAATCAAGCATCAACGTGCCTGTTGCCGTGTTAACGCGTGAGTCAACGCCCTTGATGGTAGCCTGCATGGGGTAATTTTGCCCGTCAGAGAGGATGATATCTAGCTTTGTTCCTTCGCGAAGCAGTCCCTTTGTTCCATTCTGTTGCAACCATTGTTGTTCACTAATGGCAAAATTGATACGTATGGGGTCAAGAAGGGTGACAGTGACCAAGGGCGCGGATTCTGGCGAGACATAGGCCCCTACGTAGGATTGGGCAAAGCCTACCACGCCCGATATGGGGGAGGAGAGGGTGCAATAGCCTAGATTAGTGCGTGCCTGTTGAGCGGCAGCTTGGGCGGCTTGGAGGGCGGCATTAGCTTCGCTAACAAGCTGCTTGGCATTTGTGTAGTCTTGGCGCGACACGGCGTTTTCCTTGAGCAAGGGGGCGTAGTAGTCTAGATTTTGCTGTGCCTTGTCGAGTTCTGCTTGCTTTTGGGCGACTAGCTGTTCTGCTTCCTTGAGGGCTTGTTGGTAGAGCTGCGGGGCTATTTGATAAAGAATATCACCCTTTTTCACAGATTGACCATTCTTGAAAAGCCTTTCACTGACGTAACCACTGATTTGTGGCAGGATGGCGACCTGCTGTAGACTGGCTACCTGACCCACCCATTCTGCGTAGTGTTGAGCCTTGCCCTCTTGGGGGTAATCAAGACTGACGGTAAAGCTGGGTAATTCGGGCGCGCTGGATTTTTTTTCTGGTGAGCAGGCCACCAAGCTGAGGAATAGAAGGCTGAGATATCGGTTCACAATCATGAGACAGGTGTTTTTTGCTGTTTATTCAATATCAGTTTTTTTTCCTCATGCGGGCGATGAATGCGTAGAAGAAGGGGGTGAAATAGACGCAGATGAAGGCCGCTGTACACATGCCACCTATCACACAGATACCTACCGCGTGACGAGATCCAGCCCCAGCACCTGTTGCAAAGACGAGGGGTAGACAGCCGAAGATGAAGGCGAGGCTGGTCATCAGGATGGGGCGCAATCGCACGTGGGCAGCTAACATAGTGGCTGCTATGATATCCATGCCTTCCGCAAGGCGATTTTGCGCGAATTCCACAACAAGGATGGCATTTTTTGCGGCTAGTCCAATCAGCATGATTAAGCCAATTTCTGTGTAAAGATTAAAACTTTGCCCTGTCAACCAAAGCACACTCAGAGCCCCCAGAACCGCTATGGGAATAGTGGAGAGGACGGCTAGAGGCAGAGCCCAGCTTTCATAGAGCGAGGCTAATAGCAAGTATGCGACGAGCCCTGATAGCGCAAAGAGCAGCGCAAGATTGACCCCCTTTTCGGCCTTCTCATTTTGGTAGCTCATCCCCGTGTAGGAGTAACCCATGTCATTGGGCATATTCTGCTCAAAGCAGCGTTCCAGTGCCGCCATGAGCTCATCTTGCGTGTAACCCTCCTTTCCCACAATATCCAGCATGCTGGCGTTGTACATATTCTGGCGTACGAGATAGGCAGGGCCAGACTGATGCTGTATGTCCACGATGGAGCTGAGGGGCACTTGCACCCCATCCTTGCCCGGTAAGTAGAATTGGGCTAGTGCCTGCGTGTCCATGCGGGCAGATTGCTCTGCCTGCATGTAGACCTGCCACTGGTAGCCAAAGAGGTTGAAGTAGTTGACAAAGCTACTGCCTAGGTAGCATTGCAGGGTGAGGTAGGCCTCCTCTATGTCCACGCCCTGAGTGAGGGCTTTTTCTACATTGAGTTGTAGGAAAATTTGCGGAGTACTGCTTGCCATGAGATTCTGCACCATCATGACCTCGGGGCAGCCCTCTGCGGCCTTGATGAACTTTGCCGTCTGCTCGCGCAAGTAGTCCTCCCCGCGCCCTGCGCGATCCTCTATCATCATGCTGACATCGGAGGAGACCCCCAGACTGGGTATAGCAGGCGGGGTAAAGGCAAAGCCTATACCGCCTGTGTTGAGTTGATTCATCCCGAAGGCAAATTGCTCTGAGAGTAGCTGTGCATTCTGTGTTTTTGGGTTGCGTTCATCCCATTGTTTGAGGTCAACAAAGAAGAATGCCTGATTGGGGCTCTCCACCCCAGTCATGAGATTAAAGCCATTGACTGCCACAATCTCATTGATAGCCTCATTGTGCAAGGCCATATCCACTACCTGAGAGCTGGCCTTTTGCGTTACCTCCTTTGATGTGCCATAGGGCAGCTCTAATAGACCAAAAAAGTAGCCCTCATCTTCATTCGGTAAAAATCCGTCTGGAATCTTTTGAGAAATAGGGAAAATGCCCGCCAAAATGGCGAGAAAAAGAATAGCCGTCAGGACAGATTTGCGTATCATGCAGCCAGATAGCTTGAGATAGCAGAAGCGCAGCTTGTCAAATATCTTGTTAAAAGCCTGTCCCGCCTTGCCCAAAACACTGCGCGGGGTGGTTTTATTGGCTCTCAGCAGTATGGCTGCTAGAGCGGGACTGAGGCTCAGCGCATTGAATGCAGATAGCAAAATGGCTACCCCTATCGTGATGGCAAATTGAGCAAAGAGCTCCCCAGTTATCCCCGGTAAAAGCATGCAGGGGAAAAACACGGCGGCTAGCACCAGTGCTGTCGTCACAATGGGATTAGCTACCTCTCGCATCGCTGCATGCGTCGCCTCCATGTTGGACATCCCTTCATTGAGACGCGTTTGCACAGCCTCGACAACAACAATAGCATCGTCAACCACGAGACCAATTGCAAGCACCATGCCCATGAGGCATATGGTATTAATCTGCATATCAAAAAGAGGGAAAAAGATGAATGTACCCATGATGCTAACGGGCACCACAGCTAGGGCAATGATGGAGGCGCGCCAGCCCTGTAGGAAGACAAAAATAACCAGCATCACCAGCAGAAGCGCAAGGATGAGCGTTATGATGATTTCCTTAATACCTAGCTTCACACTTGTCGTCGTATTGAGTACTTCAGTTAAGTGCATGCCATCTGCTAGCGGATGCGCAGCAAAGGTTTCTTTGACGGCCTGCACAATCTCCAAAGCATTGCTTCCAGGGCTTTGCGTGATGGCGATGAGGGCACAGGGCTTTCCATCGCTGATGGCGGAGACATTATAGGTCTCTGTGCCTAGTTCAACCCGCGCTACATCTTTGAGGTAGACTAACTCATGCCCATCTGCGCGGACAATGATGTTCTCAAATTCTGGCACAGAGCTCAGACGTGCTTGACTGCGTACGGTGTAGGTGCTGCTTTGATCAGCGGGGGCAGGGCTTGCGCCAATTTCACCGACTGGGTTGACGGTATTTTGCGCCTCAATGGCTGCCTCTATCTCCGACACAGTCATGCCCAGTGCTGCCATGCGATCGGGGCGCAACCAAATACGCATGGCATAGGGACCTGCACCAAATATTTGCACATTACCCACACCTTTTGTTCTCAACAGGGGGTTGAGTAGATTGATATGCGCGTAATTGGCCATCCACTCCGCACTATACATACCATCAGGAGAGTTCAGCGCAAAGACCAGCAGAGGTACGCCGCTTGCAGCCATCAGGCTCACCCCCATTTCTTGTGTCTCGGTGGGCAATTGTGCGCTACTCTCTGCATAGCGTAGGTAGGAGAGTATCTCATCCATGTTCACGTCACTACCCACATCAAAGTACACATTGAGAGTGTACGCGCCAGAATTAGTAGAAAAGGAAGTCATGTAATCCATCCCCTCTACGCCGCTCATTTGCTGCTCTATGGGGGAGGCAATGGCATCTGACACCGTGTTGCAGTCCGCACCGGGGTAGCTTGTCGTAATAACAATCTGGGGCGGCACAACATTGGGATACTGCGTGATGGGAAGGGATAATGCTGTAATCAAGCCACCTATAAAGATGAGCAGAGAGATGCAAATAGCCACAATAGGGCGTCGGATAAAGAAGGAATACATACCACTTTATCAGACACCCCATTGAGGGATTTTGATGTATATATTTTAGAGTTAGAACTCTCCTTGTGCTATTTTGCCGCGTTTACGTCGTCTTTGCTCTTAGCAACGGCTTTTTTCACCTCCGTTACATTTTCGCGATTGTTCCACGTTGCCCCCTTAAAGGCGTACCAGAAGGTGGCGGGGCTGTAGTTCATCTTGATGTCAATGATCTGATGCCAAATCTCCATATCAAATTGGAGAGATTTTTCAAAGGGGATGCCATCAAGCAGGCGATAGCGGTTATTTGTGCTGAGATTGGGGGTATTATTGCCAGCACCTATGGGCTGTGTCACAGGGAAGTTCAGGAACACACCGGGGTGACACCATGCGTAGCCGTAGTAATCCTCACTGCCTGTACCAAAATGGGATGGGAATTTTTCCCCGTCGACGAAGATTTTTTCATCTCCTTCGCCCCACCAATTGGGCACAGTGTTAAAGATGGTCAGATTGTCACCGACAAAGACACCACGTCCTTTAATTTTGACAAAATTGTAGTCGCTCTTCTTGTCGGTGGAGACACCCTTTGTCTCGTCCCAAGAGGCGTGGAAGTACATGCTGTTCTTGTCCCACTTGTACTCTCGTGAGGCGAGCTCAAATTGCTGGACATCTACGTCCTGTTTTCCGTAGTTGTGGAGAGTGACTTTTGCAGACTTCGCAAAGGGCATGACCCAGCGGCTCTCCATATTGCCTTCCTCGTCCGTGCTGATGTAGAAGCTCTCGTTTTTTGCCTGTCTGTAACCGACACCAAAAAATTGACCCACGGGACACCAAACTGTCTTTTCCCCATCAAAGGTGATTTCCAGAACAGTAGAACGCAGAGCCTGCTCTATATCCGCTGCGGCGAGACGAACGCGCAAATCCGTGATGGCGCGCGTGCCAGATAGATCAAGGGATAGGGTTTTGCCAGCTTTGAGTACGCCAGACTTGTCTGCCTTCTCCTCAGATGGGCAGGTGCTGTTTTCTGTCTTGCCTGTTAATAAGTCAGCACTCGTAGCGAGCTGTTCTTTGTTCTGATTGATTGTGTCCTTTGTAAAGCTTTCCACCACGACAGAGGGGTCATACTTTCTGTAGTTAATCACATAGTAGTTGCCGTCCCAGTCACTGCCGCCTAGTGATTCATAAGTCATTTTGCAGCTCTTGGCATAGGGAATGGGCATGTAAAGATTGCGCCCTGGGCCAGCTGTCATAAAGGAATAGGGTTGACCAATGAGAGCCTCACCGCCCATCATGTCCTTGTTTTTCAGCTCTATCACGGGCTCTTTTTGACCGTCAATGTAAATGCGATAAATGCCACCGGGGTTATCAGCCTTTCCGCCATAAGTTGTCCAGAGACGCACGATTGCACCAGGACCATCATCCTCCATCATCACATATTCTGTGCGCCCGTCTGTTACTTCCTCGCGTATAAAGTTAGCAAAGTCGTGATTCTCATACCATCCTTGCCCCCAATCGCGCCCTGACTCGGGGCGGAAGAGCGCATCCTTCCTTGCTGTGGTAGCCGTTTTTGACTCGCGAGAGTAACTGGATGCCTGCTTCAGCACAAATGGCTTTTTCTCTGGCCACTGGGCGAGGGTGCTTTCATCTGACATCTCCTTTAATAAGGAGTCAAAAGTCACAAGTTCTCCATTGTCTGCATAGCTATAAAATCCGCATGCCAAAGTCAATACGGTAGAAAGAATCGTTTTTTTAATCATGATATAAGGGTAGTTTAATAATGTCTTCTGAGAAAAGAAGATTAGGTCAGTATAACAGATAGCCTTCCCTTTGCAAGCTGATTTTTGAGATTATTTCTTACTCTAATTGCTTTCTAAAAAATGTCTTGCAAGGATAACTAAAAATGTTAGTCTAGAAAATGCTTCAAGTATCATTTTGACGATGTACCCTATCTACCCCATTATCCTATCCCTATTCCTTGCTCTGCAACCCCTATGGGCAGAGCTGGCGCAACCACGCATGCACCAGCTTTCTGTGCAGGAGGCAGAGCTGTTTTCCCTTGCTCTCCGACAGCATAGCGAGGCTATCAAAGCCACGCAAGGCAAGGACAAAAAAATGATTGCCGAGGCGCATCGCAGCCTCTTTCGTCAGCATCCCATTGCCTATGACTGGTGGTTGCAGGATGGGGAGAGCCGTGACTGGTACTTGGCAGAGAGCCTAGAAGAGCAGCTCTCCCAGCGTCTCGAGAAGTTGGGGCACGAGGGCGAGGCGAGCTTTGAGCGTTACCTAGAGCTCTGTGTGCAGAGGCGAGAGGCGAGGCTAGCCCGCTTTTTGCAAAAGGAACAACGCGTAGTCTACAGCAAGTTTCGCCCCCTGCGTCCCTCCTTCTTTGCCTACACAGAGGCACTGTCTGATGCACGTGCCGAGTGTAACTTTATCCCCGGCTCAGAGCTGGGTGTCTTGCACATGAAGGGAATATGGGGGGAGGAGCAATGCATTCTTAGCAGCCCCGAGGGCGTGCTTCGCGATCCCGATGTACACTTTGATGGGGAGCATATCCTCTTCGCATGGAAAAAATCTGCCAAAAAGGATGACTACCACCTCTATGAGTACCATGTGCCACAAGGTACTCTCAAACAACTGACCCATGGACTGGGTAGGGCGGACATAGAGCCCATCTACCTGCCTGATGATAATATCATGTTCAACTCCACAAGGGCGGGGCATTCTGTTGACTGCTTCACAACAGAGGTGAGCAATCTCTACCTCTGTGACAGGGAGGGGCGCTTTATACGCCGTATAGGTTTTGACCAAGTACACACACCGCATCCCGCCTTGCTAGATGATGGCAGGGTGCTCTACACGCGCTGGGATTACAATGATAGGGGGCAGGTCTACACGCAGCCTCTTTTTCAAATGTACCCCGATGGGACAGGGCAGCAGGAATACTACGGGCTCAACAGCTTTTTTCCTACCACATTGACACATGTGGCGGGTATACCCTCTAGCCGCAAGGTGATGGCCATTGCGACGGGGCATCACAGTCCCCAGCACGGAAAGCTTTGCATCATTGATCCCGAGGCGGGGCGCAATGAGGAAAAGGGTGTCACCATGCTAGCCCCCAAGAGGGCAGCAAAGCCCGAGAGGGTGGATGCCTACGGGCAGTGGGGAGAGCAGTTCCAATACCCTTGCCCCCTCAGTGAGCAAGAGTTGCTCATATCCTATTCCCCATTGGGCTATGATATTGGGATGCCTATGCATTTTTTCCTCTACTGGATGGATGCTTCGGGGCAGAGGGAGCTGCTGATGAGCGATGAGGACAACTCCTGCAATCAGCCTGTTCTTTTGAGCAAGAGAAAGCGTCCCTTCCAACGCGCAAGCCATGTGGACTACGAGAACGAAATGGGCACCTACTACATGCAAAATATCTACGCGGGGCATGGTCTTCTGGGCGTGAAAGAGGGCACAATTAAAAAACTGCGCATCGTGGAAATAGAATACCGCGCTGCGGGCGTGGGTGCTGCCTATGGTGCGGGCAAGGGCGGCGAGGCACATGCCTTTAGCCCCGTGGGCGTGGGTAATGCTAGCTGGGATATCAAGCGCGTGCATGGTACGGTTGATGTGTATGAGGATGGTTCAGCCTTCTTCCACGCGCCAGCGCGCAAGCCCCTGTATTTCCAAGCACTGGATGAGAATAATCGTGTGGTTCAGAGCATGCGCTCTTGGAGCACCCTGATGCCCGGTGAGGTGCAGAGCTGCGTGGGCTGCCATGAGCACGCCAACAGCGTCCCCCTCAGCGAGGCTCGCCCCTCTATTGCCATGCAAAAAGGCATTGCCTCTATCCAGTTGGAGCATGGTGCTAATCGCGTCTTTAGCTACCGCGAGGAGGTGCAACCCATATGGGATAGGCACTGCATCAGCTGCCATGATGGCAGCAAGGACACCTTTTCCCTCAAGGGTGACTTGCGCAGCGTGGATTCTCAGACAAAGCGACAATTTTCGGACTCTTACCTGAAGCTGACGCATGCACGCCAAACGCATCGCCATAACGCCTCTTGGCAGGGAGACGACCGACACCCCGAGGTGAACTGGATTAGCGCGCTCTCAGAGCCCACCCGCCTCAAGCCCTACAACGCGGGCTCTGCTACCAGCAATCTCATCAAGAGGCTGGAGAGCGGTCATGGCAAGACAAAGCTATCCCGCGAGGAGATAGAGCGCGTTGCCCTCTGGATTGACTTGGGCGTCCCCTTCATCGCCCATTACAGAGAAGCCCATAACTGGACAAAGGAAGAGCAAGCCTTCTACGACTACTACGAAAAGAAGCAAAAGGCAGCCAAAAAGGAAGAGCTAAAATCCATTCAATCCTATATCAACCACCTCAAATCATGAACACAGTACTCTACCTTTTTTGCTTTTTCTGTGCCCTGGTGAGTGCCGCAGAACCCGCAGCTTTGCAACCCAAGGAACTAGTCAGTGATGGGGAGCATATCTTGATGAACGACGCAGGGCAACATAGACTGTTGCGCTACTCGACGGAGGGGCAGTTGCTCGCCAGCTCGGAATCATTCTCTCAAAAAATTGAACGGCTTTATCTGACTGACAAGCATATCCTGTTACTCAGCGGGGGCTTTGGTGGGAAAATCACCCGTCTTGACCGAGAGAGCTTGAAGCCCCTGCAAAGCCAAGTCATCGGTCATAGCCCATCGGCACTTTATGAGGACAAGGCACGTGGGCTCTACTGGGTGAGCCTCAGACATGAGGGGGCACTCGTCGCTCTCAATGCGCAGAGCCTTGAATGCGTGGCGCGCCTAGCAGTGGGCAGAGAGCCCCTTGCCATGGCTGCCTATGAGGGAGGGAATAGACTGCTGCTCGCAGGCAACCTACCAGAGCAGAGTGCTGATAGCTACCCCATAGCCAGCATGCTGCGCTTTATCAATCTGGAGCAAAAGCGCGTGGAAAAAAGCCTCATGCTCCCCAATGGCAGCACGGATGTGAAATCTCTCGTCATAGACAGAGCAGGGCAGTACGCCTACGTGGTACATCTCTTGGCACGCTACCAGCTGCCCACCAATCAGGTTGATAGGGGCTGGATGAATACGAATGCCATGAGCATCATCTCCCTCAAGGAGCAAAAGATTCTTGCCACCGTGCTGCTAGACAGCCCACAGCGCGGTGCTGCCAACCCATGGCATATTATCATGAGCGATGATGAGAAACACATACTCATTGCCCTAGCAGGCAGTCATGAGCTGCTGCGCATTGATTGTGCCGCCCTGCATGATAGATTGCAGCAATACGCCCAAGGCAAAGCCCCCAGCCCCTCCAGCCTCAGCATGAAAGATATAGTCAACGATGCCTCCTTCCTGCATGGTATCAGGGACTTTGTCAGTAGTGGGGGGAATGGGACGCGTCATCTGCTTTTGCATCAGGGTAGACTGTATCTCTCCAACTACTTCAGTGGTAACGTTACATGTCTGTCTGCGGAGGGAGAGGCGCAGCCGTGGTTGCAAGGCGAGAAAAGCTTGGCTGATAGTGCAGTAGGGCGTGGGGAGATGAACTTTCATGATGCCACACTCTGCTTCCAACAATGGCAGAGCTGCGCCAGCTGCCACCCCAATGATGCCCGCATGGACGGGCTCAACTGGGACCTCCTCAATGACGGCATGGGCAATCCAAAAAATACCAAATCATTGCTCTACAGCCATTCCACAGCCCCAGCCATGGCAAGAGGCATACGCCCCAACGCAGAGTACGCCGTGCGCTCTGGCTTTGCGCATATCTTTTTTGCGCAGGTGGATGAGAGCATCTGTAGGGATGTAGATAGTTACCTCAAGAGCTTGCGCGCAGAAAAAAGCCCCTACCTCACCCCACAAGGAGGGAAAAGCGAGGAGGCACAGCGTGGTGAGCTGCACTTCAACGCCCATTGCAGCAGCTGCCACCCAGCACCCCAATACACGGACAAGAAGCAGTACCCTGTCCACTGGACAAGGGGCAGCGAAAAAGGTAAAAAAATGGATGTCCCTCAATTGCAAGAACTCTGGCGCACAGCTCCCTACCTTTATGATGGCAGAGCGGTAGACTTGCAAGAGCTCATCCGCGTGATCCACAAGACCTCCGCGCCTCTGAGAGACAAGGAAGTGAAGGAGCTAGAAGCCTACCTGCATACCCTTTAGGGCACCTGCAAAGCTGCTAATTTTGATGATGCCCTTTAGTCAGACAGCCTGCGTGTGATGGACTCATCTATTTTGTAGAAGATGACGATTTCAGCACTTTGTGTCTCTATTTGGTACGGTTTGACTGGTTCTGACATCAATACGACAAAGGGGATGGCTACGATGCTACCAGTATAGTAGGCGAGTGTTAACGGAACGGATGCGATAGGGTCTATCACGTAATCAAAAGGTGCTGCAAGAATGGATCGCGTCGTCGTTGTGAATTCTCGCGGATTTGACGGATAGGGGAAGCCCGCGTCGCCTATAAATGAGAACTTTGAACTATCAATAGGAGTAGTGCGAGAGAGGTCTGGCTTTTTATCTAAAAGTTGTAGCGTAAATGTTTTTGCTTTCGGGTAGCGTTTTGCCCTCAGCCATAGTAGCTCACCTGTTGCTTTAGGCTCTGTTTTATACCAGCGGGAAGATATAGCGTCTGAAAATATATTTACATGAAAGAGCCGTGCCCCCTGTTCACTACTCACAACAGGTGCTTGGAAGATGTACTCATCACTCGACACGCGGTAGACCGTCTGCTTATGAGGCTGGGTAGCATCAATAGAGTCGTACTGTCGCTCTGGGCAGCGGATGATTTCTCCCACCTGTAATTCTAGGCAGGAATTGAGCAAAAGAAGAGAGAGCAGGGCTAGGCTGTGTTTGATTTTCATGTGAATGTATTAATCGTTAGGTGTGGGGTTCTCTTTCCTTGATTCCGATATCATAACAAAGGGGATGACTACTAGAGCGCCTGTATAGCACGCCACTGTCAGTGGAACGGATGCGACGGGATCAATCACGTAATCAAAGGGTGCAGCAAGGAGGGACTGTTTTGTCGTCGTGAAATCGCGTAGATTGTCAGGGTAGGGAAAGTTAATGCCCCATGCAAACACGACTTTTGAACTATCAACACGGCTGGTGCGAGAGAGGTCTGGCTTTTTATCCAAAAGCGTCAAGGTAAAGTTGGCTGACTTCTTGGGGCGTTTTGCACTTACCCATTGTAGCTCGCCTGTGGCTTTAGCCTCTGTCTGATACCAGCGGGATGAATCACCTAGTCCAAATATGTTGAAATAGAGGAGCTTCGCCTTTTGCTTACAGGTCACAACAGGTGCTTGGAAGATGTACTCATTGCTCGACACCCGATAGGCAATCTGCTGATGGGGTTGGGTGGCATCAATAGACTGGTACTGTCGCTCTGGGCAGCGAATGATTTCTCCCACCTGTAATTCCAAGCAAGAATTGAGTAAAAGAAGAGGGAGGAGGGCTAAACTGTGCTTAATTTTCATGGCTGTATTTTATGCATCGTATTTTCTTCGCTGTTTCAATAAAATGCTTGCCTAGCGCGGCACCTTCTAAATTGCTTTTTTCACGTATCTCATCGGCTTTTTTGACAATGTCCGTGACTTGTGCTTCATTGTCGATGAAATTTTGGGCAAGCGAGCTATGTATAAGAAGTCGTTGACCATCTGGGTACTTTTTTATCATATCCTCAGCGATTGTGAAAAATTTTTCTACGATTAAGTTGGCATTTGGCAGACCTTTTTTTGCCTCGAAAGATTGCTTGAGATGCTTTACTGTGATTGATGCAAGGAGATTGAAATCATTGATAAATGATTGCTGTTCTTGTGTCAAGCGATTATTCGGCGCTGCAATCATGGCGTTGACTGCAGCTATCCAATATTGAGAGCCCTGAAAAGCATGACCTTCTATATGGATTTGCCCAAGAGCCTCAAAACCTTGAGCGTATAAGGTTATGATGCGATCTTTTTCCAATGCGCTCAGATGATGCTCCTTCTTCACCTGAGCAGGCGCAGGTGAGGGTGGTAAATTTTCAGATTGAGCACAATTGCCTATGAGGAGAATTAAAGCGAATGTTTTCATAAAATGACTTCTGATTATTATTGTAACATCACGCTTTTCTAATGCAAGGCGCAATTTTCGCTTAGCTTGCAATATTACACGATTTTGATATCCAGCATCCTAATATAGGGCTTATTATTCAGATGTATATTAATTACATATTTGAAACTATAATGCGGGCTTTTGGGCTTGCACATGCGCTTCAAATTTGCTATAATCTGCCTGTACGCCATGAAGATTCACTTACCA
>CAYJON010000025.1:18705-21018 GCA_964371795.1 uncultured Akkermansia sp. | reverse complement strand
AATCTGACGAAAATCCTCCCACGAGCACTCCTTGCGAATTGCGAGAACTCCCCTTGTGGGGATCTTGCAAAATTAGCAGCCCAAGTTGACTATTGGGAAGAAATTTCCACATTGTCACTTGCCATATTTCTGATTGATTGGCATAGGAATTGAGAGAATTGTTGCAATTATTCGCTTGCTTTGAAGTTGTAAAGGGGGATGATTCTATCCACTATATCTACAGTGGGGGTGATGTGCTTGACGATGCTTTCCATGCTCTTGTAGGCCATGGGGGCTTCGTCTAATGTGGCTTGACTGACGCTGCTGGTGTAGATGCCTTCCATTTGCTGCTGGTAGTCCTCCATGCTTAGCTGTTTCTGGGCGGCGGTGCGACTCATGAGGCGTCCCGCTCCGTGTGGAGCGGAGTTGTTCCAGTCCGCGTTGCCTTTTCCTCGGCACACGAGGCTGCCATCCCTCATGTTGATGGGGATGAGGAGGCTTTCTCCTAGCTGTGCGGAGACGGCACCCTTTCGCAACATCATCTTGTCTGTGTCAACGTAGTTGTGTATGGTGGTGAATCGGCTTTTCTCCCGCAGTCCCATTGCGTTGAGTATGCTTTCGGCCATAGCCTGACGGTTGATGCGGGCGAATTGCTGGACGATTTTCATGTCGTGCAGGTAGTCATCAAAGAGTGCTCCGCTCACGTAGGTGAGTTCCTTGGGCGGGAGGGCGGATCTCTTTGCCTTTTGCTCTTCCAAGAAAGGGCCAATTTCTTGGTGGCGATTGGCGGCTTTGAGCTCTTCGATGAGCTGGGCGGAGTTGCGTTCCAAGCTACCGTGTAGGCTGTCAAAAGCCTGCTTTTGGTAGTAGTCGGCTACCTCCTTGCCCAGATGGCGGCTGCCAGAGTGGATGACGAGGTAGAGCTGCCCATCGCTGCCCTTGTTAAGCTCTATAAAGTGGTTGCCACCTCCCAGTGAGCCTACGCTCAACCGCGCACGCCCTAGGTTGACTTGCTTTGCACAACGCAGGGTTGTCAGATCAATGCGGTCGGCTTGGGGGTGAGGGGTGTTGTGTATGCTGCGCCCCGAGGGTACATGCTTATGTATGGCGAGGTCGAGTAGCTGGAGGTCAACATGGTCTTCCTCTAAAAGGACGCTTTCCATACCACAGCCTATGTCTACACCCACCATGCCGGGGACGATTTTGTCAACAATGCTCATGGTCGTTCCTATGGTGCAACCCATGCCTGCATGCACGTCTGGCATGATGCGAATTTTGCAGGGACTAAAGTCGATTTGGTTGCAAAGGGTGCTTATCTGTGCGCGTGCGGTGTCCTCCAATTCATCGCAGTAACAGATGGCTTCGTTATGTTTTCCTTTGATAGATATCATATTTATGATAGTATTTTCTTTTTTGTGATTGTCAAGTGCAAATGCTGTGCTATGATATAAAAATAACCCTCAATCGAAATATGAAATATACTCTGATTCTTCTCACCTTCAGTCTTTTATCGCCCGCGCTGTATGGCTCGGATGGAAAGCTGGCTAATATTACGACCATTAACAAGCAGGATGATAATGGTATGACACCCTTGATTGCTGCGATAAAGAGTGGCAGTTATTCCGCTGTGGAACGCTTGCTCAAGGAGGGGGCTGATCCCAATCTCGCTGCGGACAGTGATGGTTGCACTCCCCTGATACATGCTGTGATGTCTGATATGGATGTGCATGACATGGTGGCAACGGTGAGGCTGCTCCTCAAATCGGGTGCGAAGGTGAATGGCACTGTCCAGATGCCCAAGATGCCCACAGGGGGTGCGCTGAGCGTGGGCTCGACAGCCCTCTTTGTGAGCCCTGCTTTGGAGGTGACGTATTGCCTGTTGCAAAATGGAGCAGATATCCACCACAAGGACAGCACGGGCATGGATGCCCTTGCCACGGCTATTGCTTATGGTGATTTGCCGAAGACCGAGCAGCTGATAGAGTCTGGCGCGGATGCCAAGCAGCGTGATGAGTTGGGTAGAACCTTCCTTATGAATCTCGCCCCGCTGACGATGGACGCAAGCCTTGAGGATATAGAAAAGTTCATCCTCTTGCTCAAGGCGCAGGGTCTTGATATCAATGACGTGGACAACAAGGGGCAGAGTGCTCTGCATATCATCTGCTCTGTCTACCACTGCGACCACCTCGCCCCGCTGGCAGGGCTTCTCATCAAGCATGGTGCTAAGGTAGATATCAAGGACAAGCAGGGAAAGACCGCCTACGACATCGTGAAGGCTAACAAGAATGCCAAGACCTTACCCACACTACTCTTAAAACAACAATGAAAACAACA
>CAYJON010000025.1:7290-18605 GCA_964371795.1 uncultured Akkermansia sp. | reverse complement strand
AAAACAACAATGAAAACAACACTGTTACTATTAACTGTGCTCCTAGCGGCTTGCACTCAACCCCAGCAGGTGGAGCAAATTGTACCAGAAGTGGTCATAACTACTGAAGGTCCCTTTGAGCCCTATGATTACAGCGAGACGGGGGATGTATTGAAGTCGATGCGCGAGGATATGGTGGATTATGCCCAAGAATATCCTCAAGGTCTTCTTATGAAGACGGCACTTAGCCCACTGGCACGCAAGGCCTTGGCATCGGTAAAACCGGGCGATATCAAGGGCTATTATGCCACTCTCTCTGATGGTAACTATGGAGAAGAGTCCCTTTCTGACATCATTGCCGTGCTGAGTGCCGCCGACCTGCTGGCATTATCAAAGGCGAAGGCTTATTTGGGAAGAGGCTCAGACCAAGACGACTGTATCTTTATCAGCTTGGCAAAGCCAGATGGAGGAGAGATGGATTTTGATATTTTTCTTTATTACTCCATGCCCGATATCATTTTTATCTCTCAAAGGGTGGGAAGAAGTGATGTCTATTTGCATTGCGCCGTGAAGGATGCCAAATTATGGAAGAAGCTGCACCGCGCCTTGGTAGAAATATGATGCAGCAACACTTCCCATAGGCCTCTAGCTATGCTAAGATAGGCGCATGGAAATCACTCTCTGCGTCGCGGGAAAACCTGCGCTCTCCTATGCCAAGGCGGGCTTAGCCTTCTTTGAACAACGCCTACGTCCGCTGGGTAAGGTAAAGATTCAATACCTCAAGGCGGGCAGTAGTGAGGAGGTCTCTGCGCGACTGCTTGCGGCTAGTGAGGGTGCATTGCGCATTGTCATGGATGAGCGCGGGGAGCAGTGGGCAACGCGTCAGTGGGAGGCAAAGGTACGCCACTGGCAGCTGCACTCGGTGAAGCGCGTGGCCTTCCTCATCGGGGCTGCCGATGGGCACACGCAGGAGCTGCGCGACAAGGCGGATGTGCTGCTCTGCCTAGGCAAGCATACCATGCAGCATGAGCTAGCCTTGCTCGTTTTGATGGAGCAGCTGTACCGTGTTCACACCCTACTAGCAGGATCTCCCTATCATAGGGATTAAGACTTTTCCTTTGCGCAGACTGATGCTGCCTCTATTCTTGTCAGCCCTGTGGTGAGGTAATGCGTCAGACCTTCTATTGTGCCCAGTATGGGGACATTGCGCTCTTCTCTCAGTTTTAAGAGATCATTGAGATGCGCGTAACCCCAAGGGACGAGGGCTAGATGGCAGCCTGCGTTTTGCGCCGTTTCTGCATCATGGATGGAGTCACCCACTAGCATGAGTTCTTCTGTCTTGACCCCCCAGTGCTGCGCGATGAAGTGCAGAGCCGCTGGGTCGGGCTTGCGGGGGAATTTTCCCTTCTCATAACCTATGACGGGGCTGATGGGCATGCCGCAAAAGAGGGTAGATACGATGGCGCTGGTTGCCTCATGCGGTTTGTTGGAGAGCACGGCGAGGCGCGCCCCACCAGCAGAGAGCTGCATCATCATGGGCAGGACACCGGGGAAGATGCGTGTCCCCTCGGCTTTCCATGCTTCGCGGTATTCTCGGCGGAAGACATCAAGCAGGCTTTCTATCTCCTGCATGGGGGCGAGATCCCCTTCTTTATAACCGAGGGCGAGGGAGCAAAGTTCCTTCGCGCCACGTCCTATCATATGGCGTACGTCGGCTGCGTCCAGTTGGTCTTTGCCTAGTTCTGCCAAGGCAGCGTTGAGACCAGTTGTGATGCCGGGCAGGGATTCGACGATGGTGCCATCGAGATCGAAAACGATATAGGGATATTTCATAATTTAGTGGACGTAGCCGCGTTGAGATTCATTGAGGAAGGCGATGAGGTGGCGCAGGTGCTTGTTCTCACCAAAGCGTTCATGGGCAAGCAGGCTTTCTATGCCTTCTGTCATGTTGCAACCCTTGTGGAGGAATAGTGTTTTGTAGACTTGCTTGAGGGCGCGTATGTCTTCTTCGCTAAATCCATGGCGTTGCATGCCTATGCTGTTAATGGCGCGGACGCTGGGGTGGTGTCCTTCTACGATGGTGAAGGGGGGTACATCCTGTGTGACACGGGCGCAGCCACCAATGAGGGAGTGGCAGCCAACACGGACAAATTGGTGCAGGGCGGCATAGCCGGAGACGATGGCGTAGTCGTCCACTTGGCAATGTCCTGCTGCGGCGGCGTAGCCGCTGAAGATGCAGTGGTTGCCAATGATGCACTCATGCCCGCAGTGTGTGTTGACAAGGAAAAGGTTGTGGTTGCCAATGATGGTTTTGGTCTCGGGGGTGGTAGAGCGATTGATATTGCAGTTTTCGCGGAAAACGTTGTAGTCGCCTACTTCCAAGAAGGTGGGTTCACCTTTGTATTTGAGGTCTTGTGTCTTTTTACCCAGTACAGCGAAGGGGAAGAACTCATTACCGCGTCCGAATTGGGAAGGACCTTCGAGGACAACATGGTTGTGCAGCACACAGTCATCGCCCAGTTTGACATGAGGGCCGATGTGACAGTAAGCACCTATGGTGACATTGTTGCCTATTTCTGCTGTAGGATCAATGATAGCGGTGGGATGGATGTTTGACATGGGAAGAAGTGGTGGGGGTGAGATTGTTTTACGTTTTTAGCTGAGGCTGCTGCTTGATTTTGCTCTGCGAGAGAAGAGGAGAATGACTAGTCCCAGTACAATGATGCCAAAGGAGAGGTACTGGCCACGGGTGAAGCCCATCCACAGGGCGTCATCTGGCTCTCTGTAGTATTCGCACACGATGCGACCTGCTGCATAGAGGAAGGCAAAGAGGGCACTGAATATGCCTACATACGCATTTTTCCACACGAGGCGCAGGGTGATGAGGATGAGAAAGATGATGAGTCCCTCTGCCATGGCCTCAAAGAGCTGAGAGGGGTAGCGTGGGGTGAGAAAGTGCCCTAGCAAGTTGCGCACAGGCTCGCTGTTGCGACTGATTTCTATGATGCTGGCGCTGGTGTTGGCTGGGTCTATGGGGGTGGGTGAGATGCTGGCAACTGCTTGGAGCATCTGCGCGTATTTTTCTGGGGAGAGTACGCGTAGCTCTTGGAGCTCTAGGGGGAACTTCATTGCGATGGGATTGTCGGCACTGGCGATGCGGCCGTAGAGCTCTCCGTTGATGAAGTTGGCAACGCGTCCAAAAAAGATGCCCAGCGGTGCGACGATGGCTAGACCATCTAGTAAGGAAAGGAAGGATATTTTGTAGCGGCGAGCATAGAACAGGCAGACTAGTACAACGCCTATGATGCCACCATGAGATGCCATCCCGCCTTCCCAGACGCGGAAGACCCAAAGCGGATCAGCGGCAAAGCCCTCCCAGCCGTACTTTGGCAACCAGTAGAAGAAAAACTCTCCAAATCGTCCACCTATCATGACGCCATAGATGGCTACGGAGGTGACGAAGTCCATCAGCTTTGCTTCGGGCATGGTGTAGAGTTCGCGTCGAGAGAGGTAGCGCAGTATCAAAAAGCCTAAGATGAAGCCCAGTACATAGGCTAGCCCATACCAACGTAGCGCTAGTACGCTGTCAGGAGAGCCAATGATGATTGGGTTGAGGTCGTGAATATAGGTAGCAAGGGCTGTCATAGCTGCGTGTATACTATCACGAGAAGGGGCATTTTGTGAATAAAAAACTGCGATTTTGCGCCCTCTGTATAAAAAAAATTGCCTTTCCCGTAAGTTTTTCTCGCCAAGGAGGGGTGTTTTCGTGTATAAGGTATAAGAATTCCCCCTCACAATTATCATGAAAAATCTATTCAAATCTCTCGTTGTCGGCGCACTTCTTGCAAGTGGTGCTATGGCTCAGGATACTACTTATTCGACAGCTGTTCAGGTTGAAGTCAAGTCCTCTAAGGTTGAGGTTCATAAGCTTCCACGCCTTGTTGGCACCAATCCCTTTGCCGCTATGAAGGTGAAAGCACCCAAGTATGATTACGTTAATTCTTGGCAGTACTTTGCCTTTCCCATCAAGGTGGTAGGTCGCGCTAAGGGTGAGCAGGTGCCCGCCTATGTGCCAGAGCTGGATATTGTTCTGCATGTGCGCTTTGCACGTCCAGATGGTACAAGTGTTCAACTCAAAAAGAACATGACCTTTGTCAATATCCCTCTCGATGCAGGTAGCAAAGAAGGCGTTGCTAAGGAAGTCTACATTGGTGCTCTCATTGCCCCTGAGGATGCCTTCCTCATCGCTGGTGATTTAGCGGGCTCCAAGAAGGGTGACCTTGACGGCATGATCGAAGCCATTGCAATTGAAGCAAAAGCAGGAGGCGAAAGCGTTATCAAGCCTGGCACAAAGCCAAACTTTGAAGTAGGATCACGCAAGGTGACCGAAAACTGGTGGAAGCGTAGCGCTGAAGCTAACTCTGGCGGTGCAAAGCTCACCGCTGTTAATGAGTCCCCCTACGCTCTACAGTATGCAGGATTGTTCCCTCAGATGCGCCCCATGGTGGCGGCTGCGCCCGTGGCTGCACCTGCACCTGCACGTAGCGCTAGAAGCAGCTCTTCTGACGATGATGATGACAAGGCTTCTAGCAGAAGCACACGTTCTTCTCGCTAAGAAGAATGTATCTTATATATATAATTTTTTTATTACCAACTGAACGACCAAAGAAATATGGCTGAATATAAAACAACGGTAGCACTGGAAGTAGGTGCGCAAAGCGTGACGATGGGGGTATTCACCCCACGTGGAAAGGGCTTTACGCTCTCTCGCTATGCGCGTCGCGATATCGTGCTAGATCCGCTGGAGGAGGGCATGCGTATAGATTACGTTAGCTCTGCTGTGACTGAATTAGTAGAAGAACTCAAAGTAAAGGGCAGTGATGTTCGCAGTGTTGTCTCTGGACAACAGGTGTTCATGCGCTTTATCAAGCTGCTCGTCCTCGATACGGACGACATTGATGAGCTGGTAGGCTTTGAAGCCCAGCAGCAGATTCCCTTCCCCCTTGATGAAATTGCCTACTCCTACCAGCAGTTAGGTATGACAGAGGAGGGTGAGCGCGAAGTTCTCCTCGTCGCCATCAAAAAAGAGGTTCTCGATGAGCTGCACGAGCAAGTGCAGGCTGGCGGTCTCAAGGTACGCGGCGTTGACTGCTCTGTCACCTCCCTGTACAATGTCTACCGCGCGTGCTACCCCGATGATGGTGAATGCACAATGATTCTCGATATAGGTGCGAAGACCACGGATATTATTTTCTCCGAGGGAGAGCGATTCTTCACTCGTTCCGTGACTGCTGCAGGTGCCTTTGTTACCAGTGCGATTGCACGTGAGCAGAAGGTCAGCTTCCGCGAGGCCGAAGAGCTCAAGGTGACCATGGGTGCAGTATCCATGGGTAATGGTCACACCGACTCCATGGAGCCACAGCAGGCTGCCCTTGCGACAACGATTCGCAATGCTATGAACCGTCTCGGTACAGAAGTACAGCGTACCATCAACCACTACCGTTCTCAGTTGAAGGGTTCTGCCCCAACTAAGGTGCTTATTTGTGGTGGTGGCTCTCGTCTGCCCTTCACTCTGGAGTTCTTGCAAGAAACCCTCAGCCTACCCATTGATTACCTTCGTCCCATGGAGGCATTCCCCATCGGTGCGCAGGTAGATCCTGAGGCAGTAGAGATGGACGCAGTCTGCCTCGGTCCTATCGCAGGTGCTGCGGTTACAGGTGCCCGTGCAGGTGCTTTCTCCATTGACCTTGTTCCTACCAGTGTTCAAAAGGATAGGGATGAGCGTGCTATGCTGCCCAAGGTAGCTATGGCAGGCGGTATTGCCCTTGCAGGTGCAGCCTTCTTTGCATATGCTGCCATGGATGCTGCTGATACCAGTGCTAATTACCTGAAGACAGCAGAGGCGAAGTACCAGAGCGACAGCTCCCTCAACAGCAGAATATCTGCCGCAGAAGGACGTTACAGCAAGCTCGAAAAGGATTTGTCCGATTTGCTGGAGCTTAATCAAGCACGTACAGCCTACATTGATGTTCTCAAGATGATTATCGACAAGACTCCCTCTACGAAGTATTGGTTCACAGAGTTCTCTCCCATGATCAACTACGATATTGAGAACCTCGACCTGACAGGCCCCACACAGGACATCCAAGGTGTCAAACTCATCGACATGACACGCAGTATCAATGGTACAAGCGTTACCGCTATCAATGAGCCAGGTGAGGTGCTCAACAGCAAGATGAAAAACAAAGCGCCCGTGGTAAACGCTATTTACCTCAGCGGTTACGTAATCAAGACACCAGGTAGCAAAGACATCGCTCATCAGGATATTATCCGTGACATTGTCAGCCAGAACTTTGATAACCGCACTGCGGGGACTCTCTTTGATCTGGATGCTCAGAAGGTGAACTCTAATCTCAACAAGTACTTCCGCTTCATCTCCTCTAAGGATTTGGGCAAGGAAAAGGAGCTCGACTACGTGGAGAAATTCATGATAGTCATGCCTCTCAAAGAACCTATTGCCTACCCTGTCGCACAGGAGAAGAAGTAAGCTAGAATGAAACTCAATTAAATACCATTTTCTCCCATGAATATTAGTGAAAATAAGAGGGTAATAGCCCTATCCGCTGTCTTCGGTATCGCTTTTTGCGGTCTGATGTACAAGGGTTACGGATCTTACTCCGACGCAGAGGCGAACAAGATTAAGCTCGGTGAAATGACCGCAGCTTATGAAGAGTTCAACGGTGCGGACTTTGCTCCCACCCACCCCAACCTCAAGGCACTTGTAACAGCACGCGAAACATTGCAAAAGACCTTTGACAATGCCGATGCTTTGATGAAGGACTACCAAAAAGCGGCTTCTGATGCCACCGCTGGCATCAATGACGCGCCCGCCTTCCAAAAGGCCTACACGGATGCTACCAACAAGCTTGCTGCAAAGGCTCAAGAAAAATCCATGATTTTGGCCGCCCCCGCTGCAAAGCTGGGTCTCGGTGACTACAGCACCAAGCTGGCCAATATTGACCACGTGCCCTATTTGTCTTTCTTGCTGGCAGCCGTGAACAACGCCGCCAATGTGGTGATTGACTCTGATGCCGCCGTTGTGGAAAAAATCTACTGCGCGCCTATACACGAAGATCTCTTGGATGCGAAGAAGTCAAAGCGTCTGGGTGTTTACACCCCACTGCGCTTTGAAATATCTTTCAAGTCAAAGCGTGCTGGTCTTCCCAAGGTACTCAACAGCCTCATGAGTGATAAGAACTTCTTCTACAAAATCACGGGTATGAGTGCTGCTTCCAATATGGCTATCCCTCCTGCAATGACAACCTTCCAAACGGTGTCTATTGACCCCAGTGAAGTGGTCGCAGAGGGCGAAGTTGCGCCAGCCGCAGCTCTTTCTTATGAGCAGGTTGCCCGCCCCTTAACAGGTCAGGCAGAAGAGTATGTCCATGTTCACCTCGTTATGGAGGTGCTCTACTTCAACAAACAAAAATAACCAATACCCTCTCATATTATGGCAGATAATTCAAACTTTAGTCAAAAGTTGCTCACAACAGGCGTGGTCTTAGGCCTCGTCGGCGCACTAGCAGGGGGCTACATGATGTACTCCTCAGACGTGAAACCAGTCGAAACGAGTATTAGCTCCGGTGGCTTAAAGCAAAAAGAGCTCACAAAGCAGTCTGACGCGCTTTTGGACTACCTCAAGATGGATCGTTCAATCAAGGATCACTTCGCACCAGAAAAGGCAGCGGATGATTCTGATCGCATGACCTACTTCTTCTTCTCTCCAGAGCTTTGGCAGATCAAGACCGCACAGGGTGAGACAGTCATCGACGTGCTCGATCCCAAGGCTACTTCCATCCACGCTGATATTCCCAATATTTGGTTTATCACAGAGGGGATTGGTGATGCACTGAGTCGCTCCGACGCACTCACTCTGGACTCGGATGGTGATGGATTCACCACTCTTGAAGAGTACAAGAACAAGACGAAGCCCAAAGATAAGAGTAGCTATCCTCTCCTTATTGGAAAGACAGAGCTGCCCAAGTTGATTGTCAAGGACGTCACGAAGACCAATTCTTACATCACAACGGGCTCATCTCTTGCATACGCAACAGAAGCTCCCGCCGAAATCAAAATCGGTATCTCTGCGTCCTCTAATGCACGCCCCACAAAGGAAATCACCGTCAAGCCCGGATCAAAGTTCGGCGTGACTGAGGGTGAGCCAGAGCGCTTTGTCGTCATCGGCTTCGTCTCTCGCCCCTACACGGCGCATGGAACGGAGACTCCCGAGTTCACGGTGCATATCCGCGACACGAAGCAGCCACGCGAAAAGAGCCAATTCTACATGCGTGCAGGTGCTCGCCGCTCTAATGAGGCAGAACGCCCAGCAGAAGAGCAACGTGGTCACCACGTTTTTGATACAACCGCCACCTTTGAAGTCACTGCTGGTTCTGCCCTTGGCACGGATGATGCAAGCTTTAAGGCAGATGTTGGCGTTCCCTTCACTATTCCTGGCCATGATGAGACACAATACCTCATTGAAAATATCGATGATAATGGTGGTGTAAATATCGTTCCAGTTATAGCGCCATCTGCTGATGGTCAACAAGATGAAAATAACAAACCAACCCCAATCAATATCCCCAAGCCAGAATAACCTAATGCCCGAGGTGAAAAAAATACAGTTTTTTTCAATTGTAGACTTTACAAAACACCTCGAGCATGTCATAAATATAACGTTACCATGAACCGCGTACCTCTCAATCAATCGAAGAAAGTCGTAGCGCTCCTCGCCATTGCTGCCGCATGCCCATGGGCAAGCCATACAGCAACAGCTCAGCAAGATGCAGGATCCTACTATCAGCCCCAGATCGTTAGCCGCGAAGCAGCCCGTCGTCAAGAACAGGCTAGCCAAGCAATTATAAAGCTGCAAGAAGGCCGTGAAGCTTATGCCTCACGTAGCTATGTAGAAGCTCTCGAACTTTACCGCTCCGCATGGGATTTACTTCCCAAAGCCCCCGCCACTGCACAGAAGCAGCAGGTGATCATTGATCATATCTGTGATGCCTCTGTTGCTGTCGCTATGGAATATGCCAAGGTGGGTCGCTATGACGATGCCGAACAGTTACTCCTTGAAGTGCTGGAGCACAAGCCAAACGATAAGCGTGTCAAGCTCGAATTAGAGCGTCTCAATGACCCTATCCGTAATAATCCTGCGCTCACTCCAGAACACGTCAAGAACGTGGAAGAAGTCAACCGCCTCCTCGTACTTGGTGAATCCAACTATCAGTTGGCTAAGTATGACGAAGCAAATAAGACCTTCGCTCGTGTTCTTGAAATTGACCCTTACAACAAGGCAGCTCGTCGTGGTCAACAGCGTGTGAATCAGGCGCGTTCCGAATATTACGGAGTAGCTCATGACAGCTTCCGCGCAGCAGCTCTTGCAGCAGTTGATGCAGCATGGGAAGTGAAACTTACCGCAGAAGATGACGATACCGTATTTGGCGCCGTCAACCAAGGCAGCGTTCTTTCCGAAGCTCAAATTCGCAACAATGATTCTCTTGATACCCTGCGCATCGCACAGGTGACCCTCGAAGAAACGCCACTTGAAGAAGCTCTCGACTACCTCCGTGCAGAAGCACGCAAGCAAGGTCTTAGCAACTTGAACTTCGTTTACGAACCACCAGTCCCTCAAGCACCTGTAGTTGCTGAAATTACTGAAGATGACGTAGACTCTCTCGATGGAGATGAGGAAGAAGTAGCAGGACCAGTTGAATTGGTTGCTCCTGTTGTTGATCCTACAATCCGCCGCATTAACCTCAGCAATGTTGATGGTCGCTACCTCTTGGGCGTTATTTGCGACCAAGCAAACTGCTCCTACCGTGTAGACGACTACGCTATCATCATCACCCAAAAGGGTGCTAACCAGACAATGGACACAGAACGTTGGACGGTTGCAGCTGGTTTCTTTGGTGAAGGCAGTGAAGAGGAAGATGAGTTTGATGACGACGAGTTCGGCTCAACCGCTAGCAAGGCAAAGCCTGGTATTGATGCCATCAAGGGCTTGGAAGCTAAGGGTGTAGAGTTCAGTGGCAAGGCACGCGCTAGCTACTCTCGCGTAACAGGTACACTCACCGTACACAACACGGCAGAAAACCTCGCCCTCGTTCGTGAAGCAATTCTCGACTATGAGTCCACCAATCCTAACAAGATGTACAAGGTGCAGGCGAAGTTTGTTGAAATCACACAGACAAATGAAGAAGAGCTCAGCTTTGACTGGGTTGTCAATCCCTTCTCCGTCTCCAACTCTGGCGATATGTACCTCGGTGGTGTTAACGCAACGAGCTCCGCTCCTCTGCGCAATGCTACTGACTTTGTAACAAGTGCTGGTTCCGCTTATGCTAACAACTATACAGGTAGTGGTAGCTTCCCAGTATCCAGCTCAAGTACTAGCAGCAATGTTCCTGGTCTGGCAACAGGCAGTCTCCGCTCTGGTACAGGTGCTACATCTGGTAGTGTTCTCAATGACCTTCTGAGTGTTGGTTCTACACATGATGCAGCAGGTGCCGCAGTTGCTCCTGGTATTATGTCCCTTTCTGGTATCTTTGATTCTGGTTCCTTCCAGATGATTATGCGTGGTCTTTCTCAGAAGAAGGGCGTAGACGTGATGTCTGCACCAACTCTGGTTGCCCGCAGCGAAGACCTCCAGTGGTATCCCGCACCTCTTGATGCTGCAACTGACCTTTCCGAAGATGATGGTGCTGCAAAGATTGAAGTGATTCGTCGATTCTACTACCCAGGTTCCTACTCCGAGCCTCAGCTGCAAGACGGCGGTAGCGGTAACGGTGATGGTACTTCCTTCCCCATTGCTACACCTGGTACACCTGAAGACTGGCGCGTAGAAGACATCGGTATCAGCTTCCGCTTCAAGGTTGCTCAAGAATCCGATCCCAGTGTTATCAAGTTTGACCGCTTTGAAATCCGCGTTGTGGACTTTGACGGCTTCATCAACTATGGTTCACCCATTACTTCTGCAGTTGCTAACGATGCGGAAATCCAAGACGTTCTCATCACAGAAAACCGTCTCGATATGCCCATCTTCAGCCGCCGTTATATCAACTCCAACCCAACTGTTGCTGATGGTCACACTATCGCACTCGGTGGTTTGATTGAAGATAACATTCAGAAGGTTGAGGACAAGGTGCCTATCCTTGGCGATATCCCCCTCATTGGTACTCTTTTCCGCAGCAATGTAGAATCACACATTCGTAAGAACCTCGTGATCTTCGTGACCGCAGAAACGATTACACCATCTGGTGCGCCAATCCGCGACCGCA
>CAYJON010000025.1:0-7190 GCA_964371795.1 uncultured Akkermansia sp. | reverse complement strand
TTTCCCGTTATGCGCGAGTCCAACAATACGATGATTCCCTCATCGCTCTTGCTGCGTATGAGTCTCCCTGTCCCCTGTCGGAACTTCAAGACGGCCTCGGGCAGGCTGTAATCAAAAAAGGAGCTGCCGCCGCGTTCTGTTATTCTCTCGCAGCGTGCTTCTGTGAGAGGGTTGTTAGGGGATTCGAAGGGTATTTTGGTGATGATAACGTTGCTGAGGGCTTCGCCAGGTACGTCTACTCCTGTCCAAAAACTTTCTGTCCCGAAGAGGACGCTGCCTATGTTTTTCTTGAATTCCTCCACCATGCGCCTTCTGTCTAACTGCTCTCCTTGTACGAGTAGTGGCCAGCCTTTTTCTATGCAGAGCGGGCGCAATCGCTGTGCGGCTTCTCTCATGATGCCGTAGCTGGTAAAGAGGACAAAGGCGCGCCCATCGCTTTCGCAGAGGTAGCGGTATATCCATGCACTGAGGGCTTGATAGTACTCTGCTTCCTCGGAGTATGGCGGAGGTGGTGGCATGCAACGCGAGACAATGATGCGCATCTGCTTGTCAAAGTTGAAGGGACTACCTATCTGGAGGCAACGTGCGCTTTCTGCGCCGATGCGGCCGACGTAGTAGTCCATGCGCTGCTGTCCTGCGCTGAGGGTGGCACTGGTGAGGATGATGGCGCGCTCTGATTCAAAGAATTTTTCCCTCAAGACGTCTGCAACGTCGATGAGAGCAGCCCTTAGATGGGTGTTTTTTCCTTCTTCTCCGCTGCTTTCTACCCAGTAGACATATTCTGTGGTGGGTAGCTTGACCATAGTGCTGACGGCCTCCCTGTAGGCGGCGAGGCGGCCAGCTATGTCGAGGAGTTCTGCGCGCGAGATGTCATTTTCTTGGACTTCTGCGCTGTCGATGATTTCTTGTTCTAGGTTCTGAAGGCAGGGGCTGAGTATGTCCTCCGTCCAGTTGGGGCGGCGCAGGCGTACGGTGCCATGGTGTTCTTCCAGCTGGCAGTCGAGACGTGCGTTGGTGAAAAATTGCTCGCTAGCATCCTGTACCTCTTCGATGAGTTGCAGCATGCTTGCAGTGGCGTGGTGGCGTAGTGTGCCTTTTTTGCTGCGCGGGTTGTAAAAACGTAGGAGGTCGTAGCGTAGTTCTGTTTCGGATAGGGAGATGCCGAGTTGATTGGCGGCTACGGACTCTATGGTGTGCGCCTCATCCAAAATCAGGAAATCACGCGGGTAGAGGAAGCCTGTGTCTACGCCTTCTTCGCCTTCAGCTGCGATTTCATCATTGAGGGCGAGTAGCCCAAAGAGCAGGGTGTGGTTGAGGACGACAAGTTGTGCTTCTTGTACGCGTATTTTTGCGGCTTGGTAGGGGCACTGTATGCCGCAGAGACGGGGGGTGCAGATGTGGTTTTCGCTACAGACCTGCGCCCAGACCTTGTAGCTGATATTCAGCTCGCTTGGTAGCTCGCTTAATGAGCCTTCTCCGCAGTCGCGTGACCAGCCCCAGAGATCATGCAGTTGGCGGGTCTCATCCTGATTGAAGAGGTCGCGCGCCTGCTCCATAGCTCTTTTGAGTCGGGTGAAGCAGATGTAGTTGCCGCGCCCTTTGAGTAGTGCGGTTTTGAGCTCTATACCCAATGCTTGGGCGGCAGTGGGGATGTCCTTGTGAAAGAGTTGCTCTTGCAGGTTGATGGTGTGCGTGGAGATGACGGCCTTTCTCTGATGCTCTTGTATGAAGCGCAGGGAGGGAAGGAGGTAGGCGAGGGATTTTCCCACGCCTGTGCCAGCCTCAACAAGGAGGGGCCCTTCTTCCAATAAGGTCTCAGCGATGGCGACTGCCATCTGCTGTTGCTCTGCACGGTATTCAAATCCACTAGCTCGTGAGAGGATGCCGTCCTCTGAAAAGTCATGGTGGATTTGCAGCGAGAGTTCGCTGTCGGTTGCGGCCATTAGGGGAGGCGGCGCTCGGTTGTCTGGGGCAAGCTGATGCGAGCAGGGAGGTCGGTGAAGCATTCACGCAGTGTTTTAACACCTGTCTTGGCGTCAATAAAGTACCAGGTGTTGGGTTCTATGCCCATTTGCTGACGCTTTGCAGAGTTGCTCTCGTCCCTGACGGCGTAGATAAAGCTGCGCTGCTCCACGCGTATCATGCTGCCATCTTCGGCAGGTATGCGGAGGATGAGAAGGGTAGGGAGGATGACGAGGCGGCATATGTCCTTGCCCTCTTGCAGCTTGTCAGCGTCGCGAGATGCATCTCTGTCGCTTAGTACGCCATGGATGATATTGCTTGGTGGGGAGAGAAGGTATTCTCCAAAGGGTTCTGCGACATTGAATCGCTCGATGACCACACCGTGCTTCTTGAGCTCGTTGCCTTGCTTCACATAAACATCGCGCAGGGCGCGGACGTTGGCAGCTTCGCGCGCCTGTTTTTGCTTGGCGGTCTCAGACACTTGACCCATCATGCGTTGGGTATTAATGCGTTTACCTTCTTCTGTGCGCTGCGCAAGCTTATTTGCATAATGCTGCTTGATAGGCGGGTACATGCGATCTACTACCCAGCTCATGTCGCAGTTCTTTACTGCACCGGAGAGCTCTCTAGCAGCGGCAACTGCTGTTCTAGCTTCTTGGCTAATCTGTTGCGCGGATACAAGTGTGCATGTCAGGCACATTCCAACGAGTAGTTGAGAAAACGTCATGTGAGTAATATAACAAAATGAGTGGTAAAATCAAGCTAAAGACAGCTGTATGGAAGAAAAAAAAGAGAAAAATGCGAAAAATGAGAATTTATTATTGACATGAGAATGGGTAGACAGTAGAATTGCCCTGCTTCTATGTCTCTTCGTGAGACGCAAGCGAGTCGCGCTTCTGTAGCTCAGAGGTAGAGCGCATCCTTGGTAAGGATGAGGTCACGGGTTCAACTCCCGTCAGAAGCTTGTCGACCCCGCAAGAAATTAGCAGCCCAAACAAGAAAAAACCAAAAATATGGCCAAAGAATCATTCCAGCGCACCAAGCCCCACGTGAACGTGGGTACGATCGGTCACGTTGACCACGGTAAAACATCTCTGACAGCTGCAATCACCAAGGTGCTTGCTGAAAAGGGTCAGGCAGAATTTAAGGCATACGATCAAATTGACGGTGCTCCCGAAGAACGTGAACGTGGTATTACTATCTCCACTGCACACGTTGAATACGAAACAGATGCACGTCACTACGCACACGTTGACTGCCCAGGTCACGCCGACTATGTCAAGAACATGATCACAGGTGCTGCCCAGATGGACGGTGCTATCCTCGTTTGCTCCGCAGCTGACGGCCCAATGCCTCAGACACGTGAGCACATCCTCCTTGCTCGTCAGGTAGGTGTTCCTTATGTTGTAGTTTACATGAACAAGATGGACCTCGCAGATCCTGAGCTTGCAGAGCTCGTTGAAATGGAAATCCGCGAACTTCTTAGCTCCTATGACTTCCCAGGTGATGACCTTCCAATCGTGAAGGGTTCCGCTGTGAAGGCTCTCGAAGGTGAAGCTTCTGCTGTTGCTTCCATCGGTGAACTCATGGACGCAGTTGATAGCTACATCCCAACTCCAGAGCGCCCAGTTGACATGCCCTTCCTTATGCCCGTAGAAGACGTATTCTCCATCTCTGGACGTGGTACAGTTGCTACAGGTCGTATCGAGCGTGGTATCGTTAAGAAGATGGACGAAGTTGAAATCGTGGGTATCCGCCCAACTGTTAAGACTTCCGTAACAGACATCGAAATGTTCCGCAAGCTCCTTGACGAAGCTAACGCAGGTGAAAACGTAGGTGTTCTCCTCCGTGGTATCAAGAAGGAAGACATCGTCCGTGGTCAGGTTATCGCCAAGCCCGGTTCTGTACAACCTCACACAAAGTTTGAAGCAGCTGTTTACGTCCTTACAAAGGAAGAAGGCGGCCGTCACACTCCTTTCTTCGACAACTATCGTCCTCAGTTCTACTTCCGTACAACGGACGTAACTGGTTCTGTCACACTTCCTGAAGGCGTAGAAATGGTTATGCCTGGTGATAACATCACCATCAACGTGGAGCTCATCACTCCTGTTGCTATGGAAGAAGGTATGCGCTTCGCTATCCGCGAAGGTGGTCGTACCGTTGGTGCTGGTAAAGTAGCCTCCATCCAGGCTTAATTTCCGCCCAAACACACCATTTAAATCGGGCTGCAATTCCTCGTGAATGAGCCCTTGGTCATGGGGGATGTCTACCCTGCAAAAGGCAGACATCCCCCGAAAGACCAAAACAGAAAAGAAAAAAGGGTAATAGCTCAGTTGGTAGAGCAGCGGTCTCCAAAACCGCGTGTCGGGAGTTCGAGTCTCTCTTACCCTGTTTCTCTTTTCTTATTTTCTCCCCACTCATCACTCAATTAGCTTTTCAGAACGACGACATGTTTCGCAAATTATCTCAATTTATCTCCAATACAAAGGGAGAACTCAAAAAATGCTCTTGGCCTTGGGAAAGTGACCCAAAGGTAAAAGGCTTTAAAAAATATCGCGAATTGTCTAGCTCCACCTTAGTGGTGCTTATTGCTATGCTCTTGCTGGGCTCATACGTCGCGTTCTTCGATTTTGTCCTCTCCTCTGTTGTGAGATGGTCAATCGCCCAGCTTACTCTCTAAGGAGTACAGGATTATCTCCGAATACATTGTTATCTTTTTCTATCACACGATATAGAGGAGCATTAGCACGATATTATGTCACGCAATCACGACCGTAAGACTCATTCCAGCCGCAGTATACCCGAAGGTAAGGACCAGTGGTATGTACTCCACGTTCTCTCCAATAAAGAACGTCGCGCTGTCGAAAACCTCAACCGCCTTTGCAAAGAAGATGAGGAAATGGCCACTCTGCTTCATAGCGAGCCCCTCGTCCCCACAGAAAAGGTAGAAGATATACGCAACGGCAAAAAATACATTGTCGAGCGTAAGCTCTACCCTGGCTATGTCTACATCAACTTTGAATTGCGCCGTGCAGACGGTAGCCTCAATAATGATGCTTGGTACAAGATTCAAGGCATTGACGGCGTCATTAGCTTTGCTTGTGGCCGTGGCAAAGAGCCTCTCCCCATGTCCCCCAAGGACGTTGCCGACTTTATGAATGAAATTGCCCGCCGCAGCGGTGCCGCCCGTCCAAAGATTGCCTTCAATGTCAAGGACGAGGTCATGGTGCTCGATGGTGCCTTCCAAGGCCAGCGCGGTGTGGTTGAAGAAATTGACCCAGAACGCGGCAAGTTGCGCGTTGGTGTCTCCATCTTCGGTCGTGCGACCCCAGTGGACCTTGATTACTCTCAGGTACAGCTTGTACCAGAAGATGAACGCGGTGCCGAAGAGTAAAAGCATCCTTTCCCTTATTATAACATTCTCCGTCACGCGGGATGGGCTTCAGTGAGTGAATCCCATCCTAACTGACACAACAAAACACATAACCATGGCAAAAGAAGTAGTTAAAATCATCAAACTGCAAATCCAAGCAGGTGCCGCGAATCCATCGCCCCCTGTTGGTCCCGCACTCGGTCAAGCCGGTGTCAACATCATGGGATTCTGCAAGGAGTTCAACGCAAAGACGCAAAAGCAAGCTGGCGACGTTCTCCCTGTTGTGATTACAGTCTACAAGGACAAGTCCTTTGACTTCATCACAAAGCAGCCCCCCGCATCCAACCTCCTTAAGAAGGCCGCTGGCATCAAGTCAGGCTCCTCCGAGCCTAACAAGAGCAAGGTAGCAAAAATCTCTAAGGAAAAGTTGATGGAAGTTGTCAACGCCAAGATTGTTGACCTCAACACCAATGATCCAGAAGCAGCCGCCCGCATCATCGCAGGCCAAGCTCGTCAGATGGGTATTGAGATTGAGGGCATGTAATCAGCCGGATTTGCATCTATCCGATTATATATCATCACAAAAAACCTTCCGCAGGAGGGAATCAATATAAACCCGAACGAACTGCATAAATATCATGTCTAAGAAACGCTCTAAGCGCTATCAAGAAGCAGTAAAGCTCGTGCCAGCTGGCAAGAGTGTAGCTGTAGAGGAAGCAGTGGAAATTCTCAAGAGTTTCCCCGCTCCTAAGTTTGACCCTACGGTCACCGTATCCTTCCACCTTACAGTGGATCCCCGCAAGTCCGACCAAATGGTTCGTGGCTCCGTTGCTCTGCCTCACGGCACAGGTAAGAATGTCCGCGTTATCGTCTTCGCCCAAGGTGAAGCCGCTGCCGCTGCCAAAGCTGCTGGTGCTGAAAAGGTAGGTCTTGAAGACCTCATCAAGGAAATCCAAGGCGGTTTCCTCGACTTCGACAGCGCAATCGCAACTCCAGACGCCATGGCTGAAGTGCGTAAGATTGCACGTGTCCTCGGTCCCCGTGGTCTCATGCCTAACCCCAAGACAGGTACTGTCACAGAAGATACCGCCAAGGCTGTGTTGGAAGTGAAGGCTGGTCGCGTTGACTTCAAGGTCGACCGCAACGCCAACATCTCCGCTGCTGTAGGTAAGCTCTCCTTTGACAACGACAAACTCATCGAGAACGCACGCGCCCTCATCAACGCTGTAGTTAAGGCTCGTCCCGCTGCTGCAAAGGGTGCTTACATCTCCGCTGCAACAATTGCTAGCTCCATGAACCCTGGCCTTCCTTTGAGCCAGACAGAACTTAGCAAGTAAAGCCTGAAAGGATACATTATAATGAATACGGACAAGAAAATCATCATCGACGCTCTTTTGGAGCAAGTGAATGCCTCTCCCTTCCTTCTCGTAATCGACTACACAGGCATCACAGTGCCTGAGTTCACTCAGCTTCGTGCTTCTCTTCAAGAAGCAGGTGCCAAGTGCATGGTTGCGAAGAATACCTTTATGGTAAAGGCTCTCGCCGAAGCTGGTCTCCCCGACATCTCCGCTGCTCTCAAGGGCCAAACAGCCTTTGTTATCGGTGACTCCGATGTATGTGGTGCTGCTAAGGCTATCAACACATTCGCCAAGACAAGCAAGAAGGCAGCCTACAAGGTAGGTATCCTTGATGGCGCAGAACTCACCGCTGAGAAAATCAAAGCACTTGGTGATCTGCCCAGCCGTGACGCCCTTCTTGGTCAGCTGCTCAGCGTCATCAATGGTGCTGGCTCTGCCCTCGCTCGCGTCCTGCAAGCATACGTCGATAAGGACGGTGGTGCACCTGCTGAAGAAGC
>CAYJON010000024.1:0-21960 GCA_964371795.1 uncultured Akkermansia sp. | reverse complement strand
TTTCCTCTTCCTCTTCGCTATAGCTGGGCTGTAGTTCGAGTTCTATGATGAGTCGTCCTTCTCCCGAGAGGGGGATGATGGGGGCTGACATTTTTCCGTTGATGAGGGCACTGCATATTTCTGTCCCGTAGCCGTTGATGTGTATGTCTAGGGTGAGTTTTCCTATGCGTAGTCCCATGATCCAATGGCTGCCTGCGTAGGCTTGCGGGACGCAGGGGGTGAAGATGAGGTTGTCTCCGTCAAAGCGTATGCCAAAGAGTCCATGGTAGAACATGCCTAGCATGCCGGAGCTGCTCCAAAATTGTGCGTCGGAGTTCTGTATGGTGCCATCGGCCTCGCCTGTGAGGGCGTGGAGGTTTTCTTTGTTGCTGGCAAAGAGCATGGCGGCTCTCAGGAGGCTGGCCATGGATTGTTCCATCCCTGCCATGTCTTGTAGTTCTGCATGGGCGAGTAGGACGAAGGCTTCTACAAAGGGCCAGATGCTGCGGTTGTGGTAGCTATCGGGCTGGGATGATTTGCAGGGGGCAAAGGCTGCTGTGCCAAAGGGGCTGCGGGGTAGTTTGTTGAGGGCTTCTTGTCCATGTTCTCCTGCGAGGCCAAAGAGGACTCCCAGCGCGGTGGCTAGGGCGTCGGGGCGGCTGTCGAGTACGCCGTCATGGCAGCGTAGCATGCCAAATTGTCGTGTGGCGGTGTCCCAGAATTGCTGCTGGATGATGGCGATGAGTTCTTTTGCCTGTTCTTTGTAGCTTTTTGCTTCTTCTTTGTGCCCAAGGGATCGAAGCATGGAGGCGAGCGCACGACGTGCGGCTGCATGGAGGAGGTTGGTGCCAAAGGCGTAGCTGGCGCCTATGTCGGCTGGGCTCATCCAGTCGGGGTAGCTTTGTTCTCTCCAGTCGAGGAAGGATGTTTCTCCAGGGTAGAGTCCTTTTTCCCTGCGCAGGATAAGGTTGTCTTGCGCGAGGGTGTTTTTCATGACGTGGAGCTGGTTTTCTACCCAGTCCTTGTCCTGTGTGGCGTTATAGTAAGTCCAAGCGGCCAATATCCAGACGACGCGGTCGGTGGAGATGGGCCAGCCTCCGCCTGTGCCTGTGTCTTGGAGGATGATGCCGTCTTTGACGCGGGATTCTAGGCTGCGGCGGCAGGCGTCTGGCATGACCAGTGGCGCACCAAGGAGGATGGCGTAGGCGGTGTCGCGTGTCCAGACTCCGTCCCAGCTTGCACCGGCGGTGAATTCTCCCTGCTCGTTGAGGATGCTTTGCATTTCCTGTACGGCCAGTTTGTACATGGCGCCTAGTACGGGTATGCTGCCTCTGTAGTTGGGTAGTCCCTGTGGGACGGGGTTGATGGTGGCAAAGCTCTCCTCCGTCACGCCCACTACCTGATGGCTGGGGCGTGTGATGTGGAGGAGTTCTTCGTGGATGAGGGTAGCCTCATCGCCCCCTTGCTTCACACGATGGGTGGTGAGCCTGTAGTTCTCGTTCTCGTAGAGAAGTTGTTCTTGCTTGTTAGTCATCGCGGAGAGAGAGGGGGATGAGTTTTTTTAATGAGAAAGAAAGTGGATTGCTTTCTTAGAGTTTTCTTAGAGTATCGCTCCGGGGCAATACTTGATTGCATCGGGGTAGGGTGCGCAGAAGGCGTCTACCTTTGCGCCAAAGGCTGCTACCTGCTGGATGGCCATGCCTGTGTCGCCTGCGTTGGCGTCATAGATGCTCTGGATTTCTTCGCGTGAAAGCTGGAGGCGGTCGTCTGCCCCAAGGCGATCAAGGAGGTCATTGATGGCAATGCGTCCTGTGCGTAGGTCGTTGGAGACGGCGACGGCGTGTTCTTTGATGATTTCATGCGCGCTTTCGCGTCCTACTCCGCGCTTCACTGCTGCCATCATGATGGTTGTGGTCATGAGGAAGGGGAGGTAGCGGTCGAGCTCGCTCTTGATAACTGGGCGGTAGACGTCCATCTGGTCAAGGACGGTGAGGAAGGTCTCGAAGAGTCCATCTGCTGCGAGGAAGGCATCGGGCAGGGCGCAGCGGCGCACGACAGAGCAGCCGACGTCGCCTTCGTTCCACTGGTCGCCTATGATGCCGCAGAGCATGTTGAGCTGTCCCTTGAGGATGGCGTGGAAGCCGTTGATGCGCTCGCAGGAGCGGGGGTTCATCTTGTGAGGCATGGCGCTAGAGCCTGTTTGCCCCTTGGAGAAGCCTTCTGTGCAGAGTTCATGCCCTACCATGAGGCGCCATGTCTTGCAGAAGCTGCTGGGGCCGGAGGAGAGACCAACGAGGCCAGAGAGTACTTCAAAGTCGAGGGAGCGAGGGTAGATTTGCCCGACGTTGTCCCATTTTTGAGGGATGCCGAGGTGGGCGCAGATGCGGTTTTCTAGTTCTGTGACGGTGTCGGTGTTCTGCGCAAAGAGGGAAAGTTGATCCAGTTGTGTGCCTACTGCTCCTTTGAGACCGCGGACGCAGTAGCGATCCATCATGCTTTGCCATGCCAGTGCCCAGTGGTAGAGTTCTTCACCAAACATGGCGACGCGCTTGCCCATGGTGCTGGCCTGTGCTGCGACGTTGTGTGTGCGTGCGGCAAAGACGAGTTCTCCCCACTCTGTGGCGCGCTTTGACATGCGATGGAGGGTGGCGACCACCTTTTCGCGTATGATCTGGAGGGAGCTCCATATTTGCAGCTGTTCCACGTTCTCTGTCAAGTCGCGGCTGGTCATGCCCTTGTGGATATGCTCATGCCCCGCTAGGTCGCAGAATTCCTCAATACGAGCCTTGACATCGTGGCGGGTGATGCGCTCTCTTTCAAAGATGGCGTCGAGGTCAACCTGGTTTTTGACGGCTTCGTAGGCATCAATTGCCTCCTGTGGTATGTCCAGTCCGAGGTCTTTTTGCGCCTTCATGACGGCAATCCAGAATTCTCGCTCTAGGACGATACGTCCCTCTGCTGACCATATATCCTTCATTGCTACAGAGGCGTAGCGACCTGCTAGTACGTTGGGTATTGCGCTCATGATTGTATGTACCTAATAAATACAAAAGCTAATAATGCTTTCAGTCGTGATTATAGCACCCGCCGCGCCATCTGGCAAGATTAAATCGCCAATAGAAGAGTCCGTCAAAAATCTCGGCTAATTCCACGTATTTTGAGGGCAATTTGATGATGACAAAAATAAAAAATATCTAGCCTTCTATAGCTAAGCTGTTATACGCAATTCACAGAAAATAATTGACATAAGTGGAAAATTTATCTTGCATTTTTTAGTTAACAAAATATAATAGTGATATGAACAGTAAATTAATCGTATTCCGCTGTCCGGCTAGCTTGTTAGAAAGGCTTGATGAGCTCGCCGATGTCACCCAGAGTAACCGCACCGCCATCCTTATCGAGTCGGTTAGAATCTTTGCCCGTCAGGTTCGTCGTCGTGGCGGACAGGTCGTCCCCCCCTACAAAAAGAGCGCAATGCCCAAGAAGCTTAACTTCAATCGCAAACGCTTCTAAATAACATCAATCATGAGATCTTTTTGAGAAAGAAGAGCTTGAAATTCCGAATCGCGCAACGTTGGATTGCACGATTGCAGGGGAGAACTACCCTCCTCTTTTGAAGAAAAAAAGGTAGAAAAACCCTGTTAGGGTAAGTTATAGGTTTACATCTGCCCTCCCATATGCTAAAGATAGTGCGTTATGGATTTAGAGGAACGCGAAATTACAGCAGAAACAATCATCCCGTATTTCGAAGAATACTTCGGACAAAAGCCCCACGTTGTCGCCGCCGCACCAGGTCGCGTGAACCTGATAGGCGAACACACGGATTATAATGAAGGATTTGTACTCCCCATGGCTCTCAACAACGTTAATGTTGTCGCCATAGCACCCGCACAGGGGGGCAAGCATCGCTGGATAGGCGGCTTGGGTGATCCCATGGAAGAGTTCACCGTTGAAGAAGTAGCCGAAGTTGGTGAACCCTTCTGGTCTAACTACATTCGCGGCATTATTTGCATGCTCAAGCGTCGCGGTGTCGAGGTACCCGCAGTGGACATTCTCGTTGACTCCAACGTGCCACGCGGTGGTGGTCTTTCCTCCAGCGCAGCCTTTGAAATGTCTGTATGCATCGCCCTAGCAGAACTCTGCGGCGTAGAAATCTCTGCAAAAGACCGCGCCCTCATGGGTCAGGCGACAGAGCATGAGTTTGCTAACGTCCCCTGCGGTATCATGGATCAGTTCATCTCCGCCAATGGGCAGGAAGATAACGCCATTATGCTGGATTGCAAAGATTTGAGCTACCAGCTCATCCCCATGACTGACCCCGAAGTCAGTGTGCTAGTCGTTGATTCCTCTGTAAAGCACTCCCTCGCTGACGGTGGCTACACAGCCCGCCGCAAAAACTGCGAAGACGCTTGCGAGATTCTTGGTGTGAAGTCCCTACGCGAAGCGACCCTCGCCATGCTAGAGGAAAAGAAGACAGAGCTGGGTGACCTCTGCTACCGCCGTGCGCGCCACGTCGTAGGCGAAAATGCCCGCGTCCACCAATTTGCAGAAGCCCTCAGCAAGGGCGACTGGGAAAGCGCAGGCGTTGCCATGCGCGGCTCTCATGCCTCCCTTCGTGATGACTTTGAAGTCTCCTGCGCAGAAGTGGACACCCTCGTCTCCCTCTGTGATGAGCTAGCCGATGCTGAAGCCATCTACGGCGCACGCATGACAGGTGGCGGATTTGGCGGCTGCATCGTTGCACTGGTAAAGAGCGAAGCGGTTGAGCGCGTTGGTCAAGAACTCATAGAGCGTTACCGCGAGGCCTTGGGTATAGAAACAGCCTACCTCGTCACACGCGCAGGAGCAGGTGCACGCATCCTCTGGAAAAATTGCTAAGCGTAAAGCATAAAGCACAAAAAATTCTCTCCAAAAAAACAGACAAACCATTATGATTAAAAGAATCGCCATGCTACTGGGCTGCGCAGCCCTGTTCCAACTAGGAGCAATCGCGCAGGACACTAGCACGCCTCCCCAAGAAAACGCCGTCGTGGCTAGCAGTGCATCTACAGCACAGCCAGCCCCCGCAGCGAGCAACACAGAAAGCCCCGCGGCAACAACAAGCGTGGCGGCAAGCCCCCAAATGGCAGAACAACCCGATAGCAAGGACGACACAGCGCGCCTCGCCATCTGGGAAATGATAGTCTTCTGCATCGTCGTCATCGGTGTCATCGCACTGGGTATTTGGAAATCCAAAGACCCCAACGAGACAGCCGAAGAGAAGAAGGAAAAGGGTGCTGCCGACTACTTCCTCGCTGGACGTGGTCTCAGCTGGTGGCTCGTAGGTTTCTCCCTCATTGCAGCCAACATCTCCACCGAACAGTTTGTCGGGATGAGCGGCAAGGCCTCCAACTGGGTGGGTCTCGCTATTGCTGGTTATGAGTGGCTAGCAGCCATCACCCTCGTGGTTGTTGCTTTCACCTTCCTGCCCATGCTGCTCAAGCGCGGCGTGTTCACTATCCCCCAATTCCTCGAAGAACGCTATGACGGCAAGGCACGCAGCATCATGGCACTAGCCAACCTCGCCATCCTCGTTGGTGTTCCCACGGCTGGTGTTATCTTTGCCGGTGCAAAGGTTGTTTCCGTCTACTTCGGCCTCGACATGAGCACCAGCTGCATCATCATCGCGGCTAGCGCGACAGTCTACGTCTTTGTAGGTGGTCTCAAGGCCTGTGCATGGACCGACCTCATCTGGGGTGCAGCCCTCATCGTTGGTGGTGGCGTTGTACTCATGTTCGCTATGGAAGCCATGAGTGCCGCTGATCCCAAGCACCTCATGGAGACAGCCTCCACCACCTCCAAGGTGACAGTAGAAAGCCTCGCAGACTCCTCCGCCATGGAGCGATTCTTCGCCCTCAACGGCGGTGAAGCCCTCACAGCAACTAACACCGTGGGTGGCAAGCTGAGCATGGTACGCCCTGACACTGACCCAGAAATCCCCTGGACAGCCCTCTGCCTCGGTCTCTGGATTCCCAACTTCTTCTACTGGGGTCTCAACCAGTACATCATGCAACGCACACTGGCCTCCAAGAGCCTTGCAGAAGGTCAAAAGGGTATTGTCTTTGCCGCAGCGTTGAAGCTGCTCATCCCCTTCGTTGTCATCATCCCTGGCATCCTTGCCTACAACCTCTATCAGGATGACATGAAGGCCTCCGCCGACAGCAAGAATGCCGATGCAATCACCGCCGTCACCAAGAGCGCAGAGGAAGACAACAAGACCCCCCTCTACGACATCACGCCTGACTACATCATGGCCAATACCGCCATCGCAGTCGATCAGCTGATACATAACGCCAACTCTGCAGGTAGTGCTGATCAAAAGAAGGCCATGGCCACACACATGGACAGTCTCAGAACCGTCAGCGAGTTACACCTCGAAAATGATGCAGAAGTCATCATCACAGGTCTCCTTGAAGACTATAAGACAGACCACAAAGTAGAAATCTACATCCCCGAGTCTGCCGATAGTGTTGAGAAAAAGCAACGCATCCTCTCCTCCGCCCTTGCCTTTGAAATCGCCTCCGTCAACGGAGCCATCATCAAGGACAACAGCACAGGAGATGGCGCGTCAAAGTTTGCCGTCTCCTCCGCCCTCAATGGCTACGACTACGACTCCGCCTTTGCTCTCTTGCTCAGCAAATTGCTGCCCAACACAGGCTGGGCTTGGTTCGTACTTGCAGCACTCTTTGGTGCGGTTGTTAGCTCTCTGGCATCCATGCTCAACTCTGCCTCCACCCTGCTCACCATGGACATCTATAACAAGATTCGCAAGGAGCAGTCCAGCCAGAGCGAGCTCGTCTTCGTTGGCAAGACAGGCGTACTCATCTGTGCCGCCATCGCCCTCGTGCTAGCCATCTACCTCAACTCCAGCTTTGATAGTATCTTTACCTACATTCAGGAGTTCCAAGGCTTCCTCAGCCCTGGTGCGCTGGTGGTCTTCCTCTTTGGTTTCTTTGTACCAAAGTGCCCCCGCTACTTTGGCTGGCTCGGTATAGCCATCAACGTTGTTGAATACGGTCTCATCATGCACTACATGCCTGAAATGCCCTTCCTCAACCGCATGGCTGTCTGCTTGATCACCATCGTCCTGATTGGTTACATCATCACCATCATCAACAGCAAGCGCGGTGGCAAGGCCATCGTCCTCGCTGACAAGGGAATCGTGGAGATGGAATCCTCCAAATCTGCAAAGGTCGCTGGTATCTTTGTGGTGATTGCAACAATCGCCCTCTACGCCGCCTTCTGGGGTTAAGAGAGAGCATTAAAATATTACAGCAAGCTGCCACCTGAAAGGGTGGCAGCTTTTTTACGCATTTAATGCAACTGCATGCTGTCAAAGATTTTTCTTGCTATGAGGCCGTGCAGTGGCTACTATGAGTACATGATTAAACAATTTTTTCTTTCCGTAGGTCTAACAGTCGCCTGCTCCCTGTCCTTGATGGCTCAGGACTACCCCACAGATTGCATTAATATCAAAAAAGTGGAGGGAACAGAGAATCGCATTTTGCAAACACCTATTGCCACCTATGTCTCCCCTGATGGTCAGGTAGTCGACTTGGTCGGTGCTATCCATATCGGTGAGCGTGATTACTTTGAGCAGCTCAACGAGCTCTTCACCGGCTACGACCGCGTCCTTTATGAAATGGTGGATGGCGCAACCCTATCCCGCATGATGACACTGCGCAAGAAATTTAAAGATGGCAGCATCACGGAAGAAGAGAGCAAGGAGTTAGCCACCATGGAAGACAAGAAGTCAAAAGGCAGCATTTTTGGCGTGCTTCTCAGCATAGGCTACGCCCTCAACAGTAACAAGATGGGTCTCGTCATGCAACAAGAGGTAGTAGACTATGGCTTTGAGCACTTCGTCTTCGCCGATATGACCATGGAGGAAATGGATGCCGCCATGAAAGAGCGCAAAGAAACCTTCCTCGGCATGGTATTGACAGAATTGCTCCCCAGCAGAAGAAGCAAGGATTCATCCAAGCAAACAGATATGGCCAAAAAGCTCCTCACTGGCGAAGCTACAGAAGGAATGCTACGCGGCGTAGTCATGGACACCCTCGCAGAAAAAGGCACCAAGGCACTGGACGAGACCGCCATCATCGTATCACGCAATGAAAAGGCGATGAAGGTACTCATCGACGAACTCAAGAACAAAGACAGCAAGAAGCTTGCAATCTTTTACGGAGCAGCTCACCTGCCCGACTTCCACAAGCGACTTCTCGCGCTAGGCTTCACCTTCCAAAAAGTGGACTGGATTGATGCCTTTGGCACAGAAGAAGAGTCCTCAGAAGAGGAATAATGCGCCATCAAGGTTAGCTATCAACCGCCCTAAACGCACATAGCCATGCGCAGTCGTTTCGCCGCAGCAGTAGGTGCTCTCTTTTTGACCACCTACAGCATAGTCAACTGGAGTCATGCCGCAGTAGTAGAAGAGGAAAAGAAGGACAACATGCCAGAAAAGACCTTTCGTCTCGTCTTGGAAAATGATGTCTTCTTCTCCGAGGATAATAACTACACAAACGGTATCCGCCTCGACTACACCCATAGGCTCAGCACGGGCGACTACTGGGCATTTACCCTACGACAGGACATCTACACCCCCTACACCAATAACAGCTACGTCCACCCAGGGGAACATCCCTATGCGGGCTACTTGGCACTGGGCACGGGTTACATCATGACAGGGGAAAGCTTTGGCCTCAACGTGGAATTACAGCTAGGAGTGACAGGTGATCTCTCCTTGGCAGAAGACTCCCAGCGCGTCATTCACGGCATAGGCCAACTCTTTCAATGGCAGGGCTGGGAACATCAGGTACCAGCCGAGTTTACAATGCAGCTTAGTAGCTCTCAGGAGATAGACCTCGCCTTCATGGAGTGGGAGGGCGACTCTGGTTGGCAAAGCGATGGCATGCTCTTTGTGCAAGAGGAGCTAGGCACCGTATCCATGCGTGCGGGCATGGGAATCACGATGCGTGTCGGCATCAACCTCCCCCCCTACCAACGCCGTGTGGGCAATTATAACGCCAGTTTTGGGCTTAGTAGCCTCATCAAGCCCGACTTTGACCCAGAAAAACTCTCCCTTTTCTTCTTGGCGAACGTCTCTGGTTACTATGTCGCACGTGACTTTTCCTTAGACGGAGGCGTCTTCCGCTATTTTGAGCACGACGTAAATCGCACCCCTTGGCAAATGGAAGTGCAAGTAGGCGTAGGCGGACAGTACGATAAGGTTGACTTCTTCTTTGGTGCAACCATACAGAGCGAACGATTTGACCGCCAAGGCGGCTCCGAAGTACACGGAGTCCTCTCCGTAGGCTGGGCGTGGTAGAACAGCCATCTCGGCACCATATCATTCTTCACTCTCGTGGAGAAAAGTCAGATTTGGCCTTGCCGCATAAATCACAATATCTGCATTATATATTTCCAAATATTCTTTCAAATTAAAGTCGCTATTATGACGCAGATCAATAAAATGAATTTCTTTGAAAATCAATGATAGATAAGCACCTAATATACAGCTAAAGCTATTTCGTATCACCAAAGCACGCTTTCCTTGAGTTTTTAACTTATTTTTCACTATAACAAGGGGGAAATCGCCCTTCATATATACTGAATATTGCATAGAAACTCCTTCGATATCTTGATTATGATAGTCTCCAAATAGAAGCGTGTCCTCAAATACTCCTTCCCTCTTCAATTTTTTGCATGGTATTTCTATACTTAAGTCTGTAACAAAATTCGGATAAATCAGGCTAAAATCATCGGGGGTAAGGAATGTGTCACCGACTGGACGCCCGAAAGAACCTAAAAAAGATTTGGGGAAAGTTTTGATAGTATAGCGATTTATATCTAGAATGGATTCATCAAGATTATAACCATACTTCTTATTTAAGTGTTTAGCCAATAACTGAGCTGCTAGCAAACCACCTTCAGGTGTCCAATGATGATCCGTATTAAACATCAAGCTCTTCCCTTCGCTCTCTCTACGGCGCCATGTATCTCTATAATTAAGTATGTCAATATATTGCTTCAGGTATTCAAGTTCAACGACTTCTTCTTGAGGAGGATCTAACGGAAAACGGGGACGCGAATCGCTCTCTAGATTATAATAGGTGTTCTTGTAAGGTAGTTGCAAATAAATGAAATCACGATGAGTTTTCGCTAAATACTGAGCAATATTTATCAAAACATCGCTATTATGGCGGCTGTAGAAATGTTTTTTTTCTTTTGATACAAAAAACATATGAGCCTTACGGCCATCTTCAATTTCGATGTTAAAGATATAAGGAACGCGTGCTAATCTATTCCCTGGAATTGATCTTTGCTGACAGAGATGGTAGGTGCTGTGAATATCAAGGAATAAAGAAGTTGCTTCACCGGGTAATTTCGAATTACGTGACACCATTTCTTTGCTTCTTTTAACTTTCGTCTCTATTCTGTCCCAATACGGAAGATTAAACAGTTTTAACACCTTCTTCTCCCTCACCGTCTCCTTAACTAAGGGAGAAAAAAGCAATCCTGATTGCTCTTCGATTGGAGTCGAGGCCTCCTCTTTAATCGCAGGAGTGAATGCGCCTGTAAGCTTGTTGGCAAACACGTAAATCAAGTCATAGCTGAATATAAAGAAGGGGCAAGCAAAGAACACAAGACTGATCGATATAATCAAACTTGCTAGACGAAAGCCTTTATCTTCAGCTGGTATCTGTTTTTTCATGAGTGCATATTAAAAATTTGAATAAATAAATGGTTGATGCCCGCCTTTTAAAAGAAATGCTAACGCTAGAATAAAGACCACTACAATCATCAGAGCATGGGTTATACCATACCATGAATACTGACAAAACCTCCTTTTAAACCAAGGATATAATGGGAAACTAATCGCAATAGCCAAAAGATATAAAAGAAGATTTTCCCTTAAGAAGAAAATCGCATAACCATCAATAAGTTTGCAATCATTCAAGAAGAACATAGTTTCAAAATATCCCCACGCAGAACTGATATCCACCGAACGGAAAATAACTCGGCTCAACATCACGATGATAAATGAGTAGAGAATTCCATACAAGAATGAAATCCGCTTTTCAAAGCCAGTCAATTTTTCAAACCACATAAAGGTAAAGTGCATTAATCCCCAAATAATAAAGGTGTAATTTGCGCCATGCCAAAAACCTGTAATAAACCAAACAATGAGCAAATTGAAAAATTGACGTGTTACACCTAATCTATTACCTCCTAATGGAATATAAACATAATCACGGAACCAAGAACCTAAGGAAATGTGCCAGCGTCTCCAAAAATCAGTGATAGAGCGAGATGCATTAGGATAGTTGAAGTTCTCCAGAAATTTAAACCCAAACATACGACCTAAGCCGATAGCCATATCGGAATAAGCCGAAAAATCAAAATAAATTTGTAATGTATAGGCTATAGCTCCTAACCATGCCATCGTCAAACTAATCTCATTAGGATAATCAAAAGCGGCCGAGACAATAAGAGCCAAGCTATCAGCTAAAATAAGCTTTTTTCCTAACCCCAAAGCAAAGCGCGAGAGGCCTGCAGAAAAGTCACTCCAATTCTCACGACGATTAAATATTTGATTTGCGATAGTTTGATAACGTACAATTGGTCCCGCTATAAGCTGTGGGAAAAATGATATATACAAGGCCACGTTGATAGGGTTTTTTTGCGCTTCGCCATTTCCTCTATAGATATCTACAACATAAGAAATAGCTTGAAATGTAAAGAACGATATCCCTAAGGGTAACAGAATCTGAGGAACAACAAAATTAGAAGCAAACAACAAATTAATATTTTCAAGCGTAAATGCCAGATACTTATAGATGGCCAAAATAGATAAATTACTTATAACCATCAAGGTAAGACAAAGCCTTGATTGCCATACAATATGCCGACATTTACTTACCCACAAGGCATAAGCCCAATTGAGCAGTATGGAAACGAGCATCACTTGAGCGAAGCTCGGTTCACCCCAAGCGTAAAAATAGATACTAGCTACAGTAAGAAGAATATTCTGCCCTAGGCGTGTCCATCTGAAAACAACAAAATAGAGCAAGAGTAAACACGGTAAAAACGCAAAAAGAAATTCTGTACTAGGAAATAGCATTTTCGTTTTCTATTATTATTGTTTACTATCTAAAAAGCATTCTTTAAACATCAGATATTAGCAGCGCGGAATAGTACATGATATTGCTTGTCATAGCAAGACTAATCAGCAAACTATTTTTGAGTCGATATAGCCCCCCCTTGGGCAAATGGAGTTACATGAAGCCTCCCTCCGAAGCCAGGGCGTCGACTAATTTTACTTGAAATGCGAGCCTTATCAGTTATAATCCAAGGCATGTCCACCGCGCTCATCAGTATCGTAATACCTGTCTATAACGGTGCTGCATTTTTATCGCGCAGCTTGGGCTCTCTCTTAGCACAGACGGAGGGCAGCTGGGAGGCTATCTGCGTGAACGATGGCTCTACAGATAACACACAAGAACTTCTTGAAGAATGGGCACGAAAGGATGACCGCATACGCGTCTATAAGCAGGGCAACGCAGGAGTATCTGTTGCACGCAATACAGCTCTCTCTCATGCGCGCGGAACTCATGTCATCTTTCTAGATGCCGATGATAGCCTCAAGCCCACTGCGCTTGAGAAAATAAAAGCCGCCTTGAAGCAGCATGAGCATAGCATGATATGCTTTGGAATAGAGCTGGTATTTGAAAACAGCAACAAGCCCAGAAAGGATATGGGCGTCTACTCTGGGGTAGTGGACACAAAGAATCACAAGCGCGAGATCAGTTCTGATATCATTGCCAGAATGCACGCCTACGGGGTGAACAAAGTCTATGCTTTGAAGATTATCCAAAAACATAATATAGAGTTCCCACCTGGCGTTCCTCTCAACGAAGATCTGTGCTTCTTCCTCAACTACGCTTATTACGTTGATAGCTTCTACTGCCTGACAGAACCACTCTATGAGTACCTCCAGCGCAATGATTCTGCGGTGGGATCCGCTACGAAATTTGATAGACCGCTAGAGCACTACACGAACCATATCACGCTTTACATTCCTCTGATGAAAAAGCTCCACAAGATGCGCCCCCGCTCTCGTCGCTACTCGTGGCAAATAGGACTCTACCAACGAGTCTCTCATGAAAAACGCGCCATCATCGCGTGGATGCACAGCTTTAACATCACCCGCCCAGAGCTAGAAGAAGCCATGGATAAAGCCGCCGCAGACTTTCGCAAAGTGACGCCATATACTGTTCTCTTTGCAATCTTGCTAAAAGCCCGCCTCCCACGCATCTATCAATTTTTCAGCAATTTATATACTAAATAACCTTGGATGCTTTTGATTATCCATTATCCTAGAATAATTTATGAGTAACGAACAAGCCATAATAAGCATCATTATCCCTGTCTATAATGTAGAAGAATACATTATAGATTGTTTGCGCTCTGTTGTGGAGCAGGATGTTATAATGGAGATTCTACTAATAGATGACTGCGGCAGAGATAACAGCATTGCAGTAGCACAATCCTATTTGGAAGCGCAGCCTAAGCTTCGCCCAGAGCAATGGAGAATCATTAAGCATGAAAAAAATCGCGGACTATCTGCAGCGCGTAATACAGGCATGGATGCCGCCAGCGGGAAATATATTTATTTTTTAGATAGCGACGATTATCTACCTGCAAATTCCCTCAAAAGCCTCCTCGATAAAGCAGAACGCCAAAAGGCAACCTTGACTATTGGTGATATAGAGTTAGATAAGGGAGGGTACTGGCAACTCCGACTCGATGACAAGCACCTCCTCAAGGGAGACGAAGTGCTAGAGGCTTACATAAGGAGACAATGGTTCGAGATGGCATGGAATAAACTCATCCTGCGAGAATTCCTTATTGAGAATAAATTATACTTTATAGAAGGTCTCATTCATGAAGACGAAGTTTGGAGTCTGAGGTTAGCCTGTTTGCAACCGAGCCTAGCCTGCGTGCTGCACGAAACCTATTTTTATCGCAATGATAGGGTAGGTTCCATCATGAATCAATGTCGAAAGCACGATAGACTGAAAGCCTCACTCAATAGATTAATCGTATTTAACCATTGCATACAAATCCTTGATGAGTTCCGGCTATTAGCCAACTGGCTTGTACAGCATAATTTCATCCAAACAATACAACTCGACTACCTATTTTTAATGCCCAAGAAGCACGAGTTAACGTGGAGAGAAAAGATGACGCATTATGCTTACTTTGCAAAGTACTACAGCCCAGCTCTACGAAAAAGATGCGAACATAAGTTTGACTGGCGTTTTCGTGTACTAGCTGTGATTTGTCATTTGCCCCAATACCTCGCCTCCGTCATCTTGCAAATTTTTCTTTTACTATGGAAATTGCGACCTGGCGTGCGACTGTCTGAAGTATTAACACAACACAAATAAAATATGACCAATTGCAAAATTACCGTAATCATGCCCTGCTATCAGAAAGAGTCTCGATTACGTGCCTGTCTTGATAGCGTATTACAACAGAGCATCACGCCGAAAGAGATTCTCTGTGTGAATGATGGCTCTACTGATGCAACAGCTACAATATTGGAAGAGTACGCACAAAATCATTCAGAAATACGCGTCTATCACCAAGAAAACCAAGGGGCTTCTGCTGCGCGAAATTTTGCCATACAGCAAGCTCGAGGAGAGTTTATTGCCTTTATGGATGCAGATGATGAGTATCCTTCCGTGGATTGCTTGGAATATCTGTATACCAAGGCGATGGAGCATGGCGTAAATATAGCTGGTGGTAGCATGACCCATTATGCAGATGGGAAAATCATTGAGGAGAGCGCGGAGATAGATCACCCTTTTTTGTTCCAATCAGATGGAATTATGAGTTACGCGGATTATCAGTATGATTTCGGCTTTACGCGCTACATATATAGGCGAGCCTTTCTCTTGGAGTATTCTTTAAAATTTCCAGCACTTAAATGCTATGAAGATCCTGTCTTTTTCGTTCAAGCTATGCATTTGAGCAAGCGTTTTTATGCGAGCCAAAAACCCAGCTATTCCTATCACTGGGAATCGGGTAGGGCACTTTCCAAAGCATCTATGGTAGACTTGCTCAAAGGAATGTTAGAAGTGATGAAATTCTCTCGAATTCATCAGTACGGAAAACTACGTGCGCTTACTCTAGCGAGGTGCTATGCAACGGGCATGACGTACCAAATTCACCAATATAATATAGTAGGTGATGTGGAAATTATTAAATGCTTTCTTGATATAGCCAAAGAGGTAGAAGATCATCCATTATCGAAGGAGGTGGAACAGCATGTATATACGAATAAAATGCTTATAAAAAGCGCAATAAGACATAATTTTGTTCGCTCACTCATTTTTCGCGGCTCTTTGCGCGATAATTTGCGTGCTCTGTACCTATTATTACGCTATAAGCATCCTCATCGGTAATTATTCAATTGCAAATACTTATAATTACCTATATTGCAACAAGTTACTCGTGACCCCTTTATAACTTAAAAATAAAGGCTTGCTATATTAGCTCAAAATGCTAGACTAAGTTAGTAGACTTAACTTTGAAAGACGGCTGAAGACATAAAGAACATCAATTCGCGGTCAAGTAGTTTGTGGACTATATTTTCATTGAATAAAAACTGGCATATAGCTAAATAGATATCAGAAATTCCTGAGACATGAATATCCTTATCAGCATCGTAATTCCCTGTTATAATGTAGAAAATTATATTGGTGATACGTTGCTTTCTATTAAGAATCAGGATATAGTAGCTGAAGTTATTCTCGTTGATGATTATAGTACGGATACGACTCTTAAAATAATCAATGAAACACTATCTTCCTCCGATTGGCCTAGGGAGATTTCGTGGAAAATCATTGAACATAAAAAAAATAAAGGTGTCTCCGTGGCGCGAAATTCAGGTATAGCCGAGGCCGTAGGAGATTATCTTTTCTTTGTAGATAGTGATGACGTTCTACTCCCCAATGCTTTGAAGCTTTTTTATGAGAAAGCGCAGCAATGGGATGTTGATCTCATCATAGGTCACGCAAAGACGAAATCTGGAACAGAGTGGCTCGCTAAAATACCCTATGACGAAATTATTACAGATAAAGAAGTGCGAGAAGCCTACTTTAATTTTAAATGGGTGGGTTCACCTTGGAATAAACTCATCTCTCGAGATTTCTTATTGCGTCATGAATTACTTTTTAAGCCAGACATGCTCAATGAAGATGAGTTGTGGAATTTTCAACTAGCATTATGTTCTCCTCGCCTTATAGGACTAGATGCCTACACCTATTTTTATCGCGATACAAGAGAGGGATCTATCATGAATGCTGACGTTCCCCATAAGACAAAGGCAAGAGCAAACTCATTAGCGTTTTTAATCTCTGAATGCGCAAAATTTGCTTTTGCAAAGTCATTTTTCACTGAACCAGACTATTGCAACTGGGTAAGCATCTTTTTGCGTGAGCTTATCTTCGACATACCATATCGCCTCAAATTAAGCCCATTGCGAAAATTATCTTATTTTGCATGGATCTCAAAGAAGTTACCATCGGCAGAACTACTAGCAGGTGGCATTCATGGTCGTCTTTTCAGACTATTAAAACTTTGTGCCTACCCTAGTATATTAGCTGCACCTGCTATTTTGCTCTATCTCCACATATGGAAAATCAAAGAACCGTCACTTATTAACAATTATATCTACGGAAATGAAAGCTAAGAAAATAGGCATTTTGAACTTTCCTGGGCACATGAATCATGGTGCTAATTTAACTGCTCACGCTTTGCAAAAAATTTTGCACTTGAATGGTTACAATGCATGTAATCTTCATTTGCATTGCAATCCTCAAATTTATAAAATCGCGAAGTATACTGATTTCGCAGATGCGTATATTAAGATGACAGAAACTCTAGCTTACAGTAATGGGCAGATGCAGGCTTTTAATGACCAATTTGATACCTTTATTACTGGTAGTGACCAGGTATGGCGTTATGATCAGACGGGGGATTTTTCATGGAAAGAATTTCTTGCCCCATCATTTTTTTTAAGCTTTGCTCAAGCAGGAAAACGCCGTATCTCAATGGCAGCAAGTTTTGGAACAGACCATTTTGATGCTCCAGATCATGTTCTATCTATGGTAAAAGAAGAGCTATCGCGATTCTCGGCAATTAGTGTGCGAGAACCCGAAGGTCAAGCATTAGTCTATAAGCTTTCAGGTTTAGACTCAAAACTACTTATTGATCCAGTATTTTACCTTAATCGAGAATACTGGAATAAACTAATAAATAATGAAAAATCACCGTGCAACAAAAGCTACGTGGCTCATGCAAGCCTGTACATTGCTACGCCTGTAGAGCGTTTTCTGAAAGCTAACAGGCAATATGAAAGTATCAATCTATTACAAGGCAACACTATAGAGTGGCTGCATTGCATACGCGATGCTAAATTTGTCCTGACCGATTCCTTCCATGTTCTATGCTTCTGCCTCATTTTTGGTACCCCTTTTGCCTGTATCTCTCGCCCAGATCAAGGTCTCAGCCGTTTTAATAGTCTTGCAAAACAATTAAATTTTGATAAAAAACGCATCATTAATAGCGATACATGTAGTGATATCACTGCTCAATTAGAGAATATCATGCAGCAGGGTATAAATTGGCAACTTGTTTATTCTCAAATTACACAACGGACGCAAGAGGCTGTGCACTGGCTGCGCAATGCACTTGATTCTTCACCTGCTCCGTGGAAAGGGTCAGATTTTAAAATGAGCTCTAGATCACTGGACCGCAAAGACGCTCTGAAAAACGCGCAGTATCGACATCGTCAATTATTGCAACGAAGGCACAAATTGTATCAATTAATACTGAAAATTTCTCCTATTAAATTGCAGTTTATTAAATCAAGAGTAAACAATATTCAAATTTTGTTAAATAAATTGAGTTGGTAATATTGCTTTATCCCCTCTTAGCATATTGGGTTGTTAAATCATAGCAACCACCACGTATTACATAATCATGAAATGAGTGAACTAAAGTCAAAAGCTATAAGCGGCGCAAAATGGGAGCTGATGCGGCTTTTAATGATTCAGCCAGTCAATCTACTCTACGGCATCATACTTGCCCGTTTCATAACGCCAGATGAAATGGGTATTCTCGGCCTGACTGCTATTTTTTTCAATTTGGCGGCTCAACTCAAGGATTGCGGCTTTTCCACGGCATTACTCCGAAAGCTTGATCGCACAGAACTAGATAATAATACTGTCTTTTGGACTAATTTTGCCCTCAATGCCATTTTTTCAGCTATTCTCTTCTTTCTTGCTCCATTCTTTGCTCAATTCTTCAATACTCCTGACTTAGATCTTCTTACAAAAATTGCTTCAGTGATGATGCTGATTAGCTCTATAGGAGCGGTGCATGGTACCTTATTTGCTGCGAATCTAGATTTCAAAACACCAACTATCATACAGGTTATCTGCACGCTAGTGACTATGCCAGTGGTCCTCATATGCGCCATTAATGGGCTGAGTTTTTGGTCGATAACGATTGGTGGTATTGTCTCTGCTATTTGTCATTTGACACTACTGCACAAATTTTCCTCATGGCGACCACGTTTCATCTATTCATGGGAATCTTTTAAAACTTTTTTCTCCTTTGGTTCAAAGTTGATGTTATCTAATATTATTAATACAGGGTTTAATGATGTTAGAGCTTTTATCATTGGAAAATTCTATTCACCTAAACAGCTGGCTCTTTACAGTCGGGGTAATCAGCTTGCTTATATCATTCCATCGATATCGGATGGAATAGTGGGAAAATTAACAATGCCCATCTTGGCGAAAGTAAATAACGACCATGATAGGCTAATCAAAGTGTTTAATAAATACGTGAAATTATGCACAATATTACCCGTGTGGGGGGTTATACTTTTTGTCTCACTTGCATATCCTGCTATACACTTACTTTATGGAGAAAACTGGTCATCTTGCTCTGTTTACGCGCAAATGTTCGCACTATCATTTCTTTTAGTGCATTTGCCTAATTTAAATGCAAAGCTACTCATTGTTAAAGGCTATACGAACATAGATTTAAAAATTCAAATATTTTATAAATTTACAGGTACGATTATGCTATGCATTGCAGCACCTATAAGTGTTTTTGCAATCACCGTAGCATTTGTCATAAACGGAGTATTTGCATTTATTCTCAACTTATTTGTAATGAAAAGAGTTTTAAAATTATCTATACGCTCCCAACTTGCCTCTATTGGAATTTACTATGTATTAGCTCTAATATCTGTCATTCCTGCTCTCATACTCTCCTATAGTAACACAGGCGCCATTTGGTTGCAATTGCTAATAGGCGTTACCTGCTCCACCATGATATATTGGAGTGTGCTGTGGCTACGGAAAGATTTCTGCATGCTAGAGATATTGACAATTATTAGGCAAAAAATTGCTTCAATACGAAATAAGGATTCCGCTTCGACTTAAAACTCACTGCGAAGGTATTCCGTGAGCTGTCTATGCCGTTCCTCGTAGATTTTTCGCCGTGTTCCCCAAGTTAAACACTGCAACAACTTAAACTTTAATATTGCCAATTTTAAGAATTTTTTGGATATGAGATCGATTTGCTTCCTATTTTCAATAGCTAGCATGGTCGCGTAATTCATGCGGTTATTTTCACATTTCATTTGTAGTGCTTGTTGAAGAAAGTATCGAGAGTCGTGAATAAGTGGAGAAAGAGCCCTTTGCAATTGATGCGTATCAATTGCTTCACTAAGTCGTTCATTGAGGTCTTTTTTGTCTTGCGACGTAACGATGCGCCCATCTAAATGTAGCAGAGAAAGCAAGTTTCCGAGCTGAGCATAATTCAGCAATTCGTTACTTACGACAACAAATGGGCGCTCGAAGATTATCGCAAAGTATATGCCATAAAGCGTATCAGTAACTATCGCCTCCGCTTCTTGTATAGTTTTGAGCCAATCGTAGACACTTGCCGCCTCGCTATCGTGAAAGTTTGCATCAATAAGCGTTTTTCCCTCTAGGCAATCAATTAGTTGGCTACTACTATTATTACTAACGCACGCTACGAAACGCGAGGGAAAAGTTCTCGTAGATTTATTTGTAATTTTGCGCCACCAAGCAGCATCATGTAGCAAAACAGGGTCTAATACGTACTGTGCGTGTGTGCCAAAATCCTGTTCTAAAATAAACTGAGCACCTGTCTCGCGCACCGATAGTGCATCAAAACGCCCTAACAAGCATGATATATGCTCACGCTTATCCCTGGGGTAGCTGTTGTGTACTTTATAAAAACTGGCGGCATAACTTACCAATTTCTTGTTTGGGGAAACAAAGTCACCAAAATAGCTGTAATTTCCCATATTTTCACCAGTCCGACTCCAGACATCACCTGCCCCTATCAAAAAAGATCTAAATCGTTCATTTAAACCTATCATTTCCTTTCGGGTCGTTATCTTTTCCGTACAAAAGAGTAACTCTTGTGCAAAAGAGGTGAAAACTGACGTCTCATTTAAGCCCGATTCCATGCTTATCAATTTGTTGGGGTAGCCTAACTCGTTGATTACCTGTTGCAAGGCATAGGCGGAAAGGATCTCTCCATATTTTCCATTATTCCAATTATTTAGAATTCCTATATCTGCTCCGTCTTTGATAATAAGGGGGGTGTGCTTTTTAAAATCGAAATGCGCCAAGTTAAGAGCTAGGAAAAAGAAATCACGCTGCGGGTGGGCTTTCACTGGATTTCTCAGTCCAGGATTCTCCCCTTGTGCCTGCTGGATAGTAAAAGATTCGCAGTGCGCGAGCAGATCTTTGATGCTCTGAAAATAGCTTTCCCCTCTTTGAGAATTGACTAAAATAAGCGATGTTCCTCTATTGTCGTCTAGATGAGGTGCATAATTCGAAATCCCCCAAAAGTCACCCAAGGTTATATCACCTTCGCGTGTTTCCTTTGCAAAAACACATCGATAGCACGATGGACGCAACGTCAAATCTGCCAAAAAGGCTTGCATATATTCATTGGTAAAAAGGTCGGCTATTGCATTACCCTTATCCGACAGGATTTCAGCATTGAAGCGTTTCCAACCAAATTTTTTGCGACGGAAATAAGCAGCATGAAGTTTGCTGTCACCAATTTCAGAGGTCAAATAGGATTCCCAAACCTTTGAAGCGGGAGCACCGTGACAAATCAAATCTGCTGTAAGAAGCTGGGGAAAATCCTCACCAATGTGCGTGCGCAAGCCCAAAACTTGACACGGAAGCCCAGTAAAGAAAACTTTTTTTCCATCAAGAAGTAGTTTTTTTATCTCTTTATAGCAATTACCCATCTTGCCATAAACATACTTAGATCCACGCATCGCACCAAGTTGTGACACATCTGAGATGATGATATGCTTGACTATTCTATCATCCAAAACTGCGCCGCATACGTAGCCTCCTTCATTCAAAATTTTTGTGGCAAGCAGTGTGAAAATTCCACCTGATGAGCTTTCTTTACGTATGCTTTCGCATTCAGCCCACGTAGCATAGCATTTGGGTATATCAAAAAAGTCCCCTTTCATGGTATTTTTATCACGGCTTGTTAGATTAATATTTTCAAAATCATCACATAGATGCGTAGCACGCAATTCATAGAATAATAGAGTTATCAATATTTGTCAAGTAGTAATGCACTATACTGCGCCTTGTAATATTAAATGCGACAGCCTGCACGACACTTCGATTAACCGTAATGAGAATGTTTCTATTTGACATGGAGGGAAAGGCAAAGCCTTTTCCACCATCAAATAGGATACATGCTTCCCGTCACAGGGGGAGCGGGGCGTCAAGTAATGCCTACTGAAGAAAAGGGTAATTTTTAAGCAAAGGAAATCCAGCTTATGAG
>CAYJON010000023.1:0-22053 GCA_964371795.1 uncultured Akkermansia sp. | reverse complement strand
AGCATATGACGGAGAGCATCGACCACTACCAACTAGGACTGCGCGCATTTTGCGACCAGACCAACGGACAAGCACCTGACTACATCAGCTCTGCCAAGCACCTGAGCATGGCCTACGCAGAAGGCAATCTCAACGCAGGCTGGCTGCTGACACACTGCTATACCATGGGCTTTGGTGTGCCCAGAGACTTTGAACGGGTCGCAGCACTCTCCACAGAGCTGCTCTCCCGTGGCTGCGAGGAAGCCTGCTTCTTTTTAAGTCTCTCTTTTTTAACCATTTCTAATGAGAAAAGCATTCAAGAACACACCCAACGCGCACAGCGTCTCTGCCAATCTGGAGAAGGCCGTAGCTTGGATGATATCTTGTGGCCAGAATTCTGCTTACTCGTACGAACAGAGCTAGAAAGCTCAAACGAAGACAGCCTTAGCATCTTTCGCAATTACTTCAAGGAATCGCGCTTTCACGCAAGATATGGCGCCTTAGCGAGTACCTTGATGTCAATAGGCGCAGAAAGTGATGAGGAAGAGATAGAAAGTCTCCTTGATGCAGGCTGTGCGACCCTTGACGAAAACTCACTCTACCTAAGAGCTCTGCGCCTCCTCAACCACCCTGAGAGCACAGCAGGGGACAAACAGCGCGCGCTGGGTCTCCTAGAGCAAAGCAATCTAGGTGATCTAGACCTCGCCAGCATGAGCGACAATGCCAAAGAGAGGGATGAAAAATTCAAAAAATGCTGGCAGCGCATGCGCTGGGGAATGTCACAACTCCCCCGCCCGCAGGAACTGGACATAGATATAGACCTCATCCCCAACAACTGGACAGGTATGGTACGCGTCTTTGACCAGAGAGTCACGCGCAGCTTGATGGAGCACAACATGCTAGCCCATGCCTTTGAAGCATCACAGCCCCTTATCCGCCTCAGCAGGGTGAAAGTAGGTCAAGCACTTGACATCAAACTCTTGGCACACATTAATGAAGAAAACCAGAGCATCAGCTACATCCCAACAGAGGAGCAGGTGGAGATAGACTTACGCCGCGACTACGACTGGGAATGGGGTATTCTTGCTTTGAGAATCATTGATGGAGAGCGCGACTCATACCTCATCGTCGGCAGAGATGATCAGCTCTATGCGAGCAACACGAACTTCCCCAACCTCCTGCTATGCTGGAGACGCAGCATGTTATTGGGATACGTCTTGCAGGTTTATGCCGTAGATAAAGAAATAAAGAACATCGTCATACATCTCTCAGAGACAGAGAAGAGCGAACCCTTTAGCATCGTACCTGGCAAGCATCAGGAGATAGGCTGGAAGCAAATGCCCTCCCGCCGTGGACCACGCATGGGGCAACCCTTTGTTATCACAGTAGAGGGTTACGCGCCCATGGTAGCAGTGATTGCACCGCCGCCGCGTGGACCTCAGCATTTTGACTGCAAGGAGGTATTGCAATTGATAAAGAGCGTGCAGTCAGCCAGTTTATGAGCGTTTTGTTATAATATATTTATTATTAATTATATTCTACATCTTGCAGATTTTGCAAGTTGACGAATTTTCTTCTTGTCAAGCGAGGACGTAACTTATAGCATACAGCCATGAAATTAAATTCATTCATCGCTGTAGGCGCACTCTGCGCTGTACCCGCCTTTGTTCAATCCGCCCATGCGCAGCAAGCAGCTGAAATCATGATTCAATGCGTGAAGGAAAGCTTGGACATTCAGGAGCGTTACGCTGACATCATCGCCGATGTGACAGCAAAGAAAATGACAGAAGAAGAAGGAGCACAGGCCATAGAAGACCTCGCTGGCAAGATTCGCATCATCTCCCAGAGAGGTAATAAGGCTCAATCCGAGTTCACAGAAGACGACATGAAGAAGGCTGGCGAAATGGCCAATGACCCCCAGTTCCTCGCAAAGCTTCAAGCCATCGCTGAAAAGGTGAAAAAATCACAAGCACAGCTTCAGGCGCTCAACAGCCCTCTGCTTAATGCCGCTACAGCAAAGTTCCTCCAATCCGGAATGTAAGTTATAGCTAAACTATTATTTGAGAACGCCTTTTGTTTTTTTAACAAAAGGCGTTCTTGCTTTAGGGTGTCTTGCAAAATTAGCAGCTTTGGATTTTGGTAACAGTTTGGATGAGAATTTGTGGCGTTTGGGCGCGCATAGCGAGCTATGTAAGCCCAAAAAGCTGCAAATTATCGCCAAATTGCGCCAAAAGACATGCTGTGATGAGCATTTTTAACCTTGCTGCTTTCTGTAAACTAATTTTGCAAGATGCCCTTTACTGCTTTTCTTTAAATGTGAATAATTTATTCCATTTTTCTTTAAGTTTATTTTGAAAAAGTTGCTCCATTAATTCTGATATTTTTTTGATCTCAATAAGTTCTTTTTCAGACATTGCGGGATAAAGGTTTTTCAAACTGGAAGATGCAAATATCCTTTTCGATATTACAATTGATTTTAATTCTTTACCTTGACTATTCTTGAATATAAAAGTATACGAAGGTTCATCTGGAGATAAAAAAAGTGAACGCTCTATTTGTGAAAGTTTATCAAGAACATCATCAAAATATATTTTTCTATCGCTGTCATCGAGTATAACGGTGCGAGATTCCGAATATGCAGGAAAATGCGAACTTGCGGTACATGTAATAATAGCATTTTCACTATTATCATCTTTTTGTGGAGCACAACCAGCAAAAAATATTGCCAGCGCTATAGTTAAAGCTTTCATCATTAGATTTTAGTAATTTGGATATGTAGATTTAGAAAAAGCCCATACTTTACCCTTTACCAAATGATGATAATAGTAGCACGGAGTTTGGGTCTCGAAGGTAAATACTGGGGTTATTTTCTTCGTAGTAACATCGTAAAAATCGTATATGTAATGCTTTGTTTTTGATGTTCGCGGCAATACTAAATATTTATCTACTTGTCTAAAACTTCCAAAATCAGATGGATCTTTCGCTAAATGCTTAAAATCTGATCGATGGGTTGTGGCAAATCGCTTAACTATCTCATTATTTTTAAAGATGAGAACTTGAAAGAGTGAATCTTGCCCGTTTGTATGCAGGCTTCGTTTAATAAGCGCAATTTCTCCATTTGGGAAATGATGTACCATTTTTCTATCCTCCTGTGCGAATTCATTCTCGCGTCCTGCGTAGTGATGCCTTGCGTCGAGAATGGGCCATGAATGAAATTTCCCTCGTTTCTCATTCAAACTGTAAATATAGCAATTTTCCTTCCTTGCAAAATAAACGTGAGAATCTATAGCTAATTGCGCGTATGCGTTATTATAATCATTATTGCAGGGGATAAAGGGCAAACTGTGGATGGAGATTTGCTCTGCTCCCCATTCTTGGTAAACCATGATGGGTTCTTTAGTCGAAGCATAACACCAATTTCCACCAGTACATCTAATGATAGCATGTGTTTTTTTACCAAGGATTTGCAATATCTTTTTTAATGGAATAGTCATCCGCTGTCCTGAGAATACGTCATAGCATATGAACTCGGAGCATTGATCATGATATCCTTCAATTTGAAATTGTCCTTCATCCCTATTTATGTACAAAAAATCAGCTGAAGCTGTCGGATTTACATACTCGTAAATGAGACCGTCAAATTCTTGTCGCGTACCATTATAATTATAGAAGCCATCATCTTCCAATAAAAGCCCTTTAGTGCCCATTGCTAGAACTTTATTCCTATAGCCAGAATGCGCACCATTCATATGCAAATTAATGCTGCTGCCACCAACACCTTCACAAATAGCTTCCTGCAAAACATGAATTTGCTTATTCTGCAAATTAAGGCATAAATACTGGCAACTCCCACCTATATCACCAGCGATAATATAAGCATTTTGCTCACCATATTCATTCTGTATGCTATGGAAAATAGCAGGTCTTACTCTAAATTCGAATTGAGTAGGCAGCGTAATCTTTCTCTCAGGCAGCAAAGGCGCAGCTTGAGGCGAAGGAGGGATGCTCCAAGCATAAATTTGTGAAGGCTTAATTTCCTCAGCAGCTAAGGTATGAATGGTACCATAAAATACAATATAAAATACACGTAATAAAAACATATTTATGAGTTAAAATTGAGTTTAATTTCTAATGAAGGGTGCTATGCCACTGGTGGGTACTCATATGTGCTGTGTGTCTAGGAATTGGTTCATGAAGAAAGTTGATTGCGGTGAAATGCCTCGGATACGTTTTCTTCTGCTGGGCGATTGCATTTCTGTGAGTTCATAGGGTAAACCAACAGCCCCATCTACCGATTGTAGAAATTCCTTACCAATCTGCGCATTTAAGTAAGCCTTTTGTTTTGATTTGATTTCTTTACCAATACAGGGAGCAATTGACCTATTTTGTGTTAGGTCTTCGGCATCTATAAAACAATTGGTAGAAAAGCATGAATTTAAAATCGCTGCTGTAATAATAATACAGAAATTGTTAAATATTAATTTATAATTTATTTTTTTTCATTGCTATTTATTTCTTCATTTGCATATCTCTAGCTACCTGAAAAAGAATTACTTTATCTTTTTTGATAATTTTTCGTTATTCATCAATTTATCCTATAAATTATAATCATGTCGCAATATATTTGCAGCTGCTTTCATGGTTTCAACCTGAATTTCCCTATCTGATAAGTTCCCTTCATTAGCTAATTTTGTAGCAAAAATTCCCATGGGCTTGTCTATGTTAAACAATTTATAGATGCGTTGAGTGTCGCTCGAGATAAATTTTAACGATTCAAACTCCATCGTGATCGCAGGATAATTCTTAGCCAAAACATCAAAATCCATCTGGTGATTTTTTTCACTTGTTCCTCCAGTCACTAAATTAGATTTTGCATTATTATGTACCGTTCCGAAGTCGTCTTTCATTGCTCTTGAAATAAGTCGCAGCTTATTAAAATAGGCAGAATATTGATTGGGCAAACCCGTTGTTGGTACGATAGAAAGAACCTTCTCCCACATACTTACTTGGTCATACTTACTCAATTGTTGAATATTTTTACCTTCTTTCAAGAAGAGCGATTGACTGAGCAAAATATCTGCCATTAAATATGCATAATACTTTTTTACACTAGCAGGTAGTGCTTCTAGAGCAAAATCACTTTTCTTCAAGCTTGGTTCTGTTTTTCGATTGTATTTTATGAATCGATTTTTATTATAGTCTAAAGAGTACACAGAGATAGGAGTGAAAATGACGAAGCATCCTTTTGTTTCAGAAGGTAGTGTATTTAATTTTTTGACAAAATATCTATTGTCATTTCTTTCTATCTTTACTATTTCCACTGTTTCCTTTCCATTGCCAATAAATAAGGCATTTCCATTATTTAATGATAATTTATTAAGTGAATCATTTTTATGAATATAAACACCTTTGCATACAGTACCCAATTCATCCTTATAAAATGCTTGATTCCCAGCGACAATTTGCTCTAGTTGAGCTATCATGTTACCATGATTTTGTTGTGCTGTGGTCATACTACAAGAATTAGATATTAGTGATATTGTAGATAAAGAAAGAAGTACTAAATATTTCTTCATAACTATAGAATGGGATGATTTAAGTTTACAGCATAAGTCAGGATCTCTGTAGAAGTCAAGCTTCTTTCGCTGGTGTGGGTGATTTGCGCTCTAACTTTTTGCTAGCACTTATTAGGCCTCTATCTGCAAAAAGCCCTCTGCTACGAGTCGCGTAGCCACATCACGCGAAAGTCCGCGCGACATCATGAAGAATAACTGCTCCTCATCCATGGGGCCACTGGCACTGCCGTGTGAGCACTTCACATCGTCCGCCAGTATCTCCAAGCCCGGTAGGCTGTGTATAGAGCACTGTTCACTGAGCATGAGGTTGCGGTTGGTCTGGTAGGCTTCTGTTTGATGCGCCCCCTCTGCGACGTGTATGCTGCCGTTGAACACGGCCTGCGCGCGATCATCCATGACGTTTTTGTAGAGTAGCTCGCTCTGTGCCGCTGCGACCATGTGGTTCTGGTCTGTTCTCTGGTCAAGCATCTGCACGCCACGGAGGTAATTGGCGGAGAGCAGTTTTGCGCTGCTTGCCTCTGTGCTGCCTTCCTGCTTTTCCAGATTGACGCTGCTTTCCTCACGCGCCCAGATGTGTTCTTCGTGGCGTGTGATATGCACTAGCTTAGCACTGTACAGATTGCATTCTGTGATATTGAATGCGCGGCTCTTACCACTGCCTGTCTCGCGTAACTCGATGCGCAGTTCTGCACCTTCTTTGAGGGTGATGCGGCGCAGGGCGAAGAGTAGGGCTTCTCCATGGCTACGGTGTTCTTCCACGATGCTGGCCTTGACTCCTGCTTCTAAAATAATGTCTATGCCCACGCAGAGTAGTTGCTGCGTCTGGCAGTGTATGTGTATCTCTTCTTCTAGGCTCTCTGTGAGATGCAGGCGCAGTCCAGCGGCTGGCTGCTTGGCATGCTGCTCTATCAGGGCATGAGAGCCTGTGGAGCGTATCATGCTGATGCGCTGCGCCTCATCCATTGCTGTCTGGTAGGCAGCAGGGGCGTTGCAAAATATCTCTCCAGCGCTGCTATGCTCTGCGAGTATCTTTGCTACTGCGTTGGCATGTGTCTGGGGGCGACCAAAACGCCAGAGTTCTTCCTGACGGTCAGGCATCTTTCCGCTGGGGTGGCTGAGCTGGTAGTATCGCGATTCCTTATTCATAAGAAAAAAATCTCTGTTATCCTATTGAGCCTTCCATCTCCAAATCAATGAGTCGTCGTAACTCGACGGAGTACTCCATGGGGAATTCATTGATGAGGTCATTAACAAAACCGTTGACAGCCAGACTCATCGCGGTGGCGCGGGAGAGTCCTCTCTGCTGCATGTAGAATAGTACGTCCTCGCTAATCTGGGAAACGGAGGCCTCATGCTGCACATTGCTGGTATTACCATGCAGGCTGATGGCGGGGTAGGTATCTGTGCGGCTGTTGGTGTTGATAAGTAGTGCGTCACACTCTGTGTTGTTCTTGCAGCCACTGACACCAGGGCGTATGTTGACCTCTCCTCTGTAGCTGGCGCGTCCATCGGATATGGAGATAGATTTTGCGACAATGTTGGAGCTGGTGTTGGGCGCATTGTGTATCATGCGTGCGCCTGTGTCTTGGTGCTGCCCGTGGTGGGCTAGGGAGATGCTCATGACCTCTCCGCGTGCGCCCTCGCCTTCTAGGACAACGGCGGGGTACTTCATGGTGAGCCCAGAGCCAATATTGCAGTCTATCCAGCGGATTTCTGCATCTTCCATGGCGAGTCCGCGTTGAATGACGAGGTTGTAGACGTTTTTTGACCAGTTTTGGACGGTGACGTACTGGATTTTTGCGCCCTTGAGGGCGACGAGTTCCACAACGCCAGAGTGCAGGGTTGCGCTCTCGAAGCGGGGGGCGGTGCAGCCCTCCATGTAGATGAGCTCTGCGCCCTCATCTGCTATGATGAGTGTGCGTTCAAATTGCCCCATGCTTTCGGAGTTGATACGGAAGTAGGCTTGCAGGGGTTGCTTGAGCTTCACTCCCTTCGGGACGTAGATGAAGGATCCACCAGAGAAGGCCGCGTGGTTGAGGGCAGAGTACTTGTTGTCTGCCACAGGGATGACCTTGGCAAACCATGGGCGGAAAATATGCTCATACTTTGTGAAGGCCTCTGTGGAGTTGACAAAGATGACGCCCTGCTTGGTGAGCTCTTCCTGCATGTTGGAGTAGGCTGTCTCGGAGTCATACTGCGCCTCGACACCTGCGAGGAAGGCTCTCTCATTTTCTGGCACGCCGAGGCGTTCAAAGGTCTGCTTTTCCTCCTCAGACACGTCTTCCCAGCTGCGGCGGGGGGTTGTGTCGTTGGCTAGGTAGTAGCGTATCTTGTCAAAATCGACATTATGTATGGCGGCAGGTGCCCAGTGTGAGGGCATGGGGAGCTCTTGAAACTTTTTCAGAGCCTTTTTGCGAAACTCTCTCACCCAGTCGGGCTCACCCTTAGCATCACTGATATAGTCTATGGTTGCCTCGGTGAGACCGTAGCCCGCATCATACTTGTGCTTTTCAGGGAAGGAAAATTCCCCCACATTGGCAATATCAAATGGATTTTGCTGCGACATATGCTTTAGCGTAGGAAGTCAAAGCCCTTTTCGTCAATATGGGCAACCAAGCCATAGTCACCAGTCTGCACAATCTGCCCCGCGCTCATGACATGAACAACATCGGGGCGTATGTAGTCAAGCAGACGCTTGTAGTGCGTGATGACCAAGAAGCTGCGGAAGGGAGCGCGCATGTTATTAATACCATCTGCCACGGTGCGCAGGGCATCGACATCCAGACCGCTGTCTGTCTCATCCAGAATGGCGTAAGTGGGCTCTAGCATGAGCATTTGTAACACCTCATTGCGCTTTTTCTCACCACCTGAGAAGCCCTCATTGACAGCGCGTTTGGTGAAGCTGGGGTTGATGTTTAGTTCGCTCATCTTGGCGCGCATGTGCTTGTAAAAAGCAACGGGCTCTAGAGTCTCACCCTCGGGCAAGCGGGCTTCCTGCGCAGCCTTGAGAAAGTTGGCCATACTGACACCCGGTATTTCTACAGGGTACTGGAAGGCAAGGAATAAGCCCGCTAGGCTACGCTGATCTATATCCATCTCAAGCAGGTTTTGACCGTCAAGATAGACCTCACCACCTGTTACTTCGTAGTCGGGGTGGCCACAGAGTACCTTGGAGAGCGTACTTTTGCCAGAGCCATTAGGCCCCATGATGGCGTGTACCTCTCCCTTGGGGATTTCGAGATTGAGTCCATGGAGGATGCTAGCTCCTTCGCGGACACGGGCTGATAGATTGCGTATACTGAGACTCATGCTATATGGGGTGATTCTTCCTTTTTAGAGGGCATAATGCCTTGCATGTAGACATCCATCTGGCTGATGGTCACCCCTTCTGGTAAATCAAAGACATCCTCGGGGCATATGCCTGGTTTGAGGTGGACATCATACACGGTCTCTGTACTTAAATCAATAAAATGTGCATGTTTGACAACATTTCCACAGAAACGTGCGGGGCCAGCATCTAAATTGAGTTGATTGATAACCTGAGCAGACGACAGAGTCTCAAGGCAGTTATAAACTGTCGCCAGCGAAAGACCGCGTGTCTTCTCTGCTGCTCGTTGAAAAATAACTTGGGCTGTAGGGTGGTCAGTAGATTGTAAGATAACATCCAAGACAGCTCTTCTTTGACGTGTAATACGCACACCAGCAGAACGTATCATGGCATCTGTCTCTTCTCGTGTAAAGCGCTTAGTAGGGGAATTGTTCATAACTTTATTAGGTGGTTAATAATTGATGCTAATGATCTTGATGGTGACATCTAAACCACTGCTTAAGTATGATATTTCAAATCAGTCTAAATAACAAGTAATTTTTAACAAACTGACAGGATTTTATAAGAGAAATCAGGTCAATTCCTCCTCACTTGATGGCAGAGGCGGCAGCTTGCCGCTGTCGCGCAAGTCGGCTATCAGATCTTCCATTGCCTCCAAGCCCAAGAGCTCGCTGCTGATACGCAGCTTTTTAGCTGTTGCCTTGATGGGAAAATACACGCTAAGGCTACTGCTGGCAGGGTTATGTTTTTCTTCTAGCTCTATATCACCTATCTCCTCCCAGCTGTATCGCTGACGGCGGAGAATGCGCTTGCAAATGCCCTGCTCTCCCACTTCGTAGCGCAAGAGAGTGTAATAGCCACCCCAAATGAGAGTGACGACAGCACCGCCCAATGCGGTGTATAGCTGATACTGTGGGCTATCGCCCCTGCTAGCAATATAGGCAGCCGCTACAAAGAGCAGTATGCTCATGCCCATGTAGATGCTTCTATTACAGCAACGTAATATGTGTAGCTTCATTGTTGAATATAGCCCTGTGGTAGCTCCGCTGTGGGGAGGTTATCGGTGTAGTCGTTATTAGGGATAGGACGGTACTTGACATCTATGGGCAAGACCTTCCCCCCTGCGTAGTAGTCTTCTACAGCGCGGGTGATGTAGACAGGCATATCCACCTGCGAGTAATCAAAGAATTTTTTCGCTATGCTGCTCTGCGTTCTGATACAGCCATGCGAAAGTCGTCGCCCAGCGACAACGCGTCCCGAGTGCAGACCCACACCATCTGGCGTAAAGCGATGCCAGTATGGCATGCTCGCCCCGCGAAACTCTGCGCCCTCTGGCAAGCCCGATGCGAGGTCAGCATCGCGATCCATCACCCTGCCCGATGCACCGACAAAGCGGCCATAACGGCTGGAGCTATGCTTCTGCTTTTTCTCCATGACATAGAAGACACCTGTCGGCGTCAAATGACCGTCAGCACCTGTTGAGACTGCCCAGTCCATGGCGACGCGTCCCTTGACGTAGACTCGGGCTCTCTGCTGGGGTAGGCAGATGATGAGCTTTGAGTTGTTTTTGGTGAGTTGGGCAAGAAGGGCATCATCACTCCAGCTACGGAGTGTCGTAGGATACTCTGGCATTGCCGCAAAGTGGGCATGTGTGTTGGGCTCGTAGGGATTGACGTAGCCGGGGAGCTTCTTGTTGGTGAGAGTAAGGGGGTTTTCCATTGGAAGCCCCTCACCTTGCATTGGCTGTCCTGTCTGCCCCACCTGCCCGAATTGCATGGGCTGGTGCTGATAGCAAGAAGACAGTAGCACTGCACCTGTCAGGGCAAATAATGGAAGGTAACGCATAGATAAGGAAATGTCGCCATGTGAAAAAACTCCCCAAAAATGGAGAGTTTTTCACATGTTTATGTTATTAAATAGTTTTTACTTTTTAGGGATAGTAATCTTCTGCCCTGGTTGGAGGCGACGAGCCTGAGCTTCTGTCATGTTGTTCGCCTTCATCAGGGTGAGGTAGCCTAGCCCGTGACGCTTTGCTATACTGGATATAGTATCACCACTCTTGATGGTATAGCTGCTACCACCGCTAACGGTGCCGCCGCTGCTACTGCTGCTGCCACTACGTCCCGAGGAATTGATATGACGCTGCGCCTTGGGTGTGTAAGGCACCTTGATGGTGCTACCTGCGTAGATGAGGTCACCCTTGATACCAGAAGCACGACGTATAGCAGAAACAGTTGTTCCGCAACGCTCTGCGATAACAGAGAGGTTATCACCCTTGCGTACCTTGTAGACCAGCAATGTGGGCTTGGTGATTTCTGGCGTCTTCTTGGTGGGTCTCACCCTAGGCTCTGTTGGGGGTGGTGGCGTAATGACAGAAGTACCATCTGTATAGGGACGATCCGTCACGATGACTTCTTGACTCTGTGATGCAGTTGCTGATGCGCCAGAGTCGGGCAAGCTTTCACCAGGTTCTGGGATGGGATAGTTATTGCGGTCAGAGACAGAACTCCAAGTAGGACCAGCATCAACCTGAATCCCGCTATCGTCACCTGTTACCCAGGGGGGGATCATATCATCGTTGATGGGATATTCACTCATGGCGGTATCCGACGAAGTTGAGCTACAGGCGCTCAGTGCGATTAACACTCCTACACTGAGGCTCGTTTGAAATAGAATACGCTTCATATGCGGATACTTTAACAGATACAAATGGTGATTGCAAGTAGAAAGCTAATCATCAAGCAATAAAAATTAGGCCATTAATTCACAACTTTGTATTATTTTGATAATCATTAAATTAACGTATTGCAATCTATACCTCAACTGTAAATTATTTGAAAGAAACAAAAAAAATCTCCTTATTTTGCTTGCATTGAGTGGTCAGTAAGGTATAATGTGGTCATCCGAGCCCATACTGGGCGCGGTATAAAACCTAAAAACAATATAATAATTATTATGAAGACAATCGCAATCCTTGCATTTGCTGCAGCAGCTCTTGTTTCCTGCCAGCAACCCCCAGCTGACGTACCTGCCACACAACCTGAGACAGTTGCTCCTATGGGTGGTAAGTAATTTCTAAAGTGACAATGTAAAATTTGTCACTTGAAATGCTGAACAAGGCATCTCTCCTTATGGATGAGGTGCCTTGTTGCATTTTTGGGTCAGAGAGCTGGTATTATTTCTCCGCGTCACCGCCAGCAGTTCCAAAAAAACGCGTGTATGCCCACGTCCCCAGCCCTATAAGTAAAATAAGGGGAATTGTAATCAAGGCAGTATAACCAATGGACGCAGCAAAGCCTACTATACTCTCCCACAGTCGCGCGTACCATGGCAGCGCGTCACGTCTAGCGCGCTCTTCTGCGCTAATGGCTTTTTGATAGGTGGTGATTCTCCCACGCTTCACGGGGATATAATCGGTGCGCTCTGCGCGCTTGCTCTCTAGCAGTCGCTCTCCTATATTGGCATGAAATCTCTCTTCACGCTGCTGCGTGGAATCCTCCTGTGCAGGCAGCGGTGAGACACTAGTCGCGACTAAAAGCAGCGTCAGACCCAGCTTAGCCCACCTTGTCATAATTCAATTGAGCTAAAATCCGTCGGATATATCACCAAAGCCCCCCACCTGCTCAAAGCCAGAGCTCTTTTCCTCATCCTTCTCTTGCTTTTCCTCAATACTCTTACTGAGAGGATTCTTGGCTGGCCATACGTAACTATCCATATCATAGACGGGATTGACACGGGAATCTTCTCCCAGATTCTTGGCATACTTCATTGCGCCGTATGCCTCCTCTGCTGTCGGAGATACCATAGCGGTACGGAACAGCTGGTAGATGGGTTCACCTAATTCATTTTCTAGGGGGTTGTCCACTTCCTCGATGAGGAGGCAGAAACCAAACTGAGAGCCACCTATTTCGGAGACGAGTACTTCCATCTCATACCACTCTCCTGCCTTGACGGAGAATTCCTTGCCTTTCATGAAGGCGTTTTTGTAGATACCTTCCTCATTCACATGCCAGTTTTCGGTGGACTGGTAGGTGACTAGCTCTTCCCTCGCGCGTCGGGATTCATCTCTGTAGCCATAGTAGGCCGCCTCAGATATGATATGAAGACCGCATTCAAGGACATTTTCTTTATCAAAGCGCACCGCCATCACCGAGTCAGCTATACCAACAAAGCGAAAACGTCCGCTGACTGGTGCCTGCACGCGTGCCTTGTAGACAGCAGCCCATCGCCCTGACTGCAACTTGTAGCGTCCCTCGGGGTCATAGGCATGAGTAGCCTCTCTTTCATAGCAGTTGGGCATGTAAAAACTGGCAGCAAAGAGGCGCGTTGGCAGCTTTTGGTAGGCTGAAAAGAGATTGCTGTTCCAGCTACCAGAATAGAATCGGCTGATGAGGGTGAGCACCTCCTTGTCAAATTGACTGGAAGCAGCCCCAGCAAAGGCGGAGTCCTCCCCATGCAGCGTGCGCTTGAAATCCCATAATTGACCAACAAAGGCGGAACTGGAGGCCGCCTTTGTCCCCATGCCGGTACCGCCCTCGACACCAGCGCCACCGACACCAGTACCATCACCACCAGGGCCGGCTATGCCCTCACCCTGTCCACTGGTAAAGGAAAAGTTCAGAGCGGGAATATCTGCTGTTATAACAGGCAGATCGGGGGAAGGCGTCGGTGGGTTGAAGTTATCCAGCTTGCTGTCTTCGATAGGCTTGGGCTTGGGGGGCTCTACCACCTCCTCTGGCGGAGCAAATTGAACGAAGGCGGTATCAGCCACTTGGACAAGATAAATTTTGTAATAAACCAATATGGCACAAGTAATAATAATACATGCGAGAGAGGCTGCGCCTGCAATCATAATGTTACGATTGCGACTTTTCTCATTACGCTTCGATAGCGAATCGGGTATCTTGATACGAATAGGCATGGGAATGGAGTACAGCTTGCCGCATGAATACTCTAGCAGACTAAAACAAAAACGCGCCTCTGTCAAGCTCTATTTCTCAGTCAATGCGCATTCTGACCACCCTCGGTGCTCTCGGTATAACGGAGCTCTTGACCCTTGTAATTTTTTAATACATAGTAGCCTTCGCCTCGCTCTACTATACTCTGAGGATTGAGAGCTATCTTTCCTCCCCCATCGGGGGCATCTAGCACATACTGAGGTATGGCAAAACCCGATGTGTGACCACGCAGGGATTCCATAATCTCTATCCCCTTCCCCAAGTCCGTGCGAAAATGCTGCGTCCCGCGCACCCTGTCGCAGTGGTAAAGATAATAGGGCTTGACCCGCGCACGCAATAGGGCGTGATAGAGCTCCCGCTGACTTTCATTTGTATCATTCACGCCTCGTAGAAGGACAGACTGGCTACCCAGCGGGATGCCGTGATCGCAGAGCAAACCCAAGGCGCGCCGCGACTCGGGCGACAACTCTCTGGCGTGGTTGCAATGGACAAAGAGGTACAAGGGAGCATAACGTTGCAGGATTTTTGCCAGATTTTCCGTGACGCGCTGGGGCAGCATCAGCGGGATGCGCGTGCCGAGACGCAGTACTTCTATATGTTCCACCTCGGACAGTCTACCCAAAATATAATCCAAGCGCGTATCGGAAAGCAAGAGCGGGTCTCCCCCAGATATCAGAACATCTCGCACTTCCCTGTGTTCTTTAAGGTAGGCGCAGACGGCATCCATGTCCAGACGTGCATTTTCGCCCTCTCCTCCCCCTCCCGACACGAGACGGGATCGCGTGCAGTAACGACAGTAGCCAGCACAGGCCTGTGTCGCCAGCAACAGTACACGATCTGGGTAACGGTGAACCAAGCCCGGTAGCACCATATGCTTCTGCTCTTGCAGGGGGTCGCTACATTCCTCAGCAGCCTGCGACCATTCCTCTATGCGCGGTATCAGCTGGAGACGCAGGGGGTCAGAGACATCTTCCAATTGCAGCAGACTCATCCAATAAGGCGTGACACGAAAGGCGAGATGATGCGCCCCAGCTAGGGCGGCGGCTTGCTCTGATGCGGTGAGGCTCATGATACCCTCTAGCTGAGTCATGCGTGTAAAGCTATGCTTTAGCTGCCATTTATAATCCGCCCACTGTTCAGGGCTAGCCCCTTGGCGGATGCGCGGATGGATATGGGATAAAATGTCAGTCATGTAGCAGAGCAGCTAGCATAGGCTTAAAATGCTCATTTGTCAAACCTCAGTTTTGACCTACTTTTCCGCAAAAAAAGCCGCCACGAGGGACTTCTAGCACGCCTGTAATCACCTATACAAATATTTAATTTTTGTTAGAATTTTCATATAACAATGTATAAATTAGCTTTCACGGTCAAAATTACAATCGTCCTAAAAACAACAAAACTTTAGGGCAGTAAAAAAAAATTACAAAAGTATCATTTTTTTCTTACAATTTTTGAAATGATTTGCTAGAATAAGTTTGCTATGAAACATCTCAAGAATATAACACGTTTTACCTACGAATTCACATCCTTCCAAGGATGGCGTGTCACTATCTGCCGTAAGAATGTTCACTTCACCCGCTATTTCTCTGATAAACAGTACGGTAGCGCTGAAGCAGCATTGGAAACAGCAGTTTTAGTGAGAGATGCAATCCTCGATGAATTGAAAAAATCATCCCTGAGTCCCGAGCAGGTTTTCCGTAAGTATACGAAAGAAAACACTGGGAAGAACTATCCTGTTGGATTACGTCCGCGCAAAAAAAAGAGTGCATCTGCATAACGAAAAGCAACACATTCAAACAATACTGCTATACAAAGCCCGACACCCTATCGGGCTTTTTTGTGCACATTTACCCAACAAAGCTGGACAGGAAAATGGGATTTAATGCCTCATTCTTAATCAGTCCGACGAAGCCTATTCATTTTATATTTTATCAAACAATAATAATCTAATTATAAAATACTTGCGCAAATATCTCCAGAAAAGACTTGACATTGCTTAATTTTAAGCTAGAATTGTCGCGATTTTTTTATGAACTGTTATCGATCCCATTCCTGCAACGAGCTACGCCCATCTCACATTGACCAGCATATTACCCTTGCGGGCTGGGTTGATACTGTACGAGACCACGGTGGTGTTATTTTCATCGACCTACGTGACCGCGAAGGGGTGACTCAGGTGGTTTTCCGCCCAGAGCATCATGCCGATTTAGCGGCGCAAGCGGAGGCTCTCCGCGCCGAGTCAGTCATTCAAATCACAGGCAAGGTTGTTGCCCGCCTCAAAACAGCAGAGGTAGACGCCACCAACCCAGACCTCGCCACAGGTGAGATAGAGGTGAATGCCGACAGCCTGACCATCCTCAACCGCGCAGCAGTGCTGCCTTTCCAACTGGATCGCAATCTTTCCAACGAGGACATGCGTCTGAAGTACCGCTTCCTCGATCTACGTCGCGCCCCCATGCAGCGCAACATGATGTTGCGTCACCGCATCACCAAGACCATGCGCGACTACTTGGATGAGCAAGGCTTCCTTGAGATTGAAACCCCCATCCTTTCCAAGAGCACCCCAGAGGGCGCACGTGACTTCCTTGTCCCCAGCCGCCTTTCCCCCGGTTGCTTCTATGCCCTCCCCCAAGCCCCCCAGCAGTACAAGCAATTGCTGATGGTTGCTGGTATGGAAAAATACTTTCAGGTCGCCCGCTGCTTCCGCGATGAAGACTTGCGCGCAGACCGCCAGCCAGAGTTCACGCAGATTGACCTTGAGGCCTCCTTCGTGACCGCAGAGGATATTTATCACTGGATTGAGCAATTGCTCAAGCGCGTGTTCAAGGAGTCCGTCAACCGCGACATCGTCACCCCCTTCCCCCGCATGACATGGAAAGAGGCAATGAACGAATACGGCTCTGACAAGCCAGAGCGTCGCTTTGACATGAAGCTCACCGACTGCTCCGACATCTTTGCCCAAAGCGACTTCCGCGTGTTCTCCGGAGCAATTGCAAATGGTGGCGTGGTTAAGGCTATCAACGCCAAGAACTTCTCCCCCACTGTGGGACAGGTTGACGCCCTCACGCAGACAGCCGTAGAGGCTGGAGCAAAGGGTCTCGCCTACATCAAGGTGCGCGACGTCAATGACAGAGATGGCTTCAAGAGCCCCATCACAAAGCGTCTGACAGACGAAGAAATAGCCGCACTGACAGAAAAGCTCAACATTGAGACTGGTGACTGCATCTTCTTTGCCGCTGGCCCTTGGGAAGAGGCTTGCAACATCCTCGGCCGTGTGCGTCTAGAATGCGCCAGCTACATGGATCTTCTCGCAGGCAACACAGAGGTTGACCTTTTCTGGGTAAACCGCTTCCCTCTCTTCGGTTGGGATGAGGAGGAACAACGCTTCGGCGCAATCCACCACCCCTTCACCCGCCCTGTCCCCGAGGACGTGGAAAAACTCCTCAAGGGAGAAATCTCCACCGACATCTGCGCGGAGGCATACGATGTCATCCTCAACGGTAATGAGCTAGGCGGTGGTTCTATACGTATTCACGAAAGCGACTTGCAGGACGCGGCATTCCGCGCACTGGGCTTGGATGATGCGACCATTGAAGAGCAGTTTGGGCACTTGCTCAGCGCCTTCTCCTTCGGTGCACCTCCCCATGGCGGTCTCGCACTGGGTCTGGACAGAGTTGTCATGCTCATCGGTGGATGCGAGTCCATTCGCGAGGTGATAGCCTTCCCCAAGAATAACCGTGGCGCAGACCTGATGAGCGAATCCCCAGCAGCAGCTGAAGACAACCAGTTACGCGATATTCACATAGAAGTTAAGCTTCCAGAAAAATTACGCCTAAAGGGTACCTTGCAAAATTAGTTTAGAAAAGCTGTGATGTTAAGAATACTCATCACAGCATGCCTTTTGGCGCAGTTTAGCGACAATTTGCAGCTTTTTGGGCTTACATAGCTAGCTATGTAAGCCCAAACGCCACAAATTCTCATCCAAACTGCGACCAAAATCCAAAGCTGCTATTTTCACAAGATACCCTAAAGATTGAAGCTGAAAAGTTAGCGGCAACGGATAATTAACTATACTTAAAATAAATTATAAATTTCACTGAATTTTCTTGTCAATAGTACACAACTTGCTAAAATAGCACGCATAAGGTCTAACTCTCGTCATACGACAGATGCCTTTTTTCACCTCAGAAACAAATAACGTGTTATGAAAATCGCTAAAACCGTACTCGCGACAATCGCGGTAAGTTCTGCTGCCTTTGCAGCAGCAACAGACAAGCCTGTCTACTCAGGCCTCTCCAAGAACAAGATTGTTGAAATAGTCCAGCCCAAGCCAACTCCTACCCTTCCTGGAGAGCCAGCACGCTGCTGGTTGGAAGTAGGTGCCTTCGGTGGCTTGGCTAATCAAGACATCAATGGTGCTTATCCTAGAGCATCTGCACAAACAGGTGGTCCTTACAACTTCTTCGAAGATCTGGACAATCCAGGTGTAGGAGAAATCAACATCGTTGGTGCTGAAATCACAGCTGGTTACGACCTCACAGATCTCGTTGCTATCACATTCAACATCGGCTACGGCTATGGTAGCGCCTCTAATACTGGTCTCATTTTAGGCGACCTGCCCTACAGAGAGCGCGCCAGTCTTCACACATTCACCTTCATGCCTGGCCTTCGTTTCAGCCATGATCTTTCACACCAGTGGACACTCTTTGCAGGTCTCGCAGCTGGTATTTCAAATGAAAGCGTGAAGTACAAGATTACCGATCCAGAATACGGCATGCAACGCTCCCACAACTCTGAATGGGGCTTTGTCTACAGTGTTCAGATTGGTGCTCAGTACCACTTCACCAAGTGCATGTATGCTTATGCAGCCTACGAATTCCGTGGCAACATGGCAGAACCCGTACTCATCCACCAAGCCCCTGTAGACGCACGCGCACAGACATACCACATGATCCGCGTCGGTCTTGGCTTCAAGTTCTAAGATACTAGTATAAGAAATATTATTCAACGCGCCATCCTCATAGGATGGCGCGTTCTTTTATTGTAGCAAAAGCGAGGCTCGTTGCATAAACAAGAAAAGGGGCTGCAAGATGATTGCAGCCCCAGTCTGGCTCTGTGTGTCACAGAGGCGTGAGTATTTCGCGCTTTATTGATGTTCCTCGGTGATGAGCTCATCAGCCTTGCGCAGCTCTTCCTTCAAGTCGTGCTTGCGGGCAAAGATGAGCACCACAGGGGCAGCGATAAAGATGGAGGAGTAAGTACCAAAGATAACACCAAAGAGCATGGTTATCGAGAAGTCGAACATCGCAGGACCACCAAAGGCGATGAGGCATACCAATACCGCTATGGTCGAAAGACTGGTCAGCAAGGTACGGGGCAGGGTCTCATTGATGGCCTTGTTCATGATGTCTGCTAGCTTCTCATGGGGCTCTGCTAGGCGTATGGCTTCGCGTATTCTATCGTAGATAACGATGGTGTCATTGATGGAGTAACCCGCCACAGTCAAGAAGGCACCGATGTGGATGATATTGAGCTCTGTACCCAATAGGACGACAACGCCCAAGATGAAGAGCAAGTCATGCGCAATAGCCACCAAGGCACCCATGGCAAATGACCATTCAAATCGTATTGCCAGATAGACGGTAATACCCAAGAGACCAACACCAATGGCGATGAGCGCGGTTTTGAAGAAGGTCGCACCAAGGGCGGAGCTCACCTGATCCACGGAGGGAAGGGGCACATCCTTCATGCCCGCAAATTCCTTGCGAATGGCAGTGTCTATCAATTCTGCTTCCTTGGCGTTAGCGCAGCGTATCTTGATATTGTTATCTGTTGCGCTGCTGAACTCCTGCACCGTGGGCTTCTTGGAGAGCTTCAAGCCATAGACATAGTTTTCTACACTGTGGTAGTCCACATCGTTACCATCAGGGATGACGTAGGTCAATGTTGTACCACCAGTGAAGTCAATACCCATTGCCTTATCCTGACGGACAGCAAAGGTATAGATGAGAGAACCGACAATGAAGGCAATAGAGAATATAGCAGCTATTTTCTTACCGCCCATGAAGTTGAACTTAGCGTTCTCGAATGGAGCGCGGGAGAACTTCATGGTCTTGATTGTACCAAAGCGTTCTGACCAGAAGAAGAGCACACGTGTCACAACAACCGCACCGATAAGGGAGGTAATAATACCCACAGTCGTGGTAACAGCAAAGCCCTTGATAGAGCCACTGGCTAGGGCAAAGAGAATCACAGCTGTAATCAGCGAGGTGACGTTGGCGTCAAAAATCGCAGAGAAGGCCTTTTCATAAGCATTGCGCAGGGCAATGAGGAAGCTGCGGCCGTTGCGGAGCTCTTCGCGCATGCGTTCATAAATAAGCACGTTGGCGTCAATAGCGACACCCATGGTCAAGACGATACCAGCAATACCGGGTAGGGTGAGGACAAAGCCAAAGAGGCTCATGAGACCCAGTAGGATGAGGGCATTGATACCCAGACCCACCATAGCAACCATACCTGCCAAGCGGTAGTACCAGAAGCAGAAGACAAAGACAAGACCAAAGCCGATGATACCAGCAAACTTGCCTTGCTCCAGCGCGCTCTTGCCCAGCTGGGCACTTACATCCTTGCGCCCCTCTACAAGAAGGTCACTGGAAAGGGGGTTAGCAAGAGCCTTGGAAATCTCCACTGCCTCACCAGGGCGGTTGAGGCCAGAAATCTGGAAGTCCTTATTGAGGGAGCTTTGCACCGTGGGAGCACTCTTTACCTGATTGTTGAGCACAACAGCGAGGCGGTCTACGCCCTTATTCATAGTACTGGTGAGTTGACCCATCTTCAGCGCGGCTGCATTACTCAGCGTCACATTAACAACACCTGCATTACGACCATCAGGGTTGGCAGATTGCACGTCCTTGCCAGAGATATCAATATTCTTGAGACGGGCAACATAGGGCTTTTGCAGCACGTGATAGACAATGATAGGCTCACCCGTCTTGGTGTTGAGTCTCTGCTCACCCTTATCATCTACCAGATACTCTTCGAGCATCATGTAATCATTGAGACCAAGGGATACAGGCAGGGGGATGGGACGGGAGGCGAATTCACCTGATTCAGACTCGGCAGCATGGCGTTTCTTATCTGCCTCATAGCGAGCAATAGCGGCTTGCGCTTCGGGGGTTGAGACAATGGCCTCGCTATTGGGGTGGACAGGTAGCAGATCCAGCTTGGCCATCTTGGTGAGCATGCGGACCATCCCATCCATTTTCACCTTATTACGTTCTGGGTCTTTATCCTGTTGGGGGATTTGGATGAGGATTTTATTACCGCTGTAGATGATTTGCACCTCACTGGTGCCAGTGGCGTTCAGACGCTCATCGAGGATGGCGACAGCCTGCTGCATATCGTAATCACTGGGGGGGATTTTTTCCCCTGTGGAGTCATCTTCCTTTGCCTGCACCTCTAGGGTCAACTCGGCGCCACCGCTGATATCAATCCCGTAATTAATGCCTTGATTGAAAAGCGAAAAGAGGGAGAAGGTTACAAGACCGATGATGAAGAATGCGCCTGCAACGCGCTTGATGCGATTACTCTCGGAGGAGAGGTACCAGAAGAAAGCCCCCAGCAGCAGAATACCTGCAAAGAAAATGAAACCTGGGCTCGCGAAGAAGGAATATAGGAACTCTAACATGTGATTATTACGTATATAAGAACGAGATAGTATCACGGATGCTACATGGGGTCAAGCCTTCCTGTTGCAAGAAAGCAGATAAGAGGTGAAATAAGTTAGTTTGCGCACATTTTAGGCGGTTTCCCTGCGCTTGCGTTCAAGGAGATTCCCAAGAACTCAGTTCTTGGGCAGGGTCAAGGGACAGCGTCCCTTGCGGGTGTGGGCAGAGCCCGCAGGAAAACCGAGTGCGTAGCGCGAGGTGGCGACAGTGCCTTAAAAGAAAACATGCCCGCCATGAATAGATTGCACGGTGAGCCTGCCCTGTAACACTGTCGCCCTCATTTGGGCTCGCCCGCAGGGCGACACTTTTCTGCCGTCGCTGACGCGGAGCGTGTGGGCAGGTGAATTTTCACGCGAAGCGTTTGCCACCGCAGAAAAGAGTCGCGCTATCGCGCGAGGGATTAGGGGACGTCAGTCAGGATGCTGACACCATGCAAGGTGTTCACCTCGGGCGTGTATAAAATTCTATTAACCTGACTGACTGCC
>CAYJON010000022.1:0-22079 GCA_964371795.1 uncultured Akkermansia sp. | reverse complement strand
CAAAAAACACCTGCAACTTTTTTCATTGACAACAACATTTCCCATGCTAACATATGTAGCAAGCAATTTTTATTGCATCATCAACTACATTAAATAAGAATACAAACATGTTCAAAAAATACCTCCCACTGATTCCTCTAGCATTCGCACTCTCCGCACAGGCTGAGACTAACCTCACTGTCGACTCAGAAGTACTCATTGATAATATCGCCCCCACTATTGACAAGGCAAAAGAAAAAGAGCTCTTTGTCAGCGGTTCTTTCACTGTAGGATATTCTACCAACTACACGGGTCGTGGCTACGTGGTTTCGCACTCCGTTGCAGAAGGTGATGGCATTGCTTTCTCCGCGTTAAAGCTGGATTTCAATATCGCCGACCGTCTGAGCCTGCATAGCACCATCGCGTACACACCAGTCCTTTCTGGTCACACACTCTACGGTGCAGCAGAATTTGGTCCTACCTACAACAGTTTTGGTCTTGAAGGACCGATTAAAGAAGCTAATATCGAAAATGAATTTGTCGTCAAGACAGAGCTCCGCTATGAGTTCATCCCCGAGATTTTCAGCGTTGGTATTGGACATGACTACATTCACGGTGGTCTTCTTGGCGTGATGGCAAAGCACTATGCTGACCAAGGCGCATCCTCCGTCAATGAGTTCTTCATCAACCCTCGCTACACCCCAACCAAGTGGTTGGAGCTCTCCGTCCCTGTCAACTACAGCACACAGGGTATAGTCGGCTGGTGGTTTGAACCCTCCATCACCTTCAAAGCCCCCATCGTCGGCACTCCTGAAGATGTCAAGGTTGCAGCCCTCCTCACCTTCAGCATGTCGGCAACGGCTAGCTACTTCTCCGACTGGCACCATGCCTGCGAAAACGGTGACCAAGCCTACTGGATCAAGCTGTCCACCCCATGGTTCATCACCGATGACAAGAGCCTCATCCTCACTCCCTCCGTCAGCTTCCACTGGCTAGGCAATGGTGGCATAGCCGCCAACAAGGGCTCTGAGTTCAGACAATACTCTGAAAATCCGAATAATGTGCCTTTCCGTAACTTCGGTGTAGTTGGTTCCGTATCACTTACCTACAAGTTCTAAAACATCAATCATCAACTACCCCTCCTGTAAAAAGGAGGGGTAGTTCCATCTCATAGCATCTCCCACCATCCCCCCTTTTTTTATGTCCCGCATCAACATTACTGGAGAAAATAATATCCCTAACAAGGCTTCCCTCTTCATCCCCAACCGCCTCAGCGTAGAAGCACTCAAAAAACTGTGTCATCTGCTCGAAAAGCGCGTCAAGCTCCTCATTGATCCCAGCTTTACACTGGAAGAAAAACTGGGCGAGTGGGTGAAAAAATCAGGCTTTGAGGTGATGCAGGTAGATATCAAGGCTGGGCAGATGCGCTCCCTGCGCGAAGAACTTTTTACCACACTCGCTGAGGACAAAAACATCATCTTCCTGCCCGGTGAAGGGGTACACCACCGCGGCATGCTTTCTGATATACCTGCTGCCTTTCTCCGCCATCTCGGGCAGTTGCATATCAGCCCTGTACCAGTCTTTAACACCCACTGCCGCCAGAGCCTCGTGAAGCTCATGACAGAGCTGCCAGCCAGCGACACAAAGGAATACCTCAGCATCCTGCCCCAGTTGAGCCCTGGCCCCCGCGCCAGTGAGCGCATGCTCGCCGCGTGGATGAACAGCAGTGCAGATATTTTTGAGCAGCAACCCATACTCAGCGGCTCTCTGACGACAGAGCTAGTCAAAGCCCTCAAGGCACACAAGAACAATGTCATTGTCGATGGCATGACAGATACCAGCGTGCCCAATTACAAGATTCTAGGCGTTGCCATGGCCATGGCTAACAAGTTACTTGAAACCCCCGAATCAGAGCGCGACAAGCGCATGGGCATCATCCTGCCACCCGGGCCGGGGGCGACCATTGCCACTGTTGCCTGCCTACTAGCGGGCATCACGCCAGTGATGATTAACTATGCCTCCTCCCACGGCGCATTTGCTAGCATTGTGCGCCAAGCTGGGCTCAAGCACTTTGTCACAGCGGGCAAGTTTGTCGAAAAGCTGCCCAACTTTGCATGGCCACCGAAAAACCAGCTCATCCTCATTGAGGAGCTCATCAAGGGGCTGGGCAAGCCCAAGCTCATCGCCAATGTCCTCAAGGCAAAAATCATGCCTGCTGGTCTCATCTGCCGCAAATTCCGCACTGATGCGCGACGCGATCAAGATAATGCTGTTTTGCTTTTCACCAGCGGCTCATCGGGAGAGCCCAAGGGCGTCGCCCTAACCCACCGCATGTTGCTTGCCAACGTGGCGCAGTGCTCTAGCCGACTGGACTTCCAGAGCGAAAATGTGCTAGGCAGTCTTCCTATCTTCCACAGCTTTGGTCTCACCGTTACCATGATGCTGCCCCTGTTGACAGGTCATCCCATCTGCACCTTCCCCAACCCAACGGATGCAAAGCGTCTCTGCGAGCTCATCCAGAAGTACAAGCTCACCCTCGTTTGCTCCACCCCCACCTTTGCACGTGCTATGCTACGCCGCGCCAACCGTGGCGACTTTGCCAGCGTGCGCTACTTTGTCGTTGGGGCAGAAAAGCTGCATGACGACTTGCGCAAGGAGTTCTACGACCTGCACCAGCTGGAGTTGCTAGAAGGCTACGGCATGACAGAGGCATCCCCCGTCTGCACCGTCAACATGCCCAGTGTCCCCAGTGACAGGAATATAGAGCTTAACAACCCCCAGAATATTGCGGGCTCTATAGGCTGCCCCCTACCGGGTATGGCTCTGCGCCTCACCGACCTCGATGATGATAGCAAGGAAATACCGCTCACAGAGCGCGGTATGCTCTGGCTACGTGGTGCTAATGTCTTTTCTGGCTACGTGGGCAAGCCCGAGGTACATCAAGAGATTTTTGCTGGCAAGTGGTTCAAGACAGGTGATATTGCAGAAATGAGCCTCGATGGCTTTGTGCGCCTCTCGGGTCGTCTCTCGCGCTTCTCCAAGGTAGGCGGCGAAATGGTGCCCCACGAAGGCGTAGAACAGCTCATCATCAAAGCCCTGAGACTAGACCCCAATGCCTCAGAACTACAGGTGGCCGTTACAGGCGTGACCGATGCGCAAAAGGGCGAAGCCATCGTCCTGCTCTCCACCCTGCCAGAGCACCAGCAGCAGTCCAAGGAGGCAGAAAACCTCTCCCGCATACGCCAAAAGCTCATCGACCAACGCATCCCCAACCTCTGGCTGCCAAAGCATATTGTCCCCGTGGAAAGCATCCCCATCCTTGCCTCTGGCAAGCTAGATCTCCGTGGCTGCAAGCAGTTGGCAGATGAAGCCCTCTTAGAGGAGTAATAGATTATGCGTAGCTTGCTCTACTCTACTGCGCTTGCCCTTCTAGCCGCTATAACGCCCCAGCTGGACGCAAAGGTCGAGGCCTCTGCCATGCATCTGCATTCTTGGCTTTACAAGGATTTAGATGACCAGCCCCTTATCCGCATCAATATTCACTGCGACAAGGCAGGGGTAAAGCTGGAGGCACTGCGCTTTAAGCTAAAGGGGACTAGTGCCATAAAGGGGTTAAACCTCTACCTAGCAGGTGCAGATGGCAAGTCGCGGCTATTTAGCCTCAACGCAGAGCGGGCGCAGGAAAAATGCGTCCCTCTGCGATTCAAGGCAAAAATCAGCAAATCCACCGCTACCTTTTCAGGCAATCACACCCTACAACAGGGCGATAACTATATATGGCTCGCTGCTGATACCACCAGCAAGGCAAAGGGCTCTACAGCCGTTGATGCGGAACTCATTGATATCAAGAGCAGCGATGAGGACAGCAAGGTCACCGCAGGAGCACCCAAGGGAGAACTACTGGTCTATCCTTATGAGTATCGCGTTGTCCCCTACTATCGCGATACGCGCTTGCTAGAATGGGCTCCCGATTTGCTTACCGAGGAGGACTTCAAGTACCTTACCGACATCATCTACTTCCGCCTAGAACCAGATAACGCAGGCAATCTCAAGAATGCTGACAGCGCAGGTTTCATCAAGGGCATAGATAAGCTCAAAAAACTGCGTGGGGATGAACCTGTTGCCATCATTCTAGGCATTGCTGGTAATGATCCGGGCTTTACCGCCACCGCTGGCAATCCCAATGCGAGGCGCAATTTTGCCCGCCAGATTGCAGCCTTCATGGAAAAGCATGATATCAACGGCGTAGATATAGACTGGGAGTACCCAGACAACGCCGACCAATGGGTAAATTTTGCCCTCATGATAAATGATATACGCGAAGAAGTAGGCGCATGCGGTCGCTCCATCAGCGCAGCGGTCAATATGTCCTACATGTCACCCACACGATTAGCGACTGATATGGTCGATTTTGTGAACGTCATGTGTTATGACAGACCCCAAGAGCACTCCACTATGGCACATCACAAAGAAGAAACAGAAAGGTCTCTCAAAATGATGCCTCGCCAAAAGGTTATCATGGGTTTACCCTTCTATTCTAATGACATAGCAGGTACTCGCGACTGGGATGCTGCGGCAGGCTATGATGGCATCATCAAGGAAAATCCCCGCCTTGGCCCTGGTGACAACTACGCGCAGGTCAAGGGGAAACGCCAGTACTTCAATGGAGTACGCCTCATTACAGAAAAATGCCGCCACTCCAAGAGCAAAAAAATAGGTGGTGTCATGATATGGGCTTATGACTGCGACATACCGATGAAGGAAAGGCTCTCCCTACGACGCGCACTGTTCTCCGAGATACGCCGTGACAAATAATTTATATTGTATATCGCTTTTCTTTCTGCTATTCTCACTTTAAATAGAGCATTTTTTGATCTTATGATACTTGAATCTCCACACACACTTGCTTTCATGTCCTTCATTTCCGAATGGTTTGACATCGATTTTACCTTTGGACTTTTAGGCGCTTTTTCTATTTTCTTCACCGTTGTGGCAGGGCTACTCATGCTGGTCTCCTTCTTTGGAGGGGGAGATTTGGATGGAGATGCTGGTGTTGCGGGTGCAGAGGGAGGACTCTTCTCCACACGTACCATTATAGGCTTCTTCCTAGGCCTCAGCTGGGGTGCCTTTGTGACGCGTGCCATGGATATGAGCATCATCGTCTGCTTGCTCGTTGGCACACTCTGTGGTCTAGCAACCTTTTTTGTCATAGGCGTGACCATGCGCATGCTACTGCGCATGCACACAGATGGTAGCTTCAAATATGAAAGCCTAGAGGGCATGGAGGGCGAAGTCTATCTGACCATCCCCCCCGCTGGCGAAAGCGGCGGTCAGGTGCAGGTAGCGCACCCTCAGCAATTTATCACCATAGCAGCCATGCAAGAAGGCGACACAGCCATCCCCGCCCATGCCCGCGTCATCATCACCAAGGCCAGCAGCACCATGGTCACTGTAAAAGCACTTTAACTTCAAAAAAACACACACAAATATGAATATATATCCATTAATCACCAATATATTGGCATCCGTACCCGAAGAAAAGGGCGGCTTTGAGGGATTCATCGCGCTTATCGTGATAGGCGTCTTTGTCCTAGGTACAATCGCGTGGCTCTTTGCGCGCTACAAAATGTGTCCTTCGGATAAGATTCTCATCGTCTACGGTAAGGTGGGCGAAGGTCGCTCTGCAAAGTGCATACACGGTGGTGCAACCTTTATCATCCCCGTTGTACAGAGCTATGCCTTCCTTGACCTCAACCCCATCAACATTGATGTCCCGCTGAAGGGCGCGCTCTCCAGCCAAAACATCCGTGTGGACGTGCCCGCCTCCTTCATCGTTGGCATCAGCACACAACCCGCCATCATGCAAAATGCAGCCAGCCGCTTGCTGGGACGCAGCCGCATGGACATACAGCAACTCGCCTCAGAAATCATCATGGGTCAGATGCGTGTGGTCATCGCCTCCCTCACCATTGAGGAAATTAACGCAGACCGCGAAAAACTCATCAAGGGTATCACTGGTGGCGTTGACACAGAACTCAACAAGGTGGGTCTCTACCTCATCAACGCCAACATCACCGACATACGTGATGCCTCTGGCTACATCGCCGCCTTGGGTCAAGAAGCCGCCGCACGCGCCATCAACGACGCTATGATTAAGGTAGCCGACGAAACCCGTCGTGGTGAAATCGGTAAGGCCGAAGCCCAGCGCGAGCAAACCGTGCAAGTCGCCATGGCCAACGCCGCCGCCGTAGAAGGTAACAACGAAGCCCAGATGAAGGTCGCAGACTCCAACGCCCGCCTCAAGGTACGCCAAGCCGAAGCAACACGAGTCTCCGAAGTCGCAGAGCGCGAGCAGGCCGCCAAGGCAGAATCCGCTGGCTACATCGCCAACCGTGAGGCCGAAATGCAGCGTGCAGAATTGGAACGCGCCACCCAGACCGCCAACGAAATTGTTGCCGCAGAAATCCTCAAGCGCAAGCAAGAAATCGCCGCAGAAGCCGCCGCCTCCGTCCTCCTCAAGGAACAGCAAGGTAAGGCTGACGCCCTCGTCATCCAAAAGCAAGCTGAAGGTGAAGCCGCTGTCAGACTGGCAGAAGGTGAATCCAACGCCCTCCTCCTCAAGAAGAAAGCAGAAGGTGAAGGTCTGGAACTGGTCGGTCGCGGTAACGCTGCTGCCATCCAATCCGCCCTTGAGGCAAAGGCCAGCGGCTTCCAGCAAATTGTGCAAGCAGCAGGCAGTGCCCAGTCCGCAACCAGCCTCTTGGTCACAGAGCAGCTGCCAGAGATTGTCAGCATGCAGACCTCTGCTGTCAGCAAGCTGAGCTTCGACAAGGTCGTCGTCATGGGCGGCGGAGACAAAGGAGCCTCCGTTGGTGGCTTTGTCCAAAACCTCGTCAAAGACACCCTGCCCCTGCATGAGCTCGCAAAAAGCGTAGGACTGGAACTCCCCCAGTACCTCGGCAAGGTAGAAGCGGCACAACCCGCGGAAACTGAACAGCAGAGCTAATAACTCTTTAAAAACGACCATCATACTCCCAACGCATGTTGCCTGATATCTCCTCACTAGAGCTAGGGCAACTGCATTGGGAGTATTCTTTTTTTGTCCCCCTATGCGCAGCCATTTTTGGGCTCTGCGTTGGCTCTTACCTCAATGTCGTCATCTACAGACTACCGAGAGGGCTGAGCACCAACAAGCCCAAACACTCCTTTTGCCCCCGCTGCGAAAAAGCCATCCCTTGGCACAACAACATACCCGTCCTCAGCTGGCTACTACTCAGAGCACGTAGTGCCTGCTGCAAGCAGCCTATCTCTTGGCAATACCCGCTTGTAGAGCTCGCCACGGGAGGACTCTTCTTCCTCCTCAGCTGGCTGATGCCAGACATGGGGCTACTGCCCCTCATCGCCCTTTGCCTCTGGGGGGCTGCGGCCATGGTCATCTTTGTCATGGACTGGCAGCAGATGATAGTCCTACCGCGCGTCACCGTCTTTGCGGCACTGGCGGGGGCGCTCTGCGTCACACTCTCCCCCCTGCATTTCATAGAGAGCGACAGCTGGCTGGATGGGCTCTTATTCTCCCTCTACGGAGGCGGGGTGGGCTTCCTCCTGCTCTCCTCCATCGCCCTATTAGGCAAATGGCTTTTGGGCAGGAAAACAGTACGTCTTGAAAAGCCAGAGGCTTGGAGCCTACGCGCCAATGAGCAGGGTGACGACATCATCCTCACTATCGCGCAGGAAGAAAGCAGCCTCTCCAGCCTGCTCATGGAAAGCAAAGACCGCCTTCATATCCGAGGAGTGAAGATGAAACTGCGCCTAGGCAAAAAAACAGAACAATACCAAGGCGACATCAGCACAGACGGAGAACATCTCTACCTCCACCGCCAAAACGGCCTGCAAAAAATCTCCCTCGAAGAGTACCAAGAACTGCATGGCAGCTGCACCGCCTACAGCATCTCCAGAGCCGTCATGGGTAGCGGTGATGCGTGGATAGCCATGGCAGTGGGCGTGCTCTGTGGCGTGACGGGGTTACTATTCTTGCTATTAGCGGCCAGCCTGATTGGACTCATCGCCGCTCTTGTCTTGCGCCTCGGGCGCGGGCAGGCATTGGCCTTTGGCCCCTGCCTCATCCTCGCCTGCCTCCTCTGGTTATTGGTGGGACAGCAATGCGTGAATGCCTACTTCGCTTGGGTACAGGCTCTAGGCTTGACAACAGCAGCCTAGATGCTCTACACTTGCAAGCAGATGAATAGAATCACCAGATTCCTCCTCAAGGCAGCACGTCACCTCTATTTTAGGAAACGTCATCTTCCAGCCTACCCTTCCTCTCCAGTAGAATGGAACGCGGACGCAGCCCCTACCCTTCTTGGCAATGCCGTCGCATCTGGCAAGCCCCTGATGATTGCCCGCTTTGGTTCTATAGAGCTAGAAGCCCTCTGCCGCTACCTGCTGCAAAAGCAGAGCTTTTCCCCACTCCGCTACATCAAAGGCGAAAGCCCTCTACCCCAATGGAACAAGGCAGCCATAGCTCCCCTCTGCTGCAACGCGGGATTCTTCCCGCAAGAAATGGACGCAGCAGAGCAATTTTGCCAACTCATGCTAGACTGCATCCCCCAGTTGGACATCCTGGGCTCTTGGTTGCAGTATGAAAGCATGATAGACCCCCTCCATCAGGCGCAGAAAGTCCACCTCTGCAACCTAGAACCCTTTGACGACTCTGGAAAGCCATGGAGTCAGCACCTAGCGGGGCGCAAGGTCCTAGTCATCCACCCCTTTGCAGAAAGCATCACAAGGCAGTACAGAGAAAAGCGAGAACTCCTCTTTGATAACCCCCTTGTCCTGCCTCAATTTGAGCTCAAAACCATCAAGGCCGTACAAAGCATGGGAGGCGTAGCCCCAGAAGGCATGAGCACATGGTTTGATGCCTTGCAGCACATGCAGGCACAGATAGACGCCAGCGATTACGACACCTGCCTACTGGGATGCGGAGCCTATGGGTTCCCCCTAGCCGCCCACATCAAAAAGCAGGGCAAGCAGGCCATACACATGGGAGGCTCATTGCAGCTACTCTTTGGCATCAAGGGAAAACGCTGGGTAGAGCAATATGGCACAGCGGGCAACAACCCCTACCTCAAACTCTTTAACGAACACTGGATCTACCCAGATGAAAGCGAGCGTCCCGCCGCTGCCTCCAAGGTAGAAGATGGCTGTTACTGGTAATTTTGCATCGACATTGGATGCAAAGCTTTTTATAATCACGCGACATGACAGAGCTGGATCAAGACACAGAGCAAAGCCCCGAGCCCACCCCCATACAGTGGGAAGACATACGTGAGTTTGCGCGCGAAATAGACAGGGACGACTATGACGAAGACGTCATCCAATTCTTGGATGAGCTCCTATCTGCGCAGCCCAACTACCCCCTCTTGCAGCAGGCAGCCACCCTCTTATTGCAGGACGAGATAGACCTCTCCCCCGACTTGGCAGCCAGCGGCATAGAACCTGATGAGCACCTCATAGAGCTCTTCATCGCAGCTGGCGCAGACGTTAATGCCCAAAACGCCTACGGCGAAGCCCCCCTCACACTAGCCACCAAACACGGCTATGAAAGCATAGTCACCATGTTACTCCACGCTGGAGCGGTGAAAGAAGCGACATAAGGCACAGCTTAAGCCCTTATGCTAATTGTTTTTAGTGTAAAGATAAGGTCTAAATTCGCTCCTTTACCAGCATGCTAAAGCATACTCCCCATCCCAAGCCTCCCTCGCCAATTGCGGAATGGAATGATCTACGCGGGCAATGTATGTCAAAAATTGAATTTGAACTATTCTTCTATTATATAGGCTAATTGACTTGCCTGATTAATACTTGTCGTGTATATTGCAATAGTGAGCTAATGTTATGTATTATCTCTACCTCTTGAATAACTTTTCAAAATAGAACGCTTTTTCGATGATGTACCTTCTAATACAAATTTTCTTAATTCTGCTTTCACTAGCAGCTATTATTATTTTACCCTTTATTTTTGTAGATATATGGCACAAGCTGCGTCGTAAAAGAAATTATAAAGAATACGGGAAGTTAAAGGATCGCAATGAGTGGAAGGCATTGATAGAAAAAACCTGCCAAGAATGGATTCTAGATCCTCCCAAGGTTCTTTATAATCCGCAGAGCAGATTGCGCCTTTGGGATGCTATTTATCATGCCAAAGCTGCGGTAAATATTCATCTATGGCAGCGTGCTGGACTTTTGATAGGACTCATCGAAGCCGAGAAAAACTCTAACAATAAGTTGATTAAAAATCATATTTTTGAGCATATAGATCCTCAAACTGGAAATTGGCGAAAATGCCCTGGGGAGATAGACGGTGCCTTCCTTGCCTATGCCTTTATGCGTCAAAATATAGTTGATATTGCGGCTATTCGTCCAGCTATAGATGAGATCTATGAGTTAATATACAAAGTAAAGGGAGACCTAGACACTGTCCCCTACCGCGCTGGGCACTATGATATACGATTTGTCGATACGATAGGCTTTGTTTGTCCGTTCTTATATTGTTATGGTGCTATGTTTAATGTTCCAGAAGCGATCTTGTTGGCTGACAAGCAAATTGAGGAGTACGATCAGGCATTGCTTCAAGATGCATTTCCTGCCCATGCATACAACATTAAACTAAAACTACCTTTGGGTATTTATGACTGGGGGCGTGGTCTAGGGTGGTATATACTAGGTCTAACAGAGTGCCACCAAATCATAAAAGAAAATAAGCTGCCAGACAATCTGCAATTGGAGAAGAGAATGCTCAAAATTGCGGATAAGGTTCTCCCGTTTCAAACCCCAAGAGGTGGATACCGTGCTCAATATTTTGTCAAGGTAACACATGAAGACTCTTCTGCCACAGTGTTATGTGGGCTATTATTTGAGAAATGTTATGAAATCAGTCGTGATGTTAAATATCAACAAGCCGCACTGCGGACAGTTGATCACCTGATGTATTATACTGTCAGGGGGGGTAAGTTAGACATGTGCCAAGGCGATACCATTAATATAGGTCAATACGCATGGCTCTACAGCTATATGCCCTTTGCTCAGGGATTGGCGCTAAAGCTTGCTTCTAAAATTCTCTAGTGAGATATATCCCTTTTCTTTATGAAAGGAATAAATCTTAATAGCTTTTTTTCATCTAGTAGATTGATAAGCATGGCCCAAGTACGATCATAGCGACTGTGCATAATAGCAATGTATAAGAAGAGCGAGCACGCAGCCCCTAAAAGAAGAATATCAAAGTAAGGCTCAAAAATTAAATTCAGAATAAAAGCAGGAACATTAACTGCTAGTGCAACTAATAAATAGGGCAGCGCATCTGAGAGCATATCACGACGCTTTAGCCAGCCCACGCGAGATATTGCAATGAATAGATTAAAGCAGTAAATAATGCATGAAAGAACTGCGGCTATACACACCGCTGCCACACTGTGGCATGCCGCTACAACAAGCAAGAGCATGCTTATTGTTCGAGACACAAACTCTAATTTTAATGTAATATCAACCCTCCCCTTTACCATAATTAAAGTATTAATCAGTGTTGAAACAGGGTTAAGCATCAGTCCCAGTACTAAAATCTGAGCATAGAAGACACTGGGCATCCATTGTGCCCCATAAAGGGTATAGACGAGTGATGAGCTATTCGCAACCACAGAAAGCATCGTCCAAGAAACCAACATTATCGTTAACCTAAAGTATTTTCTGTAAGTGTCAATTAATTTTTGCTCATCATGCGCTAATGTTGATAAAATAGGGAAAGCCACACTACCAACAACTCCCTGAATTAAGGAAATAGGCATATCTCCCAGTTTTATTGCTCTGTGAAAGAAGGCTAATTGCATGGGAGAATAGAATAAACCTATTATAAGATTTCGTGACTCACCGTAGAATTTAACAACGCAGTTACTTGCTAAAATTTTTGAACCAAAACTGAAAAACTCTTTCAACGAGGCGCGGCTAAACATCAATCGAGGCTTCCACGGAGAGGCAATCCAGATAAGAGAAAGAGAGATCAACCCCGACGCAACCCCATGTGCAATAAGTGACCAATAGCTCCAACCAGAATATGCCGCCCAAATAGTAAAAGGCATGGGAGTAATTGCACTAATGACAGAGATGAGTGCAGGTGTTTTGAAGTTCCTTTTAGCCGAAAAAAGTGTCCAATGCACACCACCTGTGGAGTTGATGAATAGCATTATTGCCGAAACACGTGTGATATTGAGCAAAGGCGGGCAGTCAAAGAGAATAACAAACCATGGAGCAGCTAAGCACAGCGTAATACACAAAAGCAAAGAGGCGCCCACGTTAAACCAAAAAACTGTATTAATATCCGCATCTGTTCTATCTTGCTTGCGTATTAGTGCCGCACCAAAACCACTATCCTTGAGGAGTTCTGCAAAAACAAAGAAAATGCTAGTAAGCGCGAGAATCCCCATCTCTTCTGGCGTGATCAGTCGAGCCAATATCATCCCAAAGATAAAGGTGACAGGCTGCAAGGTGAGCTTAGAAATAAACTGCCACTTCACCCCACTGATGGTTTCTTTTTTGATGTCACTCATGCTGGTGCACCTATTGTATCTATTTAATAATCTGAAACAAGGCTTATTTTAAGACTGGTTTTGCAAGGTGCTCCCTAGTAGCATATATCGCAGGAGAAAATGGCCAACATGAGTGGACAAGTCGAGTTACAGAAGCTTTTTCATATTGATGATTTTTGCGAGCGTATGCTTGTAATAATTGCGCCGTTTTCCCCAGCTGAGCTGCACGAGGATTTTGTACTTCCAGACAACAAGGCGCAGGTATTTAAATCGGATGCCTCGAAGCATGCGCTGGTTTTCTAAGTTGAGCATCATAGCGTAAGTTAGCCTATTGTTCTGACAGGCAGTGGATAGATGCTTTTCTAGAAAATGGCGATTCTCTTCAATAAGGTGTCTCAAGTTAGTTGGAAATTCTTGATAAAGAGTTTCCTCTGTTATCTTTGCCATGGGCAATGCTCGATGAGAAAGCTGACAGAAATCTAGCAAGTTCATGAGGCGCGCTGACAGGGGCTCTCTTCCCTCCACTACGATAAAGGGCTTTTGAAAGATGATAGCCATGCAGAGGGCATGATAATCATCGCATAATAGAGCATCGCAGTCTCGAATGAGTTTGATCCAGTGGGTGACACTGGATGCGTCCTTGATATCAATGAGTGAATGGCTACCTAGATTGTGTGCTTCCTGATCTATACCAGATGATAAACAGCCAGCTATATAGGGCTCTGTATGGCTATCTTTGCAGCTGTCGGCTAATTGAACCCAAAAGTCCGCATCACACAAGAACAGGGCATCAAGTGACTTTGTTACTGCTAACCCCATCTCAGGTAATGCATCAAATAGCGCGGGGGTGCATGTTGAAAGAGCGTCAAAGCGGTTAAAACCGTAGGCAAATGCTTCGCGCTGCAAGGGTGTAGAGTTTTCCCATGAAGCCTCAGCACTTAAGCCAAAGGCCATGAGCTTCTTATCAGGCAAGACAAAATTGAACGTATTTTGGTGGCTTGTGTAATCTTTGGGATCACAGACTTTAATTTCAGAGCTGAGCAAGAATGTAGCAAAACGTTCATTGAGTTTTTCTGCCTGCTGCTTCGAGTGTATAGGTTCTGTGCTTACGATATGTTCCTTGGCAAAGCTTTCAATAGCCAAGGCCGCAGCAGGTTTTTCATCCGTATCGTGCGTAAAATGTAGTAATTTTGACGGATAACCTATTTCATGGATAGTATGTTGTAGGGCATAAGCTGAAAGGCAGCTGCCAAAGCCAGATCGCCAGTCGCTGTACAAAATGGCGACCTCTGCCCCTCCTTTTAAGATTTGCTCTGTGTTGCGCTTAAAATCAAAATGCTTCATCTCGAGAGAGCGAAAGAAATTGTATCTTTCTGGATGCTCCTTGCTGGGACGAGTCAATACTGGGTTATGCTTTTTGGCGAAATCAAGTGGAACTTCTTCACATGTTACTAAATCCCCTTTAATGGCATCAAAAGCTGCTCGACCAGCTGCGGAATTGATTAAAATGAGAGATGTTCCCTTGTCGTCATCCAAGTGTGGTGCATGCTCCTTGATACCCCAAAAATCACCTAAAGTAATATCGCCTTGCCTCGGGATACTGGTGTAGGGGCAGTGGTAACATGCAGGGCGTAAATAGAGATCTGATAAAAATCCCTTGATGAAAATATGATCATAGGCGGGCATGTAAACGTGCTTTGCCGCGGAAGTTATCTCAATGTTATAATACCTCCAGCTGGTCTGCTTTCCTCGAAAATGGGTATATTGAATGGGATCATTACCAAACTCGGAAGAAAGGTACCGCTGCCACACTAGGGGAGAGGGTGTGCCATGGCAGACAACATCAGCGGTTAAGAGGGTGGCATAATCTTTTCGCAAAAAGTCGCGCAGTCCTGCAACCTGACAAGGTGTTCCTGTAAAAAATACAGTTTTCTTTTTCTGAAGAAGGGGTTTTATTTTTGCGTAGCAGTCACCCATATCGCTTTGTACGTATTTTGAACCACGCAAGGCGCTTAGCTGTTCCTCATGTGAGATGAGGGTATGTCGGACATAGCCCGACTCAATGACAGCTCCGCATACATATCCGCCTTCACGCAGAATGCGACCTGCCAAGAGGCTGAAAACGCCTCCCGATGAACTTTGAGCGCGGATGGCGGGATCTTTGTTCCACGTAGCATAGCAGGTGGGATGTGCTTCATTCTTCAATTCCTGTGACTGTGCAGGACAGACCTTATTGCATAGATTGCAGCGAATACATGTGTCATGATTCACTTTGGGGTACATAAAGCCCTCATCATCACGATGCATCTCTATAGCATCTGGAGGACATATCTGATCGCAGGCCGTGCAGCCATAGCAATTAGCTTTTGGTGTAGTAAGCACATGTCTATATTGACTCAGTAGCTACGAGAAGTCAAGGACGCGCTATGTTATGCGAAAAAATTTTCTAATTCTCGGCAATATATTCTTCTCTTCGAGGATTTTAACTAATTCGATATAGGCTTGATCTTTTGTCTTACGCATCAATACCCAATAGATAAATATTGCCGACGGCAATCCTATACTAATCGATAACCAATGCGACGCGGCGTCCGTGTAAGATAATATAAACGCAGGAGTGCAGCTAATCGCGCCATAGATATAATAGGGTGCTATGTCGCGCAATTGGGTGAAAAAGCTGAGAGGTAGCTTTCTTGAGATGGCACACAAGTTAATCATCAAAGCCAAAAAGTTACCGATGACCATAGCCCAGCACATGGCATAGACACTCATCGTAGAGGCAATTAACATGCCCGTTAGGCCTATTGCTTTATAAACAATTTCTAACTTAAGAACGAGTCCAGAATGACCTAAAATTAACAGCAATTTTGCGTTCAATGTGCATAGGTGCACGAAGAGAATAGCCAGAGAAATGACTTGGACATAGGGCACGCAGGCAGCCCAATTCATACCATATAAAAGAGGAATAACAGAAGGAGAGAGTGCCAGCATCGCGAAGCATCCCCAGACAGTGATGATGCTACTAAGCTGCACGAATTTTTTATAAACATGCAGCATGCGTGATGTATCATGTTGAACCTGTGCCAGAATGGTAAAAGAAACCCCCGAGAGTATACTACTAACGGTGGAGGGTGCGAGCTCTGCCAGGTGTTTTCCTCGACTAAAAAGAGCTATAGAAGCCTTGTTGAAAAGTAAACCAATGAGTATCGTTCTAAAATCAAAGTAAATGGTATTTACTAGCTCTACCATCATGACTTTGCTGCCATAGGCAAAAAATTCTTTGAAGGATAGCCATGAAAACATCCACTTGGGTCTCCATGGAGAAATAATCCACACCGTTATTAAACTGATTAAGGATGAGACGATATTACCTATGACAATAGACCAATAACTGTAGCCATACCATGCAAAAGCAAAGACGACAGGCATGGATACGATGGTTGTGATGAGACCAACAATAGCAGGGGTTTTGAAATCCCGACGCGCTGTATACAGTGTCCAATGCACGCCCGCTGTGGCGTTGAGTAGCATCATGATAGCAGAAACACGTGTTAATGCAACTAGCTCCGGCATCCTGAACCAGTCAGCGATAAACGGTGCGAGAAAGAACAAGATAAGAACGAGCAGGGCATTGATGACGTTATTTGTCCAAAATACCGTGCTGATATCCGCTTCAGTTCTATCAATTTTGCGCAGTAGAGCGGTACTGAAACCACAATCTTTTAATTGAGCCGCGACAGCAAAGAAAACGGCAATGAGCCCCATAATGCCCATCTCATCGGGGCTTATCAAGCGCGCTAGAGCGATACCATATAATAATTGCAGTGGCCTGAGGGTTAATTTTTGAATCAATCCCCACTTTGCACCCTGCAGGGATTCCTCCTTTAAATTACTCATGAGGCTCTACTTTTTGAAAAAGCTTTTAACCTTCGCCCGAAAAGGACGCGTCATGACTGCTAATTTATCATAAAGGGTTAATTCTTTGCTCAGAATATTGTATAATTCTAGCATCATTTTATCGGGCTGTTTGCGATATGTCCTATAGAGATCCTTTATATAAAATTTGCGCCATTTTTTGTATTCATCAATGGGGAATACCTCAGTGAATAAATCAAGTGCTCCTAGACAGTCCAAGGTGAGCATGGTGCGCTTGCACTTGGGACAACGTCCACAATTTATCGCTGTCTCTGTGCAAACATTAAGGTACTGTTGTGCTGGCTTGTAGTGAATCAAGGCCGCCGTTTTCTCATAACGAGTATGCGCTCCTCCTTCTGAATAAATTCTCAGTGATGGAACAGAAAAGGCATTAAGACTTAATAGCTCATAAGGACATGATTTCGTTTCATGGCTATCCAGAGTGAAGGATTCATACGCGTAACCCGTTGATGCGTAGTAGTACGTTTTCCACAGCTTGCGCATCGCGTAGATGGCAAAGCAGCTGGAATAAGTATGCGTAAGAAAATGATTTTGAGGGAAAGCGTCGGCAAAGTTTGAATCAGTTATAATGAGCTCTAGCCCCAGTTCTTCAGATAATTGTTGAGCTAACTGGATATGAAAATCGCGTTTCGACTGCGTGGTTGCACCATCGCGCGTGAATGCCCCCACATTATTGAGTGTGACATGAGTTAATCGCAAGTTTGGGTAATCTGAATCCATATGACGCGATATGGCGTGCAAGGAATCAATGCCGCAAGAACAACCCGTTCCCACCCCTAAAGCGCAGTCCAGAGGCTCATGCGATGTCTCCGCAGTGATTTGAGGAAGGTGCAAATGCGGCCCGTTGCGGTGCAGTGCAGGAAGAAGATCGCGTCTGATATTATAAAGCAACTCTTCCGTGACGGGGCTTTCGCAGATAAAATCGCAGCGCTCGCGCATGGCCCAATTGAGAAGACCAATCAACCATGCATCGGCGCGTTCATGACACAGGTACTTCCCATACTTGCGCTGTACGGTGAAAGAGACCGTTTTCTCAACATGACCTACAGATAGAGAATTGTAAAGAACGGATACATCCTCGAGATGCTCTACCCAAGCCTGCCCTATTCTAATGACGCGCACAGGAGTATCATTTGAAGCTACTGTGCCTTCCTCCATCCGAAGTAATTGCTCTGGTAGCCAGTCTCTCTCTGTGGTGCTCATCTGGCATAAGTATAGCGTATTTCTGCGTTTTGTCAAGAGCATCGCGCCTAGGCGTGTTACGATTTAGTTGATGCCTTGCTAGCCAGCAGAACCAGTCGGGCGTAAAGCTCTATTCCACATACAGCGTTGGGGTGAATGTGATCCACTAACCATGTGGATTTATGCAGATATTGAAGGTTCTCTTTTAGCATAATATTGGGATTGATGTGCATATATCCTTTTTCCTGACAAAAACGATTCAAGGCCTCATCAAACTGCTCATAGAGCTTTTCTCGCTCTGGTTTTGGCGGGGCGCAATTTGGATCATACTCATCACCTATCCATGGACTGATGAAAACGATTCGAGCTTCATGATTGATACGATGGATTTCGTCAGTGACGCTTTTCAGCTCTGATATATAATCTTCAGGTGACATGGCGCAGACTGATGGATTCCTGTATCGTATATCGTTGGTACCGATCGCTATTACATAAGTATCGGCTGCAAATGCAGCGATTTTCTCCTTGTGTGTACTGATATATTTGCTCGTCTTTGAGCCCTTAGCAAAGGTGCTGATTTGTGTATCCTTGAGAGAGGAACATAGCGATTCATGCCAACCAAAACCGCCATTTAGCGTACCTTCTGTAATTGAATCTCCGACAAAACAAACGTGACTTGATTGTTCTAATAGTTGATATAGCGGTGTATTTCTTAACTCTGACGTGATTTCCATCGCTTTGCAATCATCTCTATAAACACGGTTTTTTCTATCCGCCCAAAGGTAGTACCTTTCAGCTGCTTCATGCAGAGGCATTTCTATGCCTAGCATGACCTTGGTGATAAGTCGATGAATCTCATCAAACCTCATCATATCGTAATCAGAAAAGGTGAAGCGGAAATTCTTTTTGAAAATGCTTCGAATAGCTATTGCTGTCCAATTTTCTTCTCCCATAGCTATCCCGCGCATGGGAATAACGCCCGCGGCAAAGGGTTTGCCTGTTTGAGGGTTTAAATACACCTCTGTGAGAGCGCAGGCATCACCATTTCCTAAAATATAAGAATTGACGTAGTTTCCGGGACAATGGACGATGACTACATCTCTACCATCTGCACCCTTTCTCCACTCAACGGGTTGCGGGGAATGGGGATGATCACTTAGAATAATGTCCGCACCTAGCTCTGTAAAATAATCACACCATGCTAATTGATAATCATCGGGAGCTAACAAGAATTGCTCTCCCATATGGGGTAATACGAGGATGATATCAGGTTGAAGCTCTTTTGCTTTTGCGAAATCCGCAGCTACCTGCTCACGTACTCTGTCATAATTGGCAGATTGTGGAGAGCAAAGAATAGAGACGTGCTGCGCGTATACTCCATTGAGAAGATCCTCTTCAGAAATATAATTAGAGCCATATGTATATGCTAGGATCGCTATGCGTTTCCCTTTTACAGTTACTACTTTAATCTTTTCACGCTGCTGTTTTGATAGGTGAGTACCAACATAGTCTAAGCCCTCTTTTTGCAGCACGTCAACAGTACGCAATGCGCCCTCTATGCCGCAGTCGTAGATGTGATTATTTGAGGTTGTAACGAGGTCAAAGCCTGCTTTTTTCACATCACGCACGTACTCATCAGGGAAATTTAAAACCAAATGGATTCCGTCATCATAGGAACTTGTAGAGTATTGATGGGCTTCGCCTGCGCAGGGTCCCTCGAAAACGCCAATTGTTAAATCATCTTTATGAAAGTATTCTTCGGTGAATTCGAACATAGAGGAAAAGTCATAAGAGGCATCTTGTGGATTATATCCTCTGTGGACAGCTGGGCGTAGTAAAATTAAATCTCCAACAAATGAGATTTTAATAGCTTCGTCCAATTGCTGTTTTTGCAAAGGGGAGATTCTCTCTACTTCTAGTACGGTGGTAGCTGGTGCTGGTTCTCCCCAAAAGAGGCTTTTTATCTTTTGGCGGTATTTAAAAAGCGGGTTATAACTCAGCAAAGTGAGTAAAAACAGAGGTAATAAGAGACGTCCTACAATGGCTGAAATCTTGCTAGTTTGGGATTTTTTCCCACTTTCTATTTGAATAGATACGAAGGAATCAAGTGAGGCTTGCGCAAACTGCGCACTAGCCAAAATAACAATAATAATAGTTGCAAGAATGGGGTAGATAGTATGTGACGCTACCTATTGATTGGCGGGGAATAAATAGAGGAAAAGAAGAGTAAGAGGGCGGTGGAAAATATAGACACTAAGCGAATTTTTGCCTACCTTGCTCAATCCCCATATTGGCTTTTGCGGTGTAATTATCAATAAAATGCATACGTATATGGCACTTAGAAACATAACGACAATACGGTGTATAGCGTCGCGCCACGTATCATAAGCATGGAAAAACCAGTCATCTGCCGTGATATAATTATATCTACTAATGTAGTACGAAAAAGTGAAAAGCGCAAACCCTACCAAAAGAGCCATAATTTTTGCTGGTACAGCTAGTGATAATCCTTCTCTGGGGATACGTCCGCGGAGGTAATAGCCTATTAAAAAGAAGGGATAGAGAGCTATAATCTTCTGCATCACCATGAAATCAAAATTCGGAGAAAAACCAACGATGATTGATACAATGCAGGAGAAGGCAAGGAGCGGCTTTATCCGTTTAATAAAATGTAGGGAAAAGCGGTAGAGTAGTATGGCTAGTAGGAACCAAGAGGAATAATATGCCTGAGTCCAATCTAAGTACTCCCTGTTATACAAGCAGGAAGCGAGAGCCATTCCGTATTGAAGAAATATAAAGAGTATGAGTAGTTTTGTCAGATTGCTGCGCAGTATGCTTTTGCTGCTGCTCATGTAGCCACTTAATAATATGAATGCAGGCATTACGTACATAAGTGTCAGAGCTAACTCTGTTTTGAACATTGAATACGGTAAGAATAAATGGGCTAATATCACGCAAAGCATAAAAAAGCCTTTCAAATTATCCCAGTAGGGCGAACGAGAGAAATCAAAATTGAGAGAAGTCATGCTGTGCTCCCATTGTACTCATTTAATATTTTGAAACAAGACATATTTATAAAACTAGTCTTGATATTTTTTTAAAATAGATTAAGATTTTGTTTAGAGATAATGGTGATGGATATAATATCAAGTGATACATCAAGGAGCACGAAACACATAGGTATACTAAATATGTGGTATACATCAAACTATGGCGCGAATTTAACGGGGTTAGCAATACAACGTTATCTTCGTGATTTGGGCTATACTAGTAGCCTGATTTACTATATCACTTGGCGCGGAGAAAATGAGCGGTATGAGGAGTCTGTGTTTTGCCAATTCGCAAAGGAGCAGCTGGTAACAACGCAGGCGTATTTAAACCATTATGAGTTGGCCTCCCTCAATGCTCAGTTTGATACTTTTCTTGTCGGATCAGACCAAATATGGCGCTATTATTATGCCAGTAAATCGAATATGGCCTATTTTTGTTATTTTGCGAACGCTGGAAAAAAGCTAATATCTTATGCTGCTAGCTTTGGCGTCTCAGAATGGACCTGGCCAGAGGAAGAGCGCGCACGCATGCGCTGCCTTTTAGAGCGTTTTGACGGAATTTCAGTTAGAGAGAATTTAGCTGTTGATCTATGCCGCGATCATTTAGGGATCGAAGCAGAGTGGGTAGTCGACCCTGTGTTTTTTTATGATGCAGCATGGTGGGCTTCTTTAGGGGATGAGTCGCAAGAAAAGCTCCCTGATAACTACGCTGCTTATTATATCTTAGATATGAGTGATGAGAAGAAGCAACTACTCGCTACGCTTTCTGAGAAAAACCCCTTGGATATCACCCAATTTAATGGGGAGAAAGCCAGTGTTTACCATTGGCTCAAAGCAATTAAAAATTGCCAATGCTTTATCACTGATTCATTTCACGGTGTCTGTTTTGCACTCATATTTCGCCGTCCCTTTGTCGTCTTTGCTAACGAAGAAAGGGGGGCGAGTCGCTTTACTAGCTTGCTGTCGGAGATTCAGCTCTTGGATCGCTTACTATTAGGCAAAGAAAGTCCTGAGAAAATGAAACAGCTATTAGAGACTCCTCTATCTGATGAATTGCTAGATACCGTATTTGCTCAACGTATAGAGCATTCCAAACGCTTTCTCCGTGAGTCTCTAGAAAAGGATTGCTACAACAATAGAATCACCTATGCTACTCTTCTCGCTATGGAAAATAGGGCAATGCTCAGCATGATGACTAAACGTTACCTCAGGCTTGTAATTATCAAAAATAAATTACTAAGACTATTTACTTGGGGGAAAAAGAAGCAAAGGCTTACCGCGTTAATTGAACATCAAACAACGCAGCTTCGCTATTTGTTTTTTCAAATGTGATGTGCATTTTAACCTTGCTGCTTGC
>CAYJON010000021.1:0-24721 GCA_964371795.1 uncultured Akkermansia sp. | reverse complement strand
TCCTGCTCCCGCAATCGCAAAAATAAACTCACCATCAATGCTTAAAGCAAGATGGTGAGTTTTTTTGTACGCTTGGATAGCTAGCTCATAGGTGGGAATTAAAACTTCCCCATAGCTGCTGCTTGCCGTGGGGGGCTTGTTGTGCTATGATGGGGGCATGTCCCAGAGAAATATCCTTATTGCTGAAGATGATGAAGCCATTCGCACTGTGCTTGCTGATGCGTTGAATGCTCATGATTATCTGGTTTTGGAGGCGGCTGATGGGCGGGCGGCTTTTGAGATTTTGCTCACGGAGGTGGTTGATTTGGTGCTGCTGGATATTAATATGCCAGAGATTGATGGCTTTCAGTTGCTCTCACTTATGGCAAAAGAGTGCCCCGGTGTGCCCAGTATTGTTCTCAGTGCACGCGGGGAAGAGCCAGACCGCGTGAAGGGGCTGGTGCGTGGTGCGGATGATTATATCACAAAACCTTTTAGTATTGCAGAACTTTTGGCGCGTATCACGGCTGTGCTGCGTCGCTACCCTAGGCGTGAATCCAGTGCGGGGGCAGAGCTTGTTTTCCCCGGTGGCCGGCTTGATAGCGCGCAGCGTCAGGTGGTGAGGGAGGATGGTACTACATGCAAGTTGACGGAAAAGGAGGCAGATTTGCTGCGCTATTTCCTACTGCATCAACGGCGTGTGATTTCTCAGGAGGAGTTGCTGCGTCGTCTTTGGGCTAGTGCAGCACGCGCTAATGAGACGCGTGCTGTCGCGGTGACGCTGACACGTCTCAAGGAAAAATTGCCTCCAGAGGCTGCTACTTATATCAAAAATATTCGCGGCCGCGGTTACATATGGCAGCATCCTGATGAGCCAGTTATTCTCTAATTTTACTTTTTATTCATGAATAAGCGTTTTTATCTCATTGCAGGTTCTTTGGTGACTCTTTGTTTGCTGGCCGCTGCTTGGCTGGCGCGGGAGGCGTCTATGCTAGAACAGCGTCTCACGCGTATTGATCAGAAGTCTCAGGCGGCGCGTCTGTTGGAGCTGTCTATCCCCAGACTTGAGGGGCGATTGCATACGCTGCTGAAGGCGGAGGAGGCAAAGACGGGGGATGTTATCCCTAGCTTTATCCATCCTCACTATAAGTCTCCTCACGGGGAGCGGGCGGATTTTAATAGGGGCTTTTTCTTGCTGAGTCCTGCTGGTTTCTTTGTGTCGCCCGAGGCACGTGACTTTGGGGCGGCTTTGGAGGAGAAGGGGGCTCTCATGGATACCATGCGTCGCAAGGCTACTAATCCCGAGGCTCCTTATTTTGACCCGCTCAATCCCGGTTCTTTTGATCCTAGCAAGGAGACGGGTGTCATGGCGGTGAGTATTGTTGAGGAGACGGATTTCTCAAAGCCCATCAAGGCGACGGGTGAACCCACGGATTACTTTGCTTGGTATGCGGATGAGGAGATTATTTATATGCGCCGCATTCCTACGACGCATGGTTATGCTGCACAGGGATTTGTGATTGATAAGGAAAAGTTGGCGGCTCACTTGCTGCCTCTGGTTGAGCCCCGCCTCAAGGAGGCTCACCTCGCGCTGACACCTCGTCTGAAGGAGGGGAATCTAGCCCCTTTGCCTATCAATCTGCTGCCTGGGGCGCAGGTGGATCTTCCTGACACGGCGGCGCGCAAGGAGGCTTTGCGCGGGACTTTGTTGTCTGCTTGGGCTGTTTGTCTGGGTACGGCCTTGCTCATTGCTGTTCTGTTATGGCTTTACGCTCGCTTTGAGAGAAGGCGCAGTGACTTTGTCTCTGCTGTGACGCATGAGCTGCGCACGCCTTTGACTAGTTTTAGTCTCTATACGGAGATGCTTGCAACACAGGGGGCGTCTCTCAGTGAGGAGACTAAGGAAAAATACTATGCCAAGATGCACAAAGAGAGTCAGAGACTCAATCATTTGGTGGAAAATGTGCTTTCTTTTGCGCGTCTCAGCCGTGGCAAGGTGCGTGGGAGGCAGGATGTGGGGCTTTGCGGGGAGATATTGCCAAAGCTTTTTGAGAAGATAGCGCGCCCGCTACGTGAGGCGGGTTTTGAGGTCAATTTCACGCTGGACAAGCGCTGCCACCATGTGCAGCTTTGCACTGATATTTTGACGCTGGAGCAGGTGCTAACCAATTTAGCCGATAATGCCATCAAGTATGCTTCCTCTCCACAGGCTCTTATCCAACTGCATGTGCTGCAGCGTCACAAGCATATTGACATACGCTTTAGAGACAAAGGACCTGGTATAGCGCAGGGGATGAGGCGTCATATCTTTGCGCCCTTCCATCGCTCTGCTGATGCGGAGAAGGGGAAGAAGTCGGGCATAGGCCTAGGCTTGGCTCTCTCTCGTGATTTAGCGCGCTCTATAGGCGGCGATTTGAGCTTGGAGAGCAGTGAGGGTGGCTGCACCTTCCTGTTGAGTTTACCTATTGGGGACTTGCAAAATTAGTCTAAAAAATGTTGATGCAGAAATTACGCGTTGCAGCATGTCTTTTGGCGCATTTTGGCGATAATTTGCAGCTTTTTGGGCTTACATAGCTCGCTATGCGCACCCAAACGCCACAAATTCTCATCCAAACTGCTGCCAAAATTCAAAGCTGCTAATTTTGCAAGCCCCCTATTGGCTAGATGGTGGTGTCAGGTTTTGGAAGGGTTTGATGCTGACGCGGGATTCTTTTGCCTCGCGCAGCCATTCTTCCGTGCCCTGCCTATCCTGTAGTTCGAGGAGCCTGACGAGTTTTTGCAGGTCTTCGAGGCAGTATTGTATGGTTTCGCGCACGGCGACGTCGTTTTCCCAGAGTATGCTGGCCCACATATTGGGAGGGCCGCCACTCACGCGGCTGGTGTCGCGAAAGCCTGTGGCGGCTAGCCGTTGCAGGTCTTCTAGGGGTACGCCGCCCATGTCAGCTGTTCTTGCGCAGAGGGCTGCGAGGATGTGTGGGACATGGGATACCCTCGCCACGCTGCGGTCATGATCCTTTGCGCCGATGCGGTAGGGGCACATGCCTATGCTGTGCCAAAAGTGTTCTAGGGCTGCGACGGCCTCTTCATCCACTTGGTGTTCATTAGTCAGGGCAAGTGTTGCGCCTTGGATGAGGCTGGCGTGGGCGTGTTCTAAGCCCTGTTGCTCTGAGCCCGCCATGGGGTGAGAGCCGATGAATTGGTAGCCGCGCTCATGCAACAAAGCACCGGTTGTGCGGTGGACATAGTGCTTTACAGAGCCTATGTCGGTGACGATGGCGTCCTTGGGGAGGCTGGGAAGCATCTGTCGTGTCAGTTCCTCAAAAGCACCTATGGTGGTGGCGAGGATGACGAGTTGCGCACCCGCAACGGCTTCTTGGACATCCAAGGTGGTGTGCTCTGTGATTCCTAGTTCTTTGGCGAGGAGGAGGGGTTGTTCTCTTCTTGCCCAGAGGCGTAGGGTGCATTCTGGTAGATGCTCACGCACGGCTAGTGCTATGGAACCACCGAGAAGGCCAGGTCCGAGGATGGCAATGTTGTTGAGGGGACGCGGGGACATGTTGAAAGGTGATAAATACGGCTTAGGGGACTACGAAGCGTATGTCTGTATTGGGTACACGCATGACGGTACCAGAGGCGGGGATGTTGCCAGCCTTGTCTGCGATGCGTATGGTCACATTGGGGTCAATGGGATGGTAGACATGTGTAGGCTTACCGGGGACAGGTCTGACGGTGAGAACGGGGTTCTCCTTGACTTCTGGCTGTGCGGGTGGGGTAGGAGGAGTGGGTGTTGGAGGCTTGGGGGCTGTCTCTTTATCCTTATTGGCAAGGCTGTTGTCGCGGAGGTCGATTTTCTCTTGCTTTGGGGGTGTAGGCTTCTTGGGCTCTGCAACTTTAGGCTTAGTGATTTTTGGTGTAGAGGGCTTGGGGGTGTTATGTGCTATCTCATTAGGCACAGTGGGGGCAAGCCCTGTACGTGATTGACTAGGAGGAGGTGAGATGTAGGGATTGCTAGCAGGCACGTTCTGTGCTGTGCGTGTATTAGGCTTGTGATAGGGTGCCTCTGTGACAAAGGGGGAGCTGAGGTCGGTGACGATGTCATTAAAGTTCTTGCAGGAAGCGAGGGCAAGGAGACTCAGCAAGCAAAGGGTATGGGTGAGGGTGCTTTTTTTCATGACTCAAAAAGGATATTGTGTTCCGTTATAGTCTAATGACTTTGTATTTCCTTGTCAATAGTCAAAATTGTTGTTATAAATGCGGCATGATACGTCGCCTTATCAGCTTTTTGCTCACCCTACTCTGTAGCGCAATGACCTTGGCAGGGGCTGCTATTCTATATGTTTATGGAGCACAGTCTATCAAGTACTTAATGCAGGGTGGTCCCGCCATAATGGGGGCACTTGCCATGCTCTGTTTTGCCATGATGGGATTGATATTTATGGGGGTGTTTGGCTACATGTGTTCGCGCGTTCTTACGGTAAAAATGTGTGTCATCCAGTCTCTTGTTGCTCTTGCATTGGCAGCGTGGGGATTCTACCTCAATCATGGACAGACGGTACAGCAGCACTATCTCTGGCCTAATGATGTGGTGGAACTACAGGAGGGTAGGAGCGTCACGCTGACCGATCTCACTGATGACAAGACCGCGACTCTCCGTTTTAAAGATAATAAGGGAGAGCATAGCGAAACGCTGAAGAATGAATCGCGTACCTTCTACAAGGGTGATTTGGTGGCTTTTGTTGGTCACTTCTCCATGTTTAAGGATGAGCACAGCGCCCGCGAAAATGGAATTATCATCGATGTCATCCCACAACCGGGGCGCATTTTATTGGCTGGCGGTGTCATAGGCGCGATAGGTTCGCTGTTCTATATGCTTTTCCTTCTTATTTTCCGTCGCGGTGGGGGCAAAGATAAAAGTGTAGACGAGAGCCCTCAGTAGGGGGTATAATGACGCATGCCCACGATTTCTTTATCTCTGGATAGCCGTAGTTACGATATTGTTGTCGAAAACAACCTCCTGTCGCGTGTTGGTTCATTGCTAGCACAGTATGATATAGAGGGACGCATTGCGCTGGTGACAGATTCTACTGTGGAGGGCTTTTATGCCTTTGCGGTAGAGCAGAGTCTCCGTGCTGCGGGCTATGATTGCACGCGCCATGTCTTCCCAGCTGGGGAGCAGTCCAAGAATCTCTCTACTGTAGAGGCCTTGGCGGAGAGTATGGTGCAGCAGGGGCATGATAGAGGCAGTGTTATTCTCGCCTTGGGTGGTGGGGTTGTCGGTGATATGGCTGGCTTTTTGGCGGCTATTTATTACCGCGGTATTCCCTTTGTCCAAGTACCCACGACAGTGATGGCGCAGGTAGATAGCTCTGTAGGGGGCAAGACGGCGGTGGATATTGCTGCTGGAAAAAATCTCATAGGCGCCTTTCACCAACCACGCCTTGTGCTGGTAGATCCGCTGAGTTTGGACTCCTTGCCCGCCCGCGTGATTCGCGAAGGCATGGCCGAGATGGTGAAGCACGCTGCCCTGCGCCAGCCCGAGATGATACCCGCCCTTCAGCAGATGGGGCGCGAGATAGAACTAGGATTTTCTTTGACAACACGTGCGGCATTGCCTCAAATTCTTGCGGACAATATCGCCATCAAGGCGCGTATTGTGGAGGCAGATGAGGAGGAGAGACTGGGCATACGTGCACTTCTCAACCTAGGGCACACCATTGGTCACGGCATAGAGGCCTCCTTGCCCTATGGGGAGATGCTGCATGGGGAGGCGCTTTCTTACGGTCTGCGTGCGGCTCTCTACCTTTCACGTCGCCACGCGGGATTGGATGAGGAAGCAGAACAGCAGCTTCTTCATCTTTTGAAGGACATAGGTTTACCCCTTGTGTTGGATGCTTCGGCTGATGTGAATCTCATCCTCAAGAAGACAGCGACGGATAAGAAATTCTCCGCTGGCGCAGTGCGCTTTGTCCTGCTCCACGCGCTGGGTGATGCCCGCGTTTGTACGTCATTATGCGTGGAAGATCTCAAAGATGCAATTATGTCCTTGAAGGAGGATTTCTAGTATGCTAGAGTGACGTGGTATGACAGATCCACGTATTACACAATTAGCAAACAATCTTATCAATTACTCATGCACTCTCAAGGCGGGTGAACGCATCCTCATCGAGGTGACCGATGCTCCTGACGAGATCGTGATAGAGCTCGTCCGCGCTGCTCGCGCTGTTGGTGCTTATCCCCATGTGCGTGTGAACCACTCCCGCGTCACGCGTGAGATGTTCCGCGGCGCAGAGGATGACCAGTATGAGGCCATCGCTGATGTCGCCTTGCATGAGATGAAGAAGATGGACGCCTTCATCGGCATCCGTGGCGGTGACAACAGTTTTGAGTATTCTGATGTTGACGCGGAAAAGATGAAGCTGGTGATGAAGCACCTGCGCCCCATGCAGAATGAGCGCGTTAACAACACCAAGTGGTGCGTGCTTCGCTGGCCAAACCCAGCCATGGCACAGTCTGCTGGCATGAGCACAGAGGCCTTTGAGGACTTCTACTTCCGCTGCTGCCTCGCCAACTACGCTGAGCTCAAGGTAGCGATGGACAAGCTAGGCCAGCTCATGATGAAGACAGACCGCGTGCGTATTGTCGGACCTGGTACAGACCTTAGCTTCTCTATCAAGGGCATGCCTGCTATCACCTGTGCTGGTGGTTGCAATATCCCCGATGGTGAGGTCTTCTCTGCCCCCATCAAGGATTCTGTCAATGGCAAGATTTCCTACAACACCCCCTGTGTGTATCAGGGCATTGGCTTTGACGGCATTGTGTTTGAGTTCAAGGACGGCAAGATTGTCCATGCAGAATGCAATGGCAACTCCGAGGCTCTCAATAAAATCCTCGACAGCGATGAGGGTGCTCGCTACATTGGTGAGTTTGCACTGGGTACGAATCCAGAGATTCTTCACGCGATGCGCGACACGCTCTTTGATGAAAAGATTGCTGGTTCCTTCCACTTCACCCCCGGTCAGGCATACGAAGACTGCGATAATGGCAACAAGTCACAGGTACACTGGGATTTGGTCAATATCCAACGTGCTGACTACGGCGGCGGTGAGATGTACTTTGATGATGTCTTGGTGCGCAAGGATGGTTTCTTCCTTGACCCAGAGTTCGCCATCCTTAACCCTCCTAAGATGTGAGCGAAAAAATAAAAACCGCACCGCCCAGTATCTGGGCGGTGCTTTTAGGTACAGGAAAGCGGAAACTTTTCTGGTTCTTCGTCCTGTTCTGCGTGCTCTGTGTGTATGGTGTCAAGTACTATGGGCAATGGGAGGCCTCGCAGCTAGAGACCTCATATCTCGAGCTACCTGCAGAGGAGCTAGCCCCTGCAGGCATGATGCGCATTGCCTTTTTGGCGGATATACATGAGAATAGAGAACTCTTTGCCGATGCCGTTGAAGAGATAGCTGCCGCAAAGCCCGATCTCATTGTCTTTGGTGGTGATCTGGTCATGGTTGGAGCGCGTATGAAGCGTACGCGACAACTCATTGCCATGTTCAAGGATTTGGCGGAGATTGCGCCCACTTACGCTATTTTGGGCAATCAGGACATGGAGCGTCTTCCCGAGGTAAGCCGTGTTCTTGATGAAGCCGGTATTCGCACCCTGCGAAATGAGAGATTGGACTGGAAGACCCCCAGCGGCTCTACCCTGACCATCATCGGGCTAGGAGAATGGAATGAGGGCGATATGAAGCCCGAGCTCTGCATGCAAGCTGTTGACACAGAAAAACACCCTGTGCTGCTACTCTCCCATGACCCAGAAAGCCGTCATCATCTGCGCAACTATGATTGGGATTTGATGCTGGCAGGGCACACGCATGGTGGTCAGCTAGGAAATCCCATGACGGGTGAGTATATCTCCTTTCGCTCTGACATGCCTGCGGGACTCTATTACGATGAGGAAAATCCCAAAAAGCGCATTTTCGTCACGCGTGGTATAGGCTCTATCATGGGCATGCGATTCTTTTGCCGCCCAGAGCTTAATATCATTGATATTTTACCTTGATAAAGATTTATTTTTTGTTAGTATAGGCGCATGCAAATTGTGATTGTAGAGGACGAGGAAGATATTGCTGATTTAATATCTTTCGCCTTGGAGAGGGAAGGCTTGCATGTCAAGCTGGCGCATGATGGCACAGCTGGTCTGGAGCTGATACGCTCTGCACGTCCAGATATGGTCATTCTCGATGTGATGATGCCCGAGAAGGATGGTTTTGAAATCTTTGCGGAGATGAAGTCTGACAGCCTCACGCAGAATATTCCCGTCCTCTTTCTCACAGCGCGTTCCCAGCTTGATGACAAGCTCAAGGGCTTGGAGTTGGGGGCTGATGACTACATGACCAAGCCCTTTTCCCCTAAAGAGCTGGTGCAGCGTGTGAAGAACATCCTCGCTCGCCATAGCCAGAAAGCTCCCTCTCTCATCATGAGCTGCCATGCTTTGCTGCTGGACAAAAACACCCTGCGCGTCACCTTGGACAATGAAGCCCTTGATCTGACCACGGCAGAGTTCAAATTGCTTTCCTACATGCTAGAGCGTGATGGCAAGGTACAGGATCGCTATGATTTGCAAAAGGTACTCTTTGGCTATGCCGACACGACACAATCAAGAGCGCTCGATACCCATATCAAGAGATTGCGCCAAAAGCTTTCTCACTACGCTGTCTGTATAGAAACAGAAAGAGGGGTAGGCTATCGATTTAATTCTAAGGCTTTAAATTGTTAAGGAATCATCGGAACGATGAATCTATCTCCTAGGATAATCCATAGGGGGAAGGTAATCATGCTACAGAGAGTGGTAGAGAGCACGATTTGTGTTCCCAGCTCGGGTATGCCACCAAATCGGCGCGCAAGCATCACAGATACGACAGCACTGGGGATGGCTGCCTGTATGACCATGATGCGCTTGATGAGCGGATCAACTGGTAATATCCAAGCAGCCAAGAGAATGAGGATGGGTGCGATGAAGAGTCGTGAGACAATGGACGCACGCATCAGGGGGAAGTTCCATTCCGACTTGCGTGTGAGTTCGTAGATAAAACAACCACAGAGCGCCAAGGTAATGGGCGTTGCCAGTGCTCCAATCATCTCTGCAACCCTCATGATAGGTGGCTGCGCCACATAGGGAGCGAGTCCCGTCCATACGATGACCATGGAAAAGAGAACCGCAAGAAGCGGTCCACGCGTGAGCGCACCCAAACGCAGGTTTTCCTTGCTGCCGCTGAGCAGAAAGATAGCCATGGTCCAGACAAAGATTTCGCTACCCACGTTGTGGATAAAGAGCACACCGAGTAGTGGGTCAGTGGGGCTAAAGGAGAGCATCATCACCACAGGCACGGCAAAGAAGATATAGTTTTGCAAGCCTGCTGTGACGACAAAGGTTCTCAACCCCTTGCCAATTTGCAGGCGCAGTATCTTTGCCACAAGAAAGGCGGCCAAGATGCCCAGCGCCATTTCGAGCATGCCACAGCCCACTGCTTGGAAGAAAAAGCCAGCAGAGGCTATGGTCTCATCCCCCTTGATGCCAATATAATGAATGATGTTGTAAAAGATGAGGCAGGGATAGCCCACGTCCATAGCTAGGCGCATGAGCACGTCCTCATCTTCTAGGCGTACTGAGCCACGCTTTCTCAGCCAGAAACCTAGTCCGAAAAATAGGTATACTGGCAGGGCTGACATCAAGGCCTGCACAATCATGTTCATCATAGACGTGCGGGGGAGATGTTTTTAGTCTGAAAGCTGATTAACCAACTCTTCAGCAATGCTGCGGAATGCGGCAGAGATGGCATTATCTGCTGGGGGGAGGGTGGCAACTGGCACGCCCTTGTCACCGCCTTCGCGGGTGCTCATGTCGAGCGGGATTTTGCCGAGAAGGGGGACACCGAGGGTTTCTGCCTCCTTTTCCCCACCTCCTTGACCAAAGATATGATAAACCTGACCATCGCTGGGGCAGAGGAAGTAGCTCATATTCTCTATGATGCCGAGAATGGGAGTCTCCACGCGTTGGAAGAGACCAACGGCCTTTCGCGCGTCAATGAGGGCAACTTCCTGTGGGGTGGTGACAACGACTGCGCCTGCCAGTTCTGCTGTCTGCACAATGGTAAGCTGTATGTCACCTGTGCCCGGTGGTAGGTCAAGGATGAGGTAGTCTAGTCCACCCCAGTCCGTGTTGCGCAAGAACTGCTGGACGTAGCGTGTGGCAAGGGGACCACGCACAGCAACAGGGGAGTCTTCCTCAATAAGCAGCCCCATGGAGAGCAGCTTGATGCCGTGGGCTTCGACAGGGATGAACTCTTCCTTGTCATTGCAACCGGGGCGTTCTTTTGTATCAAACATCAATGCCATGGAAGGACCATAGAGATCGAGGTCAAGCAGACCAACACGGTGCCCCAGCTGGGAAAGTGCTACGGCGAGGTTGGCAGAGACGGTGCTCTTGCCCACGCCGCCTTTGCCACTGGCAACAGCGATGACGTGCTTCACGCCAGAGATGCTGGATTTCCACGCGGCAGGGTCATCATTGCTGGCCTGCTGCTGTTGGGGGGCTTTGTGTTCTATGTTCACGTCTATGCCACTCACCCCTGGTAATTCCTTGACCACTCCCATAGTGCCTTCGTAAATATAGCGAGGGACATCGGAGTTCTTGCTTTCTATGAGCAGGTCTATGGTGACATGCCCCTCGTCGGAGATGGCAATGTTTTTGACCAGTCCAAAGGAGACAATGTCGCGGCTAAAACCGGGGTACTTGACCGTGGTGAGCGCGGCGCGGATGAATTCGGGAGTGAGTGACACGTGTGACATGTGATGATTGATATGGGTTAGTGGTTAAGCTTCTTCTGCACAGACAACTGTGTCGCAGCTACAGCAGAAATTGCGGTCGCCGTAGGGGTTGTCAATACGGCTGCAAGCAGGCCAGAACTTGTGCAGTCGCTGTCCTTCTGCTGGGTAGGCGGCCTCCGTACGGCTGTAGGGGTGCGTCCACTCATCAGCTGTCACCATGGCGGCAGTATGTGGTGCGTTGACCAGCACATTGTCGTCAGCAGGAGCTGCGCCGCTAGCGACGGCTTCCATTTCGGCATGTATTTTGCGCATTGCGTCAATGAAGCGGTCGAGCTCTGCCTTGCTTTCGGATTCTGTGGGCTCTACCATGAGGGTGTCTACCACTGGGAAGCTCATGGTGGGGGCGTGGAAGCCGTAGTCCATGAGACGCTTTGCAATGTCGGTGACGCTCAAGCCGCTCTTGGCGAGCATGGGCTTGGTGTTGAGAATGCACTCATGTGCTACCAGACCATCATGTCCCGAGTAGAGGACAGGGAAGCAGTCCTGCAGCTTCTTGGAAACATAGTTTGCGCTGAGCATGGAAAGCTGTGTCGCATGACGCAGGCCTTCAGAGCCCATCATAGCAAGGTACATCCAAGTGATGACATTAAGGGAGGCAGAACCAAACTCTGCGGAAGAGACGGCACTGTTCTTTTGCTTCTTACCTTCTACCACATGACCGGGCAGGAAGGGGGTGAGGTGGGATGCGCAGCAAATAGGACCAACACCTGGACCACCGCCGCCGTGGGGCATAGCAAAGGTCTTGTGCAGGTTGAGGTGGCAAACGTCAGCACCTATAGTACCGGGGCTTGTGACACCACACTGACCATTCATGTTGGCACCATCCATGAAGACCTGTCCACCGTTGGCGTGGATAATCTCACAGAGTTCATCAATACCGTCCTCATACACACCGTGTGTGGAGGGGTAGGTGACCATGATGGCAGCGAGATCGTCGCGGTGGGCTTCTGCCTGTACCTTGAGGTCATCCATGTCGATATTGCCCTTGTCATCGCACTGGACGGGGACAACCTTCCAGCCAGTCATGGCTGCGGAGGCTGGGTTAGTACCATGTGCCGAGTTGGGGATGAGGCAGACATTGCGGTGTCCCTGTCCCTGTGCAACCTGATAGCGGTGTATGGTGAGCAGGGCTGCGTATTCCCCAGCTGCGCCAGAGTTGCCTTGCAGGGAGCAGGCATCAAATCCTGTGGTAACGGAAAGCCAATTTTCCAGCAGCTCTAACATCTCGCGCATGCCTTCGCATTGGTCAGCGGGTGCAAGGGGGTGAAGACCGCCTACCTCTGGCCAAGTAAAGGGTGTCATGATGGCGGCACTGTTGGTCTTCATGGTGCAAGAGCCCAATGGAATCATGGCTTCATTGAGGGCAAGATCCTTGCTCTCCATGCGACGCATGTAGCGCATCATCTCTGTCTCTGTGTGGTAGAGGGAGAAGCACTTTTCTGTGCAGAACTCTGTTTCGCGGTTGAAGGATGCTTCCCAAGATGGGATGGCTACCTCATCGGGGAGGTCGAGGTCAAATGCCTCGCAAAGAGCCTCCACGTCACAAAGGCGTGTGTTGGTGTCAAGGGAGATAGATACCTCATCCTCAGAAACACGGTGGATGTTATAACCTGCCTTCAAGGCGCGGGAAACCAGCTTGTCAGCCTTGCCAGCTGCGGAGATGGTCAGGGTGTCAAAGAAATTTTTGGTGACGAGGGTCAGCTTCTTCTTCTCCTCAATAGCTGTTGCCAGTAGTGAGGTGAGGGCATGAATGCTCAAAGCCTCTTCTTGCAGACCTTCTGGTCCCTCGTACATGGCGTAAAAGGTAGAAGCAATGGCTGCAAGGACGGAGGAGGTGCAGATATTGGAAGTAGCCTTTTCGCGGCGGATGTGCTGCTCACGTGCTTGGAGGGCAAGACGGTAAGCGGGCTTGCCCTGTACGTCGATGGAACGACCCACAAAGCGACCTGGCATCTTGCGCTTCAAGGCATCAGTGCCTGCCATATAGGCGGCAGCTGGACCACCGTAGCCCATGGGCATGCCAAAGCGTTGAGTTGTGCCTACGCAGAGATCTGCGCCAAATTGAGCTGGCTCTTTGAGCACGGTGAGGGCGAGAAGGTCAGCAGCAACTGTGCAAACGGCTTTCTGTGCATGGCACTTTTCAAAGAATTCTGCGTAGTCGCAGATTTCACCTGTCTTGTCAGGGTACTGAACGAGAACGCCTGTGAGACCGGGCTCTGACGCGGGGTCAAAGCTCTGCCAATCACCTACGATGAGGCGCAATCCTATGCTTTCGCAGCGTGTGCGCAGAACGTCAATGGTCTGGGCAAAGCAGCTGTCTGCTACAAAGTAGCAGTCGCCCTTGGGCTTGTTAGCGCGGCTGAGCATGAGAGCCTCGGCAGCAGCTGTGCCTTCATCCAGCAGGGATGCATTGGCAACAGGAAGCCCCGTGAGGCTGCAAATCATGGTTTGGAAGTTCATGAGCATCTCCAAACGTCCCTGTGCTATCTCTGGCTGGTAAGGGGTGTAGGCGGTGTACCAAGAAGGATTTTCCAAGATATTTCTGCGGATGACAGAGGGCATGTTGGTGCCATAAAAACCTTGACCAATGAGGCTGGTCACGGGCTTGTTCTTGGAAAGAATGCTCTTGAGGCAGTCGAGGGCTTCTTGCTCGCTAAGTGCCTCGGGAAGATCAAGAGGGGTGGTGATAAGGATTTCTTCTGGCACGATGGCTTCCGTCATCTCATCGAGGCTGGAAAATCCGATGCTGTTGAGCATTTCTTGCTCTTCTTCTGGGCTGATACCAATATGGCGTTCAAGGAAGGATGAATTCATGAATTCTGATGATGTATTGTTAGATAAATAGGAAAGCGACCACGCTCAATCTTGTTGAACGTGGTCGCAGGGAAGGGGGATTAACCGCAGAATGCTGCGTATTCTTCGGCGCTCATGAGACCGTCAAGTTCGCTAGCATCACTGAGCTTGATTTTGCAAATCCAGCCAGCTACATTGGGGTCAGAGTTGACCAAGGCAGGGTCAGCATCAAGAGCTTCATTGCTCTCTACGATTTCGCCAGAAACAGGGGTATAGATTTCTGAAGCCGCCTTGACGGATTCCACCGCTGCAATGCTGTCGCCAGCAGAGATTTCTGCGCCTACCTCAGGAAGGTCGACATAGACAACGTCGCCCAGCTCTGATTGGGCGTGGTCGGTGATACCAATGGTAACGATGCCATCAACGGCAGGGCTAATCCATTCATGTTCGGATGAATAACGATATTCTGTAGGATTGACGCTCATAATATTTTTATGTTTGTGTTTTGTTTGGGTGAAGGGGGATTACTTTTTGAGGAAGGGCTTTTTGACAACAATAGCGGGAGAGGCCTTGCCGCGTACGACCACTTGCAGCTCTGTTCCGATTTTGGAGTGAGCAGCTGGCAGGTAGACGAGACCTATGCCTTTGCCAAGGGAGGGGGAAAGAACGCCGCTGGTGAGCTCTCCTACAGGAGTGCCATCGGGCAGCTGTACCTCATAACCATGGCGTGGGGGAGCACCCTTGCCAGTGTATTCTATGGCAACGAGGGCGGTGGGGCGACCTGCTTCCTTTTGGGCGCGCAGGACATCAACACCGATGAATTCCTTGGTCAAATCACAGCACCAAGAGAGGCCTGCTTCCAAGGGGGTCTTGTCTGGGGAAAGGTCAGCACCATTGAGGGAGTAGCACATTTCCAAACGGAGGCTATCGCGTGCGCCAAGACCGCAGGGTTTTGCGCCGCTAGCAACCACTTTTTCCAGCCAGTAAACACCGCGCTCTGCTGGGCAGAAGAACTCAAAACCGTCTTCACCCGTGTAACCTGTTCTACAGACAATGAGAGAGTCTCCGTCTGCTTCAAACTCTAAAATTCCATTGCGACCAGGTAGCTCTACGGCAGGGCACATGCGGGAGAACACCTCTGTGCTCAGCGGACCTTGTATGGCCAGACCGACGTAGTCTTCGCTCTGGTTGCGGAAGCAGATGCCCTCTGGCTTGCGAGCAAGCATCCAAGCGGCATCTTCATCAATCATGGAGGCATTAACGACTACAAGGTAGTCATCCGCAGCGCGACGGTAGACGATGAGGTCATCAATCACACCACCTTGCTCATTGAGCATGATGGAGTATTGCCCCATGCCGTCAACAAGCTTGTTGAGGTTGTTGGTGAACAGGGTGTTGAGCCATTCTGTAGCTCCTTCGCCTGAGACAAAGAATTGTCCCATATGGGAGATGTCAAAGACACCACAGGCTTCGCGGACGGCCTTGTGCTCATCCATAATGCCTGTATACTGTACTGGCATATTCCAACCCGAAAAGGGTACCATCTTTGCACCTAGGCTAACATGCTTGTCGCAGAGAGGGGTGCTCTTAACAGATTCTGAACTCATACGGCTGTATGATACTCCTAGTCGGTGGCAGCGTCAAGAATTTATCCCCATTTCTCAGAAGAAAAATGGGGATAATTGAGGGAACCTTGCAAAATTAGTCAGAGAAAAACGCTGATGCTGAAATCAGGCGTTGCAGCATGTCTTTTGGCGCATTTTGGTGATAATTTGCAGCTTTTTGGGCTTACATAGCTCGCTATGCGCGCCCAAACGCCGCAAATTCTCATCCAAACTGCTGCCAAAATTCAAAGCTGCTAATTTTGCAAGGTCCCCTTGAGGGAGATTTTATGGCGTTTCGCTCTGCGGTGCTTCTGGGGCTGGCGGCGCGACATCTTCTACGGTGAGTTGGTCGAGCGGTTTTCCGTTCAGCTTGCCTGTTTGGGCTTGAAGGAAGGCGGTCACATCGGCAACCATGTCATGTGTGGGCTCTATGTCTGCCTGTGTTTTGAACATGAGATTGACTGCATCCTCCAGCTTTTCTACCTTGCCTGTGTGCATGTAAGGGGCTGTGAGGGCTATGTTGCGTAGGGTGGGTACGCGGAACATGTCGCTATGTGCATCTTTCTTGGTGAAGTCCATGAGACCACGTGCTGCGTCCTCTTCGGGCTTTTCCATATGGCTGCGCAGGGGGGCAAAGGTATTGATGAACTCAAAGCTGCGTCCACCGAGGGCTTGACCCGAGTGGCAGGTGTAACAACCATGCTCTGTGAAGAGGGCCAAGCCCTTCTTCTGTTGCTCATTCATGGCATTGCTGTCACCCTTGAGATAGAGGTCAAAGGCACTGTCTGGTGTGACCAGTGTGCTTTCAAAGGCGGCAATGGCATCGGTGATGGTGTTCGCTGTGATGCCTTCACTGCCGTAGACTTCTTGGAAAAGCTTTACAAGGCGGCTGTCTTCTGCGAGCTTTGCGGCTATTTTTGTCCAGTCATCGGGATGCGCGTAACCCATCTCAACTGGGTTGAGGGGAGGGCCTCCCGCCTGTTCTTTGAGGTCTGCGGCGCGTCCGTCCCAGAATTGCTTGATATGTCCCTCCGCGTTATAAACAGTGGGGGCATTGACGCCACCCAGCTGGGCTTTGCCGTCCTTGAAAACGCCTTCAGATTTTTCCAAGTTATCGGTACCGCCCTTGGTCAGATCGTGACAGGAGGCACAGGAGACTGTGTTGTCAGAGGAAAGTCGCTTGTCAAAAAAGAGCAGGTGACCGAGCTCTACCTTGAGCTTTGCCTTACCCATGCTTGCCTTCTTGGCTTGGACAGGGCTGTATTTGAACATGTCGAGCTTTTCGGCTGGCATGGTAGAGCGCAATAATTTGACATCCGCGTCACTGAGGTAATCACCCCAGTGCATAAGCTTGTACTGCAAGGGGGGCATGCTGCGTGTGCTAAGGCTGCGATCCAGCTTGAGCATGTCTACAGCAAAATGGCGTATATCCTCCTGAGGTTTGATGATGTAGCTGCGCTGCGCTCCTTCGAGGTCGCGTTGCATCAATCCACCGCTCATCGTATTGAGAAGGGGGTTGACAGTAGCGTCTACGCCATGGCATAGACCGCATTTGCGATCAAGAATAGTGGCCGCAAGAGCATCGCGCTCTTCCTTGCTCATTGTATCAAGATTGTTATCAATTTGAGAATTGGTATGCCATGTGATACCTAGCTCGACCAGCTGGTAGCCAGTAAAGGCTATAACAGGAATGAGTGCTGCAATAAGTAAAATGTTTTTCTTTTTCATGATGGGAATCTATCCGTGAGTAACTGAGAGGTATTTTACCTGTACAGGGCTTAAATGCAAGTACTAAGTTAGAAGAATTCAAAAAAATAACTCGCGAAACCTTGATGGTTTCGCGAGTTATAAAAATTAGATGCTGTCAAATCTGATTAGAAATGCAAGATAACACCCACACGGATGACGTGGTAGAGGAAGTTGTCTACCTCGACACTATTGGAGTAATTTGTACCTGCATTGGGAGTGACGCGATTAAGTTCTGGACCATTGGGGATGCCGTAGAACTGATAACCTGCAAAGACGAAGAGTGTGTCTGTGATAGCATACTGGAGGCTGAATTCAGCGGAGTATACAAAGGAAGCACGATCACCGCTATATTGCATGTCATAGCCGAGGCGAGAGTCAGTGATGCTTTCATCCAAGGAGACGTTGGTGTAGCCAATATTGAAACCGAAGCAGAAGCGAAGATCAGGGGTGATGAACTCTGAAAAGCGCAGACCTGGCATAATAGCATAGGCGGACAAGTCAGCTGCGGAATTTGTTGTGTAGGGATTAGCACCGTTGGGAGTGATGTCGGTCAAGCGGTCAAACTGATGCTTGCTACCACCCAAGTAGTTGATGCGTAGGTTGAGGGAGAAGTTTTCGCGGCTGATGTTGCGTCCAATGGTCAGGTCGGTACCACCGATGTTGATTTTGCCAAGACCAATTGCTGTTTCATGCGCAGGGTCATGTGAGATACCATAAAAACCAGAGGCTTCAACCCACCAATTGCCTAGGTTGCCAGGACGAAGACTACGTACGGGGGCGAATTTTCTAGGGATAAGGACGGGCTCTGGAGAGCCATAAACACCGCCTTGCTCTAGATTGTAACCAGCAACTCGTGTTTTGTTCTGAGCGTTAGATGTACCTGCAAATGTGAGAAGTCCCGCAAGGACACAGAATATTGTTTTTTTCATAACTTGTATATAGAATAATCTATTTTAAATGGTGAATACCTGCTAATACAAGGGTAGTCTATATGATGTTAGAGCTTATGTCAACAGTTTTTATATCTATTTTACCTTACTTTGTAAAAAATGTCTCCCCATATCCGAAGATATGGGGAGATCCAACTACCCTATGAAATTGAGCTTTTCAGCTCTGAAAAGCATTTTAAGTCAGCCTTTCATTGACGGGCTTATCTTAGCAATTTTTTTAATTTGTTTCAAGAATAATTTATAAATATAATCTAATATTTATCGTTCAAAAAAAATATATATTACCTTTAAAAGTAATTTTTTGCATTTTTTGACTTTGTTAGAGGACTGTCAGCTTGCTGACAATTTTGTGCGAGGAATAGCATTTTTTCCCCCTACTAGGAGGACAATTTCGCCCTTGGGAGCCTGTTTTGCGAACTGCTCTGCCAATTCTGCCGCATTTCCCCGATGGTAGCTTTCAAATTTTTTGCTCAATTCTCGCGCAACGCAAATAGGGCTCTCGGGGGAGAGGGTGGAGAGCAGGGTGACTGTCTTGACAATGCGGTGCGGGGATTCAAAGAAAATGCTGGTGTGTTGTGCCTCGACTGCCTGTTGCAATAGCTGCGTTTTCTTGCCTGATTTGACAGGTAAGAAACCTCCGAAAAAAAAGGCATCACTGGGTAAACCTGATCCAACAAGCGCAGTGATGACTGCCGATGGACCAGGTAAAACGGTGAAGGGAAGCTCTGCTTGCTTGAGGGCTTGAATGAGGCGGTAGCCGGGGTCGCTCACCCCTGGCATGCCTGCATCACTAACCACGGCGAAGCTTTCTCCGGCTTGGGCGCGGGTGATGATTTCTGGGCTGCGGTGGGCTTCATTATGTTCATGCAGGCTTAGTAGCCTTTTGTCCTTTATCTCAAGATGAGATAGTAGCATACCAGTGTGGCGTGTGTCTTCGCAGCAGATGACATCCACACTTTGCAAGACCTGAATCGCACGACGTGTGATGTCATCGCGATTTCCAATGGGTAGAGGGACAAAGCTAACGGGATATTCTATCATTTGCTCATTATTTCAAATTGAATATCTTCGGCAATTTTTTGAGCAATGTAGGCTAGTGTGTTGTTACGGTAGCTCTGGACATTGCCGTATTCATTATAAAAGTTACCCTGATTGGTCACAGTACCTTTGTCTACGACCTTGCCTGTCTTTCTTTCTATAACACGGTAGTCTACCTTGAGCGTTATTTCGATTTCGGAGCTGATATAAGTATCAAGTGGATTGGGACGAATGGAGCTGAATTGTAACTCCTTGATTTCCCCTTCTAATATGATGTCAGCCTTGCTAGATGATGCAAGAGAAAAAGTGCCATCGCGCTGCATCACGTCTGCCACTGCATTAGTGAGCAGAACGCCCGCTTGCGGTTCTAGGGTGTTGTTATCAAACATCCTCACACTCACCGTCTTGGCATCGGGAATCATTGACGGGCGGCTAAAACCCATGTGATAGCCGCAGCTGCAAAGCCCACCCAACAAGAAGGTGATGATGAGACACTGTTTCATATATCTTTAGTTAGAAAAGCTTTTTTGTAGCAGCATCTGGGCTTCGGGGAGAAGCTTACGTGCTGTTGCGGCTGCCTCGGGATTGATTTTTTCCTGACGGATGACATCCTCTAGCATGAAGATAGCTGAACTGTACTCCTTGGATCGCTCGAGGTAGAAGGTAGCAAGGCGAAGTTGCTCATTGACCATAAGGGACTTCATATCTCTTATGCGGGCTTGCACCTTTGCCTTATCCTTGCTGTCGGGGTAGAGTAGGGTGTACTCTTCGAAGCATTCTTGAGCGCGACCCAGATTGACAAGGCTCTCTTTGCCTCGTGATGCGCTAGAAGCCCAGAGTTCTGCGAGTTTCAGCTGCGCCGTGGGGGCAAGCTTGCTGCTAGGATATTTTTCCACCAGCGCGGAGAGTGCAGCAATTGCCTTCAACTCCTCGTCGCGACTGATGAAGTAGTTGGCCAAATCCATAGCGGCATCAGGTGCCTTGGAATCGTAGGGCGCGTTTTGGATAACTGTGCTCATCCACTTGATCACCACGGTGGAATCCATCGTGACTTCCCATAGACCCCAGAACATCTTGCCCTTGATTTTGCCGCTAGCGGCATCACTTGCCATGCGGAACTGACTATCAATTGCTTGTGTGTAAAGTGGGCTCTGAGGATAATTCTCGATGAGCTTCTGATAACGATCAAAGGCATCGCGTGGGTTATTATTTGCTTCTTCGCAACGGCCTATGAGTAAGAGAGCCTCTGGGGCTTGAGGCGAGAGTTTGTAATAATCGAGAATCACCTCAAACTCAGTAATGGCTTTGCCATACTCTCCCAGCTTCATGGTCTCTTTTCCCTGATCGAGCAGATGCTCTACTGATTGGGAATTTTGTTGAACACTATCTATCGCTAAAAGATGGTCTGTCCATGTCTGGCACATAGTGAGGCATGGGATCATACCGAGAAGCAGAAGGGTGGGGGGGAGTTTGGACATAATAAAAAAGTGGGGCTTATTTTTTGCCATAGACTGCTTCGGCATCAAAGGCGCAACCATCATCGGCTGGCTTGAGCTCTACAGCAGTGTTGTCGGGTACTTCGTCGCCTATGGGCAGCGCGCGGAAGAAGCAGGACTGATGCCCCGTGTGGCAGGCACCTGCACCCAGCTGGTCCACGTAGAGAATGAGGGCGTCTTGGTCGCAGTCGATGAGGATTTCGTGCACTTTTTGGATGTGACCAGAGGTGGCTCCCTTGTGCCAGATTTCTTGGCGAGAGCGGGAGTAGTATACTGCTTCGCCCAGCTCCAAAGTCATTTTGAGGGATTCCTCATTCATGTAGGCAAGCATGAGGGGCATTTTGGTCTGATGATCCATTGCCACAGCAGGGATGAGTCCGTCTGCATCGTACTTCGGAGTGAGTAGCATTTTCTGTTCGGCATCCTTGTAGCTGCCGCGTGGGGCAAAAATGATTGTTTTCTTCGACATAACGCTTGTGATTATAATCTCATTTTGAATAATTGCAAGTTTTACTCTGTCATTTACTTTTCTTTTTGGATGAGGCACGCTTTTTTCTGGGTACGGGTAGGGCGGCAATGGTCCTCACGCGCCTGTAGAAAAACCAAAGCATGAAGAGTAAAAATAATAAGGACAGCACCCAACGTATCAGCTGCCCAGTCGGAAAAATAGAGGCATCGTAGCGTCGCAGTTGCTCTCCAAAACTGAGGACTTCTAGCTCTTTCCCCAGCTCAAAGGGGCTAGCAGAGGGCTCTTCTAGCTCGATGACACGTCGCCAGCCTTTTTCATTCTGGTGCATGACCAGAGGATAGTACAGCGTCTTTCCTCCAAAAAGCACATGTCCGTCGGGTAAAAGTGTTACAAATCCCTCTGATATACCCTGTCGAACATCGGTGACAGGAAAGCTTTGTTTTTCTGCCCTGATGGCAAAATAGAGTGATTTTCCCAGACTGATGCTACTCTGCGTTGTGCCATAGAGGGCATAGATGTTCAGCAGAAAGAGCAGAAGTAGGGAAAAACGTAGGTAATGGCGCCAGCTGTGTTTAGGCTTTTTTTTCTTTGCCATCTATCGGGTCAATTGAGGATGTTTGTGCTAAGAATTATTTTTCTTGAAAAAGCCCCATTCCGATAGGCTGGGAAGGGAGGGGAACTCCGTATTGCCAATGCGTGCGCGTAGCAAGAACCAAAGCTTTCCTATGCTGTTGACACGGTAGCGTTTTTCAAAGATGCGGAACTCATCAGCCTTCATCTTTGTGAGGATTTTTTTGTAAATAAGCCCCATGGCCTGTGCAGGGATGAGTGCGCTCTTGTCCTCGGTGTTGAGTTTTTCGTAAAGCTCACTAGCCTCACCAAAGAACTTTTCTGCCAAGGCGGCCTCGTAGTTAAGCAGCTCTCGAAGGCGGTAGCTGTGGCGCTTTTCTCGTATATCCTCGTGCGTCACTCCAAAGAGATTCATGTCATCAAGGGGGAGGTAAAAGCGGTTGTACTTTTGGCAGTCTTCGGAAACATCGCGCAGGATATTGACCATTTGCAATGCGTAACCGAGGGCTACGGCATAGTCACGTGCTTCCTGTGATGCGCCCATGACCTCTATGCTGGATATACCCACGCAGGATGCCACCAGATAGGAGTAGGCTAGCAAGTCCTCACGTGTCTGAGGCTGCTTTTGCTCAATATCACCACGGCAACCGTCTATGAGCTTTAGCATGGGGTCAATGTCCAGAGATAGCTGCTCTGTGAGCTGCCGTACCTCGGACTCCAGTCCCTCAGCGGGGGTGATTTCTTGGTGGAGGATTTGCACCCAGCGGTCTAGGGCTGCGTGTCTTTCTTCCTGCGTCATGCCATCCTCATCGACAATATCATCAATGATGCGGCAAAAGGCGTAAAGCTGTGCCATGCGTGCGCGTCGCTCCTCTGGAAGGTCCATGAGGGCAAAGGCAAGGTTTGACTTCGCGCGCTTGGTGATGTTTTCTGATTCATTCATCGTACTTATTGGCTTTAGGGGATGATGCCCCAGTGCTCTGTAAAGGGCCAAAGGGTGAAGGCCGCAGGGCCTAGGACATTGAACTGACGCACCGCTCCCCAATAGCGGGAGTCGAGGGAGTTGGTCGTATTGTCGCCTAGTGCTGCGTACTCATTGAGGTTGGGCTTTTCAGCATTGTATTTGAGAACAAGATGTCTCTTTTCTGTGATAAAAGCAAAGGGGTTGGTTATCCCATCAGCAGGTATGTAACCTTGGCTGTTGTATGGGGGGCGACGGTCACTGATGCGCTTGAAGGTAGCAATATCAGGAATATCGGAGTTGATGTAGAGATATGGTTGTTTGATGGAGACTGTCTGACCTGGTAGACCGGAGAGGCGCTTGATGTAGTGCGTGCCCTTGCTCTGGTCGCTCATATTGCTTGTTGGGTCAGCATCGGTCTTGATGCCACGTGTATCAAAGACAAAGGTCTCTCCTAGATCAGGACGGCGGAAGTGATAGCTGACACGGTTGACAATGACCATATCCCCTGCATCAGCGCGGGCGCGGATGACGGGCTCTCCTGCCTTAAAGCTAGCGAGACTTCCCGTGATGGGGTTAGGGGCATACTTGCCCACGTCTTTTAGGTACTGGATGATAGCACCGGGTGCAGAGGGGACTGTTGCTGTGCTGCCATCGTTGAAGTGAATAACAGTTTCTATAAAGAGCAGCCACTTTTCCCTGCTGGTGAGGTTGACAATTTCCTTGTCATTGTTGGCGATGACCTCTATGTAGGAACTACCCTTGGTGATGGTATCCCAACAGCGTTGGCCAAAGTGGGGAATCTCCTCTACGGGATGAACAATGATGCCATTGAGACTGGGCTGCATAGAGCCCGTAGGGATGCGGAAGGGCTGTGCATAGTAAGTACGTATGCCAAGGAAGACCACGAGAATCACAAAGAGCGACTCTGCCATCTCTGCGACAAAACCACGTCGGAATCCGCGGCAGCTCTCGCTAATCATCTCTATATTCTTGCACTGCTGTATGGCTGTATCTTTGTCCCAGTGTAGCAGGGCAGTGTTGAGCTTTGTGAGGGGGGTATTAAGTTCCTCATAGCGTTCTGCGCTGATTTTGTGCTTGAAGTGGCGCATGTAGCGACGTGTCGCATTGCGGGTGGCAAAGCCATCGCGCCTCCAGCGTGGGGTGAACCAAGAAAAGAGCGTGTCGACAATAGCGTTGAAAAATCGTTGAATCATATGAATTATTTTAGAGAAATTATATCATTTGCGCACCGCGCCAAATAAGAATGAGCATGAAGATACCCGCTGCTATGCGGTACCAGCCAAAGATGTTGAGACTGTGCTTTTGCAAGTAACCCACCAGCCAGCGCACCGCGAGCACGGCACTGAGCCACGCCACACCAGTACCAACAAGGATAGGCACCCAGCCCAGTTCTGCAACCATTTTGTCCCCATGCTCCAAGGCATCATGTGCCGTGGCCGCCGTGAGCGTCAGGAGACCCAGTAGGAAGCTGAATTCCACAGCTGCCTTGATATTAAGCTTTACTAGAATACCACCCAGCATGGTTGAAAGGCTGCGACTCACACCGGGGCACATAGCCACGCATTGTAAAAAACCTATGATGAGAGCCTGCTTCCAAGTGAGTTCTTCTAACTCCTTGCCTTCACCCTCTTTGCTGCTAGATTGTTTCCAGCGTGTGAAGAAGAGAATGAGCACACCTCCTACTATCCATGCGATGGCAACTGTCTGTGCATTGAAGAGATAGCCCTTGATGACATCCTTGAAGAGCAGGGCGATGACTACTGCGGGGATGAAGGCGAGGATGATGTTGATAAGTAGGCGTAGACCTGCTGCGTCCTTGCCCAGTAGGCCTTGGAACATCTGCTTGATACGCGAAAAGTAAAGACCCGCCACCGCGATGATAGCACCGCCTTGTATGCAAACGTTAAAGGCATCACCAGCTGTAGATTTTGTCATCCCTAATAGATATTGCGTGATGATAAGATGCCCCGTTGAGCTCACGGGGAGGTATTCTGTAATACCCTCTACAATGCCTAGGATGATTGCTTCTAATATGGTCATGGTGTCGCTGTATACTATAGGGCACCTCTATTAATTAGTCAAGGGAAAACTGATAGCGAAAAAAGTAGCAAACATCTCGCCTCGCGGGTGATTAATAGAGGTGACCTATAGGGAAGTTCTCGCAATTCGTTTTCTGCATAACTTAGCAAAGAATACACTAGACA
>CAYJON010000020.1:0-25051 GCA_964371795.1 uncultured Akkermansia sp. | reverse complement strand
ATGCAAGGTGTTCACCTCGGGCGTGTATAAAATTCTATTAACCTGACTGACTGCCTCGCGCTGCGCGCTTCGGGTTTCTCCCGGGCTCTGCCCGGACCCGGCAGGGCTCTGCCCTGCACCCGCTCAAGGCCTTGAAGGCCTTAAGAATCCACCTGAACGCAAAGCGCAGGGCAACGCTATTCCTTATCCTCGCGCCCTCGCGAGGGACAGCCTGCACAGCCGCCCCCGCCGCCGCATCCTCCACAGCCACCACCCTTCCCTCTGCACTTTGCGACTATCACACAAAGGCAGAAGATCACGATGGCAGCTATGATTAGTGCATCAGCCATTACTTGCTCTCCTTGTCAAATTTCGGCATGGGACGGAACAGCTGGAATAAGATAAGCCCCAACAAGATAACGGAAAGCACCTGACCCAGTCCAAAGGTACCTTCTGTCACCCACATGCCTATCTGGTAGACAAGGAAGGCTACTGTATACGCCCAGACTGTCATGTAGCCTATGGCAAAGGCTGTCCACTTTCCATTGTTCATCTCACGGCGTATTGCTCCACATGCCGCAAAGCAAGGAGCACACAAAAGGTTGAAGAACATGAAGGAGAGTGCGCTAATGGTGGTGAAGGCTCCCGCTGCTTTGACGCGGGGGGCTACACCTACTTCCTCGCCTTCTTCTTCCTCTTCTTCTTCGTCAACGCGCTGTGCTACGGGTACGCTGGCGACTTCTTGGCTGCTCTGCCATGCTAACATGGTCAGTGCTGTGAGGATGTTGGATTTTTCGAGGTTGGAGCTGCGTTCCTCTGGAGCTTCCTCTTCCGCAGCTTCTTCTTCCGCTGCTCCAGTCTCTGGGTAGAGGACGCCAAAGGTGCTGACGACTAGTTCCTTCGCACCTAGGCCTGTGACGCTGGCTACGGCTAGTTTCCAGTCGTTGCAGCCTATGGGTTCTAGGAGGGGGGCAGCTATGTTGCCCATGTCGGCTAGCATGCTGCCTTCGTTCATGTTGTCCGCGGGTTCTAAGTTCCAGCTGTAGTTACTGGTGACCCAGATGAAGGCGGAGGCGACGAAGATGATGGTTCCTGCTTTCTTAGCAAAGGATTTGCAACGCTCCATAACACGCAGGTTGATGCCTGTGCCAGAGGGCATATGGTAGGTGGGCAGTTCCATGATGAAGGGGGCGCGCACGGAGGCAAAGATGCGCAGTTTGCTGAGCATGATTCCACCGATTACGATGGAGGCTATGCTTCCAAAGAAGACGATGTTGGCCAGCCAGTCTCCACCCCATTGCCCAAAGAGGAGGGCGAAGAGTGCGATGATGGGCAGTTTTGCGCCACAGGGCATGAAGGTGGTGAGGATGACGGTGAGGCGGCGGTCGCGCTCATTTTCAATGGTGCGGGTGGCCATGACGCCAGGTATGCCACAGCCCATGGAGACGAGCATGGGGATGAAGGCTTTGCCAGGTAGTCCCATGCTGCGGAAGAGGCGGTCTAGCATGAAGGCGACACGTGCCATGTATCCACAGTCTTCTAGGATGGAGAGTAGTAGGAAGAGTACGGCCATCTGGGGTAGGAAGCCAAGTACTGCTCCAACACCAGCTACGATGCCATCACTAACGAGGGCTTGGAGTCCTTCTGATGTGTCTAGTTGCAATGTTCCCAGCTGGGCGATGCCAAAGCTCAGTGCGCTCATGACAACGAGGTAGAGGAGGTAGTCTGCACGTCCACTGCGTCCAGCTAAGGAGAAGGGGCGGAATTTCACGCCTTTTTCTGGTTTGCCATAGCGGTTGATTCCTGCATCACCAGATTTGACTAACATGAGCAGCAGCAAGATGGCGTTAAGTGCCCAGAGCAAGTAGTTGATGGCACTGATGACGGCAACTGGCACATTGCCTGCTGCGATGTAGTTGAGGGCAAAGCTGCCCACAGGGAGGTAGAGCCACGCGCCGTTCATGCCTATGTCATGCAGGCGGCGTATACTAGCTGGTAGGACAAAGCACATACTCAGCACGCTGCTAAAGAGCAGCAGGCTTTCTATGGGGGCGACCTCAGAGCCTATGAAGCCTCCGAGCCATCCACCAACGATGTCTCCAAAGAGTACGTCATTGGTCCAACCAGTTGCCCAGTCACCCACTGTGTTGATGGAAATATAGTAAATAGCCCACATGACGAGGGCAAAAATCGCCAGACCGAAGAAGCGGTGTGTCAGCACGCTATCCCAGCGGGAGCTGAGGTCAATGGCTGTCTCCTTCTGCGATTGGGTGCGGACCTGCGCCACTATTGCTTCAATGACGCGGTAGCGTTCTGAGGCGACGATGGAGCAGATTTCATCCTCCATGCTTTTTTCAACTTGGAGGCGTGTTTGCTCGATGAGGATATGATTCTCTGGGGAGAGTTCCAACTCATGCAACAGGATGTGGTCGCTTTGCAGAGTACTGATGCTCTGCCAGCGGTTTTCGCCCAATGCCTTTTGAACGGTGAGGATAGCCTGCTCCAGCTCTGTCCCCCATGTCATGGGTGCAGGGGCAGCTGGCAGTTCTTCACGCAGCAGGGATTCTAGTTCCACAATGCCGCGTTGGCGCAGGGCACTGATGGCAATGACGGGGCAGCCTAGGAGTTCTGCTAGCTTCTCTGTATTGATTTCTTCTCCATTTTCCTTGAGGGTGTCGGTCATGTTGAGGGCGACGACCATGGGGATGCCCAGCTCCATGAGCTGACTGGTGAGATAGAGACTGCGCTCCAACTGTGTGGCATCTAGGATATTGAGAATGACATCAGGTTTGTCATTAAAGATATGCCCACGTGCCACGAGTTCTTCGGGGCTGTAGGGGGAAAGGGAATAGAGACCAGGTAGGTCAACGAGCTCCAACTCTGGATCGCCCTTGACATGACCATGCTTGTGCTCCACTGTAACACCTGGCCAGTTACCAACGTACTGATGCGCACCAGTTAACTCATTAAAAAGAGTACTCTTGCCACTATTAGGATTACCTATAAGCGCTATATGACGTTTCATGATATAGAATGAGCCTTATTGGATAATAATATGGGCGGCCTCACTCTTTCGCAGGGTGAGCGTGTATCCACGGACGCCAATTTCCATGGGGTCGCCGAGGGGCGCGTATCGGATGACGCGTACGTCAGCCCCTTTGGTAAGTCCCATATCAAGAATACGCTGACGTAAAGAGCCGTCAGCACTAACGGAAAGTATGACACCACTCTGCCCTATTGACAAGTCTGTCAAACTGCGGGTAGATGATGCAGTAGTATTGTTCTGAGTCACGCCTCAGAGTTTAATACAGCTAACTTTATATGTCAACTATCACTTGATAATTTAATGTTTTTTTTGCCTAACTCAAAGGATCAGCTGCCCAGTGGCTCAGATTCGCGGTCTTTCTTTCTCTGTAATTCAGGTAATCTTGAGCATAGCGGAGGGAGACCTCGATGACGTGGTGCATGTCAAAATACTTGTAGCAGCCTAATCTACCAATGAAGGAAACGCCCTCCTCCTGATTGCCGCGTGTGACGTAGCGTTGCAGACGCTCCATATCCTGTGGCATACGTTTGGGGTAAAATCTATCATCCTCACGGCTTGCTTCGCGGCTGTATTCATAGAGCATCACGCTCTTCTCGGGATTCTGCCATGGAGAGAAGTAGCGGTGCTCATGAGCACGCGTGAACTCCTGTGCCATATCAGTGTAATTCAAGCAGCCACAACCCTGTAACTCACCTTGACCGCGTTCATAGCGGAAATCCACAGTGCGGTAGCTCAGCTCCCCCTCTGCGTAGTCAAAATACTCATCCAGCGGGCCGGAAAAGAAAAGATGCTGTGCCTCATCCTTCATATGCTTCTCATAGCGCACGCCAAGCTGCACCTCAATGAGCTCATGATCAAGAATACGGCTAATCCAGCCCGTGTAACCACTCATTGGGAAACCCTGATACTTATCGAAGTAATAATTATCATCATAATTAAAGCGCACAGGAATACGCTTAATGATATCCGCACTCAACTCCTGAGGAGAAACACCCCATTGCTTCGTACTGTAATCACGGAAGAAAGTCTCATAAATATCAGTCCCCACAAAGCGTAGCAACTGCTCCTCAGCATTCTGAGGCTGCTCTATATGGCGATGCTGCTGGCTCTCAATAAAGGCAAGTGCCTCTGCGGGTGAAAAATTCTTTTTAAAAAGCTGGTTGATAGTATGCAGATTGATGGGCATGGAAAACACGCCACGCGCGTTAGTAGCCTTCACGCGATTAATCCATGGGCACCAATCATCAAAGCGGCGTACAAAATCCCAGACCTCCTCATTGCTGGTATGAAAGATATGAGGGCCAAAGCGGTGCACCTCCACCTGCGTTTCCTCATCAACGGAACTGTAACACATACCAGCCACGTGATCGCGCGCATCAATGACAAGAGAGGCAATACCAGCATCAGCGAGAACACGGGCAACAGTGCAACCAGCAAGACCAGCACCGACGATAAGAACACGGTTTTTCATGAAATCCATGTTAAACAAAGAAACTGTGAGAGTCAAGGAAAATCCATATTGAAACACCGTTACAAAACACCTTCACCCTGCGCGATAGCGTACAGACAGCTGAGCCCAAAAAAGAGGCACCCCATCGGATGCCTCTTGAAAAAAACTAAGCTATTCTGCTCATTTACGCCTCAGGCGCAACATTGACGCGGCGGCCTTCGCGGTCGAAGAACACGCGGCCGTCAACCAGAGAGAAAATCGTGTAGTCACGACCCATGCCCACGCCCTTACCAGGCTTGAACTTGGTACCGCGCTGGCGGATGATGATGTTACCAGCGATAACGGCTTGACCACCGAACTTCTTTACGCCAAGACGCTTGCTGCGGGAGTCGCGTCCGTTACGTACAGAACCTTGACCTTTCTTATGTGCCATATCTTAAAAAATCTATTGGGAAAAAGATGGTTAATAAATCGTTGAACTTAGGCCTTGATGCCTGTAATTTCAATGCGGGTGAGAGCAGCGCGGAAGCCCTTCTTTTTGTGGAAGCCTTTGCGACGCTTGAACTTGAAAGCAACGCCTTTTGCACCACGTGCTTCTGCGTCAATCACCTTTGCGCTAACGACTGCGCCTTCAACTGTGGGCGTACCAACTGTTGTTGTTGCGCCGTCTTCTACGAGCAAGACTTTATCAAAGCTTGCTTCACCACCACTTTCCAAACCAGAGATGCGGTCCACGTTGAGAACGTCGCCCTCAGTCACGCGGTATTGCTTTCCTCCAGTGATAAAAACTGCATGTGCCATAATATTTTTGAATTTTTTTGTTGCACCCGCGCTCGCGGGCTGCCACATTATAACCACGCCGCAATAGATAGCAAGAAAAATTTTATCACTTTTATGAAAAATATCAAAAAAATTTTTTCCGACACCCCTCTCAGTATAGATTCAGCTGAATCCATGCGCGACCTGGGTAGGCAATTTGCCTCCTGCTTGGAGGCGGGGGATGTGATTGGACTGGTTGGTGATCTCGGTGCAGGTAAGACCCACTTCGTCCAAGGCGTTCTTGCAGGACTCGGTGTCGAGGAAGCCGTTGTGAGCCCCACATTCGCCTTGGTGCATGAATATGAAGGCGCGCAGCTTTCCGCCGCGCACTTTGACTTTTACCGCATGCAGGATGCCAGCGAAGCAATAGGCATAGGCTGGGATGATTATCTGTATGACACAAGCAAGGTCTTGCTCGTGGAATGGGCCGATCGCTTTGATGGCACTCTAATGCCTAGCACAACTTGCTGGATATCTATCAAGTATAGCGATACACATACAAGGCATGTTTTTTGCGTCAAAAGCACCTAATGTTTGTATTTTTAAAAAAATTACAAACGTTAACAATTTTCCTTGCATTGTGAAACATTTTTAGCTATTATGATTTTACTTACTTAACACACACAAATAGTATGGAAAAAAAATTAATAGCCTTTCGATGCCCCGCTGCATTGCTCGCAGAGATAGATGAAATGTGCGCTGAAAATTACATGGATCGCACCGCTGTCATCACCTTTGCATTGCGGAATCTTGTCTCGCGTTTGGGAGAAGAGGGAGTCATCGCGCCCTTGGAGCCAGTTTCCCGTGCCCCAAGAGCCAAGAAGCCTTATACAGGCCGCCCTCGTGGACGCAAGCCACGTCGCACTACAAATCCAACTTCCGTAGAAGGTATCAGCTCCGCTGGTGAAGCGAGTTGAGATATTATAGAAAGATCAACCGTACATGCCAATCAATTGGTATGTTGTACTTACATGGCAAAGGCTAGGAGTCATCGCTCCTAGCCTTTTTCTATAATACTCCAGACATAGTGCAATCTCTGGGGTGAATCAGGCATATGATTCTTATTGTTCTTTTGCCGCAAAGAATGTTCAGAAAAATTAAATTGATGCAAAGGAGATTAGCGATATCTTGGATATAAAGAGAAATAGGTGAGCCAACATCAGTCAATACAAATATAGAGTAGGGGGGCGAAAGCGCCACCCTACTCTATCGAGATGCTTTCTTAGGCTGCCTTGCGGCGGCGGCGTAGGAGGAGGCCCGCTAGTGCCAGTAGGCTCAGCGTTGCTGTGCTGGGCTCTGGGATGTAGAGGTAGAGGTCACTGACACCACCTATGCCATTGTTGGTGGCTCCTTGGATTTGATAGCTTATGCCGTTGATGAGGACGTAGGCATTGCCATGCCAGATGCCGATGTCGCTTACTCCTGTTAGGCGGAAGGCGGTAAACTCATCCTTGTTAAACTCATGCAGGTTGCCGAGGCTGAAGGTGAGCGTGCCTTCCACGTCGACGATGTCAAATAGATCTAGCTCTGTCAGGTTGTAGACGGCCATGGGCTGGTCAAAGATGCCGCCTGTAGGATTGTCTATGTTTTCCTTGGCAGAGATGGTGAGTCCTGTCAGTGTGCTATTGCGGAGGATGGCTTGATCGCCAGCTTTCATGGTCATATTCACGTTGGAGCAGTCGAAGACGACGGCATCTAATGTCAGTCCATCACCTGCTGTTCCATCTATGCCTATGCTATGCAGTGAGAGATGGGACAGTGTCAGGGAGCTGTCTGCCTCCACCACGACACTACCACTTGTCAGGGTATTAGGTGTCATGGCGCGTTTGCTTGACAGGCCTGTAATATGGGATGCGCCGCTGCCCTCTATGCTTCGTATGATGGTGCTATCGCTTAGTGTCAGAGTGTCACTGATTTCCATTGTGCCGCCTTTGAGCTGCACCTTGCTGCTGAGAGTGCCTCCATCTAGGGCGAGGGTGCCCTGTTCAACAACAATTGCATTGCCGCTGCCCAGATTATCGCCCTTTGCCTCGACACGTGCGCCTTTATAGATATTGAGATCGCTAGCGGAGAGTAAGCCCATGCTATCCTCGGTTTCAAAGCTGCTGCCATCTGACATGGTGAAGGTTCTGCCTGTGTAGCTGCCAAATTGTAGAGTCCCACCGCGCACATTGATTGTTTGACCTGAGACCTTGTTGTTGAACTCTACTAGGGAGAAGGCCTTGCCACCCGCGTCTATGCCTGCTCCTGCGCCATCAATTCCGCTATTGATTTCCAAAACGTTGTTTAAGCCAAAGCCATTGATGCCGTCATTGACGGTGATTTTGTGCGCCCCATAGCTGTTGAAGTGTACGGTGGAATTGACTCCGTTGTATATTGCGTTAAATTCTACTGTAGTGAATCCTTGGGGCACGATTTCCCCGTCGGGCATCTGCAGGTTGAAGGTGTTGCGTTTTATTGTGCGGTTTCCCTCAAAGGTGATGCTATTATCTTGGGCCAGCAGTCCTATCGTGCCACCATCATCGTTATAAATAGCACCACCATAAGAAATTAAGCCTGATTGACTGATGGTGTTTTCTATAAATACTTCTGTGTAGTTAGCGAAAAAGTTGCCGCTGATATTGCCTATTTGAGCACCTATGTTTGCTATAGCGCCACCTTTGGCTGTTAGACCGAGTTTTGATGATATGGTTGGACCTTCAGCGTTATGTGCCATCACATAGTTGCCATAAAAGTTCCCCTTGATGCTTTTTATTGCACCCGTCCCGCCTTCGTTGTAGATAGCACCGCCAGCTGCGTTGAAGACGATCTCTATTGTTTCTGTGCCTGATGATTCAGCCTTGGCATAGTTTGCGATAAAGTCTGCCGTGTAATTGCTTTCACCAAGAGCATCTTTGCGGAAGATGGCCCCACCTGCCGCGTGCAGGTCTGCTTCCATGTTGCTAATTGTGGCCAAGGCGTAGTTGCCATCAAAGTACCCGTTGATCTGGGAAATACTCTTGCTGCCATTGTCGTAGATAGCCCCACCATGCGCAATCATGGTACTTGACGCAAAATTGTTATAGAAGCTACTATTGAGGGTCTTAATGGATGCACTGTCACCATCATTAGAAAGAGCACCACCTTTGGAAAAGAGGGCGTAACTAGCAGCGTAGTTAGAAACAAAGTCGCCATTGATGACATCAATAGAGCCCCTGTTAGAGATAGCCCCACCATAAAGCTGTTTACCTGTACCATCATTTTTTAGCAAGATGATACGATTGGTGATGAAATCACCGTTGATGGTGCCCATCTCAGACTGGTTGTGGAGAGCTCCGTCGTTGATTTCTCCGGTAAAAAGGATTTCCACTGTATTGCCTACAAAGTCGCTATCAAGTCGCTGTATCTTTGCGCCATTATACAGAATCACAGAATTAGTGGTATTGGCAACAAAATCAGAATCCATGTAGGAGATATCACGAGACGAATTGCTGAAAAGATTTCCTACAACTTTGTCTGCGACATAGGATTCGGTGATTTCATTGCTGGTTGGCCTTCCCGTCCCTCCTAATCCATAAGCATAGATGGGGTCTATGCTTATGTTCTCGCCTTCATCTGCCACTTTCATATAAAGCATTCCATTCTCATCAATAGCCCAAGCTACTTCCCTATAGACTGCATCAGGGCCTGTCTCATAAAGATTATCGCCTAAGGCGTCCTCAAAGAAGACTAACCTATCTTCTCCGCCAAAGTTACCCGTGCTAGCATCAAAAGAGCTTAACTTGATTTCACTCGCACTGTGATCGGCGAAGAAACCCTTTTCGATAAAGGAATATTCTGCATCTTCTGATTTCTGTGCTCGGCTAGAATTGGTGATTGTGAGGCTATTATCCTGAAGAACGAGGTAGTACTTGTCAGTAAGAGGAACCTCATCAGGGAGGCTCAGGCTAAGCAGAGAGGTCGATATATAGGGCAAATCGCTCTCCGATAGTCCACCTTCGCCATCCCATGAGACAAAAGTCCATCTCCAATATTCTGAGAGACTCACGTGATCAGTTGGCAGGTGATCTGCATGGAAGTTTGTGATGTCGAGGAGGAAAAAGATAGACTCATTATCCACCAATGCCTTGAACTCCGCAGCACTTTCAAAGGTGACCTGACTCAAGTTTTGCTTCGATACAGTGAAGTCATGCGTCATTTGAAATTTTTGAGCCCCCAGCGTGGTCGAGCCATCGCTGCCAGTGGAGAGCATAGTGCCCTCTGTTATTGTCAGTCGGTGCGCCTGATCAATGCTTGGATCTCCGTTTGCACCGGGGGTCCTGATGATCCATGTGCCCACCTCATCCTTGTCTTTAGATGAGGATGTGAGAAATGTATCCAATCTGACATCATCCGTCTGTACTATTATTTTATCGTTTTTGATTGATTGTAGTTGCACCGTAGAGGTACTAATATTCAAGACACCGTTAGTGACTGTGACTCTAGAGTCAGAGTCGAGGTTATTGTGCGATAAATCAAAGCTAGCGTTATTCCCATTGAGGATGAGATGGACATTTTTCAATTCTCCGTGGGCACCCACATCGCTTTTTGAATCCACCATATCTATCACTCCATAGTGGAGGTGGACAGTTTGGTTACTGATTGTATTGCCCAGATAGAATTTTCCTGTGCCGTAGCCATTGTCATTGGGGTTGATGTAGACGTGCTGCTGGTCAACAAATTCCTTTGACCCTGTGATGGCATCATCTAAACGAATATCAAACCTCAATTCGTCATTAGTTAGGTCATTGTCAGTTAAGTCAGGGTTTTTGATCGCTGTATCAAATGTGATGACCGCCGCTTTATCTGCTGCTGTTGCTGTATTGTAAATGGCTTCATAGCGCTTTGTGCCATCAGCTTCTAGGATGTAGTTGCCGGATATCTCAATATCGGATCTGTAGTTGCTGATATGCACTTCGCTATTCTCATTATAGATAGCTGCGCCCTCTCCGTCTATGCCCTTGAATGTTTGCAGATCAATTATGTTATTCACAATATTGCCAGTAATATTGTCGATAATGGACTCATTGTGCAGCGAGATAGCACCACCGCGAGCCATGAGCCCAGAAACGATTTTATTGCCAGAAATCTCTGCTGTGATGTCATCAATGCTGCTGGAGTTTAGGAAAAAGGCTCCACCCAATGCAAAGGATTCAGTTCCTGATGTTAAAGCGTAATTGCCCTTGATATCTCCTGACAAGGTACCTATGGATGATGAAGCAGCGTAGAGCGCACCACCAGCTGCAAAGTCTTTTGCTATAATATAGTTAGTGTCAAAAATACTTAGCAGCGATGCATCATATTCTCTCACCTCAGTCGCAGTTATGATGCCGTTATAATCACTATCATCTTGATATTGGAAGATGTGACCTATAGATGAGTCTTCCAAGTAAAGCGCACCGCCATGACCCATATTTGCGCTAATGTAATTGAGACTCATTTTTGTCACCAAGTAACCTGTAATATCTTGGTTTTTAATATATAACGCACCACCTGCTCCCGTTGATAATTCGTTAAATGTGTACGTCGATTCATTAATTACACCTTTATGGGAAACACTATTTCCTCTGAAGCTTGCTATGATATTAACTAGCGTGCCTTTATCTTCGGGTGCTGATCCAGTAGACAAATAAATAGCACCACCGTATCCCTTGTCTTGACTCACGACCTGATTGCTCGTGAAGTTGCCAGATATGCTCTCTTGTGGCGAATGGCGGAGATTAATCGCACCACCGGCAGCATAGGTTTTACCTAGAGCCGTATTAGTAGAGAAGTTGCCGCCTACATGTAATAATTCATCGCTTATTGCACCTATACTGATAGCTCCGCCAAGGGCCAGACCTTGCAAAGCGAATGCGTAATTTCCAAGAAATTGAGAATGGCTGATATAGAGGGTTTCACCAAATTGATGCGCAGCGATACCTATACTTTCTATCTTTGTCTTATCATCCTCCCAAATTGAAATAGCGCCGCCCTGTACAGCTACATCTCTCCAGCTATTGACGTGATTACTAGTAAAATTAGAATGAATAGTTTTCACATCGCCACCTTTGATGAATATGGCTCCACCGCCCAGACCATATTCACCAGTAGATAAGAGAGAATCTACGACGGAATTATTAGAAAAGGAGCCTCCTGTGATCCCATTTTTTATTGTTGGCGTGAATAAATTACTACTAGATAAATCCGTAAGAGCAATTGCTCCACCATAACCACCCGAATAAGTCACTACTTGGTTGCCGCTAAAAATAGTATCTTTTATCTCATGTATGTGAGTCGCTAGCGGTCCACCATGCAACACCGTACTACCAGCATGTGCAAGGGTATGAAAGTTCTCTATAATAGCCAAAGCACCACCATACAGAATTGTACCATCAGTAGTGTATTCTGAAGTCAATTTATTGGACGTAAATTGCCCATTATGTATCCCGAGTTTCTGACCAGTTGTACTTCTGTCCTCCAAGCCAATGATGGAGCCAGATAACAGAAGGGCACCACCACCTGCGGCAGATACTCCCTTTGATGTAAAAGTATTATTGTGGAGATTTACCTCATCAAACAGGTCATAGCGATAGGAGATGTGGGTTAAGGTATCTTCTCCCTCTATCTCCATAAAGGTAACGAAATACACCAAGCTAATAGCCGCGCCTCCCTCCATACCTGCTCTAAAATAATGATTACCAGTATTTGATGCAACATCCTCGTCTTTAAACGTTTTATCAATGATGGAGCCTGAATATTTTCCTTCATTGGTGGGGTCAGCATAAGTCCATATGCGAGCTTCACTGGAGAGGGGGGATAGCGCAACTAATGCTGTCAAGCTGGGCACAGCTGCAATAGCAGAGAGAAGGGCACGTCGTAGGCTGAGAGATAGGCAAATTTTCATATATCAAATAGTAATGCTCAATAGTAACCTCCAAGATACAGATAATCAAGCAAAAAAATTCTAATTACTCACTGATTATTCATCACGACAAAGAACACGCGTCCTTTGCTATCAGGTGTTTCTGCTTTTCCATCGCGAGCTTTGTTATCCACAGCTATCTGCACAGAGACGCGGTACTTGGCTTTGGGATTGTAGTTTTGTAACTTTAATTTGTAGATATTATTGCTATTGCTGAGACCTGATATGCCCTCATGTATGTCTTTGGAGATGAGTTTGCCATCTTGATACAGGTGAGCAGATTTGATGAAGACGCGATGCGCGCCCGATTCATATTGGAAGCCCAGATGGATTTCTCCCTTGCTGGTCAGCTTTCCACTGAGGTCAAAGTCGAGGCGGCTCCACTTTGGTGTGCCACTTAGCTTATCCTGCTGAGACCAGCCGCCTAACTCTATGGTCACGGGCTCTTTCCAGTAGGAAACACCTTGCTCATCCAGTCGCTTTTTGTCCACTTCCAGTCGCTTGCTAAAGTCCTCAAAGTTGCGTTGCTCTTCCTCTGTCCATGCTACCTCCGCAATGGCGCAGAGGCGCGGGAAGCTTTGCAGGTCGTTGAGGTATTCAGAATTGGTGAAAATAGTCCACAAATTTCCCTGTACCCCCATCACCAGATGGGACTTGCCCGCATCGCGCAATACTTGAGGGATAGGATTGAAATTGTAACTCACATCAATGGGCACATAGCCTGGCCAGTGTGCTGGGTGGAAGGGACTCTTGCTTTGCCCCCTATCCAAGTAGAGAGAATCTTGGGGAGACATCACAATCTTTTTCCCCTGCTTGGCAGCCTCTATGCCGCCCTCAATGCCACGCCAAGACATGACGGCAGAGCGCTCTGGCAGCCCGCCTTCTAGGATTTCATCCCAGCCCATGAGCTTGCGTCCCTTCTTGTGCAGGATGCTTTCAACGCGCTTGATAAAGTAGCTTTGGAGCTCCTCAAGGGATTTGAGCCCCTCCTCCTCCATCCTCTTGCGACAATCGGGGCATGCGCCCCACTGTGCCTTTTGCACCTCATCGCCGCCAATGTGGATGTACTCGGAGGGGAAGAGTTCGCATGTTTCCTCAAGGATTTCCTCTAAAAAGGCAAAAGTAGACTCCTTGCCCGCGCACATGACATCTGCTCCGCAGGGAGGGAAGCGTTGCTCCTTGCTGGGGTAGCTGTAAAAGTGGTGCACACCTGTTGTGACACCGCGGCAGGCAAGCAGCTTTGGATAAGAAGCAAGAGCCGCCGCAGAGTGCCCTGGCATCTCAACCTCGGGAATCACCGTGATGTGACGTTCTGCAGCATAGGCAATCAGCTCGCGAATCTCCTCTTGCGTATAATAACCGCCGTAACGCCCCGTCTTCCCCGCACTGGGGTAATCGGGTTGCATGCGCCATGCGCCAACAGAAGTCAGCTTGGGGAACTTTTTGCTCTGCATACGCCAGCCGTGACCATCAATGAGGTGCCAATGAAAGACATTCATCTTGTATTGAGAAATCAAATCAATGAGGCGCAGCAGCTCGGGAAGGGGTTGGTAGTGACGGGAGGAATCAATCATGAAGCCACGCCATGGGAAGCGCGGTGCATCCTTTATTTCGAGGCAGGGGATAGCCCATGTCACGCCCTCTTGTTTTGAAGAGGCGTAGGCCTCAACAGGTAGGAGTTGACGTAGGCTTTGCACGCCGTAGAATACACCAGCTGCCTCAGAGGCGCGGAGTAGAATCTTATCCTTGCTGACAGAGAGCTGGTACGCTTCCTTATCCATACCCTCGGCTAATTCAAAGACGATATCAGCCTTGGACTTATCATCTGTTAGGCGCAACTGAAAGCCCAGAGCCCCTTGTAGGGAATCAGAGAGGTAGCGGGCGATGGGAAGTAACTCCGCGCTTGCGTGGATGCGGGTAGCGGGGCTGAGGCGGAAAGATCCCTCATGCTGTTCAATGGATTGAGGCAGGGGAATGAGATGGAGCTTTTTATCCTGAGCCTGTAAGAGGGGGGAGAAAAGCAGAAGGAGGGCGGCAAGGGTACGTGGGATAGTCATAAGGATTAGCGTATATCCTAACAGAAACAGTGCTGGAAGCAAGCATTAAGTTTCAGTGTGGTGGAATTTCCACAGCGCAGGAAGACGCGGCTGCTATCGCTACTACTTCTGCTTTCTATCCAGATAACTCAGTCGCTTGCGATAGGCAAAGAACACCGTCACGATAAACGCAAGCAACACTAACGCTAACCAATCCCCTATATTCGTCGCAAAACTCGCGATAAGAGCACTCTCTATCATCAAGATGCTCGCCATCCAAAACCAAAAGTTGCGTCCAGATAACAGCGCATGCAACATCAGGCAGTAGGCTATCAGCAACAGGCTATACACTCTCAGCTCTCCCGCAAATAATAGACTAGGTGTCCACATCGCCAGATACAAGGCGATGCGGCTCTTATGAAAGAATCTCCCCTCCTCTCTCATGATTTGCGTGCGGTAGAGTCCCAATAATAGTACCCCAGCTATGCCCGCCATGATAAAGTGCTCTGCCCGCGATTCTAATTCGCAGTTAAGTACCCAGATGGGTAAAAAGATTGCCCATAGCAACCAGCCGAGCCCCGAAAAGTAACTCAAACTCTCGTAGCGTTTGCTGCGCATGGATCTCTCCCCTATCAGGGCGACGAAGAGGGTGGTGAGATAGGATATGGCCAATGCTGTATAGCCATCATCCACCTGACCCAATATGACAAGAAGCAATAATATCAAGCCTATCGTAGCCGCCAAACGCGTGCTATGCAGATAGGTCATAAAGATGGCTAGAACTAGCACGCCAGATAGGTAGTAGATGGTGTTCTGGTTTCTCCAGATCTCCTCTAAATCTGCGCCGCCAGCAATCAGCAGGGGCTGGCTCACCAAAACGATAAGACTCAGCGCACCCAGCATCTCTCCTAGTACGCGCATGTCGCGCTTCATCAGCAGATGCCATGCCCAGAGTAAGAGCGCACCCACGCTGACAACCAGCGCGGTGATGACTGGTGTGCTCATGCCCAAGAGGGGCTCATGCACGCTGTAAAGGGCGTAGACCACACCCACTGTGCAGAGGGTGAGCGATACGCTGCGCATCCAGTTGATAAAGTATCGCGTGGGGAAGATGCTATGATTGACCAGACTGCGTCGTACATCATCTTGCTGACTTTCCTCTATGAGCTGATGATCGCAGAGCCACTGGATTTCCTGCTGGCGTTGCTCCATGCGCACGAGGTTTTTATCCAACCACCCCTCACCTGGGTAGGGTAGAGCTAATTGCTGCTCGCGCTTCATATTAGCTAGGGTAGCGAGGCGCAGCATGATGCCCCCATTGAGTACCATCAAGCCACCACGGATGAGAAGCCCATACTCCCCCTCCGAGAGAGGCAAGCCCCATAGAGCAGCCGTCTGCACCAACCATGAGATGACGAGCCAGCTCTTTCTCTCAAAAAACACCGCCTGCCACATCAGACTGAGACTCCATGCCGTCATCAGAGCCCAGATCACATAAACATTGCAATCCACAAGAGCCAGAGGAATGAGAGCAGCGGGCACCAAGCACACCAGCAAGCGCGACACACTCCATGCGCACTTTTCCGTCAGCGAAAGCTGCCAGTACATCAGCCCCATCAAAACCGCAGCCAGTCCGTAAACAATCATATGAGAGGCCCGCAAGTCACTCTCCGCTGCCATCGCCTTATACGCTTGACCACCTATCAGGTAGTAAGACAGCACACCCAGAACAAAGGCAAACCAGAGCACCATACGCACACCGACAAAGGCATTAGCCTCTGGCTGCACACGCGTGCGCCACTCTGCCAGCAAGGCCCAGCCGATAATCACCATAAGCATATAGCCCTGTAGCTCTATATTAATGGCAAGCATCATCCAGATATAATCAAAAAAAGACCAATAGTACCAAGTACTCGTATCAACCTCCGCCAACTGTGGTAGATTAAAACACAGAGCCAGCGTGATAGCTATACAGGCATAAATCGTCACACGCTGCGCCTGATAAAGCATCGTGAGAGCCATCAGCCCCAAGAAAGCCCCCATAAAGACAGTAGACTCTATCTTAATGCCCTCATCATATAGAATAAGAGCCAGAGCTACACAGAAAACATAGGCAAAGCCCATGACAGTCATGATACTCACCTCCGACATGACAACGCGCTTTTTTTGCACCTGAGTCACCCAGAGAACAGAGCTGCCTACGACACCAAGAAGCGCGCCGAGCATCGCTGCCGCATAGGCATTCATACCAAACAGAGTACCAAAGAGGGCAAGAAGAGCCAACCAAATCATCCCCGTAGCCGCGAGAATAGCAAAACTCACCGCCATATTGCGCAAGCGCGTCCTCCCCTGCGTATCAGCAGGCCCACGTAATCTAATCTCATGTCCCTGCTCTGGGCTAACAGCCTGAGCCTTGATGAGATCGTTTATCTCTTTATCATTCATTTCTTTAGTATCTTGAGTAGGTCACCCTTGCGGGTAAAATCAGAGGCCTTTTCGCCTTGAAGATTCTGTGCATCAATAGAGGCACCAGCCTTGACAAGCAGCTTCATCATCTCCTCATTTTCAATGAGAGTCGCGCGCATCAGAGGCGTATTACCCTCCGCGTCACGCACATTGGCATTAGCATCAGCCTTGAGAAGAATCTCCACATCACGTAGGCGAGAATCCTCCACCGCCAGCAGCAGCAGAGCCTGCCCTTGCACCTGACTATCGGGAGGCACACCAGCATCAAGCAAGGCCTCTAGCAGCAGAGGGCGGCGGTAGACAATAGCAAAATAAGCAGCCATGCGAGACACCGCGGAATCGGCGGCAAAATCCCTTGGAATACGCTCCTTGACAGCCGCGCGTTTTCCATCAAGTACCTCTTGGAAAAAGGCAAAGGCAAGATCCTTTTGATCCATGACAGCGGGCTCATAGGAATAGGACTCCAGATCCACATCCCTATCCACGCCGGATATGAGAATAGTAGACTTGAGAGCAGTAAGCAGGTAGCAACCGATAGCGAAGAAAACAGCGCACCACGCTAAAAAGGCGGTCATCGTGCGTTTTGAGAGCATGCGAAGCACGATGAGAGCTAGATTGACGACAAAGGCGATCACCACGAGACTGAGGAGGAGAGACGGAAGCCAAGAGGCAGTCTCTAGATCGAGCATGAAGGCTCTTTGTAACCAGCCGAGCAAAACCATGACGGCACAGAAGATAATGGGGTTAAACAGGCGTAGAATCATGTATAAGATTTAACATACAGAGAAGCTAAAGTCAAGCTAGAGCTTATTCTGAAGACAGAAAAAGACACACATTAGCGTCTTCGTGCGCTTGCGCACAGTTGAGCTCTCAAGGCTGATGGGGCTTGAGAGCTTGTTGAGTACTAATAATCAGAATGATTTGATCAATCTCCTGCTACCAGCGTCCCTTATTCACACGCGATACCTCGCGCTGCGCCTCGCGTAACTCCACGCGTGCCTTAATATCATATCGCTGGTCTCGGTGTGTCTTGCCTTTGCCCACACCAATCTCCGCCTTCACGCGGCCATCCTTCCAATACAGGCGCAATAAGGGCAGTGTGTACCCCTTCTGCGCTGTTTGCAAGTCCAGCTTTAATATTTCCTTCTTATGCATGAGCAGACGGCGGAAACGCTTGCTCTCATGCTGGAACCACTTTCCAGCGGTCTCCCATGGCTGTATGTCGCAGCCATAAAGAAATATTTGCCCCTTTTCCACCCTAGCAAAGGCATCAGAGATGTTCACCTTGCCCGCTCGTATGGCCTTCACCTCGGTACCGCGTAGCTCTATGCCACACTCGTAACGTGTTATAATCTCATAGTCGCGACCAGCTTTCTTGTTGCTCGCGATAAGGTTATTCGTTGCTTTCTTCTTTTTTGCCATGTCAGGTTTGTGTTAGAGGGGGAGAAAAAAGCCGCACAACATTGCGCGGCTTGAAAATGGGGAATGGAAGCTTGACCTTACAGTTCAATTTCTTCCTCGCCTTGTTGCTCGTCTTGCAAAAGCTCCTCATCGCTCAGCTCGCGCCAAGTAATCTTTCCTTCAATAATCTCGGTGAGGGCAATGTCCCCACTGCCCATCTCTGGCGTGGTGGCTACAAAGGGATCTGCACCGTAGGCAAGTTGCTGTACGCGCCTTGATACGATATTGATAAGTAATTGGTTATCACCAACGATTTCGGCAGCTTTTTCGATAAGTTCAACTTTCATGAAAATAAAATAATCTATCCACTATAGTTTAGGGGAAGGCTATAATACCACAGTTTGCAACAATGACAAGCCTTTATTCTGGATATTTTGTGGATGGACCATACTGGTTATCGCCCTTTTGGCTATCGCGGAATACGATGAAGAAAAGGAGATAAAGGCTACCAAGGCTGGAAATCATCACAATTGTAGTAGCCAAGGTGGTCATTGCAGAAAAGCACGCACAGAATTGGAAGAAAAGCATCATCGCCATGGTGATTACGCCTATTTTACCAGATTTGCCAACATCGTGACTACGACGTACTAGTACAGCGATGACGGGAACATAGCATGCAAAGATTATCAAGAAGCGCAAAAGACCTAGAGCAACTGCGGTGAAACCAAAAGAAAACATGGTGAGTGTCCCTTCTGTGTAAGCTTGGAGAAATTCCAAATCACCGTTTAAAACAGCGTCTTCAGCATATGACTTCGAAACACTGATTTGTATCGACTTCAATATAGTATCGATAATTCCGACTACAACACCCAATGCGATTGCGCAAGACCAGTATTCCTTGCGTGTCGCGCGGCCTGTAAAGATAGCAAAGCGACGAATGGCGTTGAGGGCGTGCTCAAAGTAATTGGACTGAGGATTAGGAGGTGTATTTTCACCAATGGAAAAGTTAATGGGGCATGATTTCGAGTTCATAACACGTTGAAATTATCAATTCATAAAGATAAAGTCAAGAAAAATTAGCTAGCATTTCTTAATTGATTGATTTTCGCTAATCTGATTATTTTTTGCGCTTTCTGAGGTCGCGAAAAGCGGCCTTGGCTGCGCCCCAGTAGCCGGCCTTGGCTACGGATACTTTGAATTTTCGGAAACCTATAAGGTAGTAGAGAGCACCGAGTGCGTAATGCATGCCGATTTTCATCATCTTTTTGAGGATAAAAGACGGGCTGCTATAACGTGACATAAAGGCCTCACTATCCACCTCTGTGATAGGGAAAGCCCCATGTCCCAGAGCACCGCGTGCCGAGTCGCGTCGTACATGTTCTATATCAGAATAGGAATCACGCTGGACGCAGATGATGGGGTAGAGTCCTATGATAAAGATTTGTGCGCTTTTGCCTATGTCATTGGCTATCCATGAGTCATAGGAAAGATTCATCGCAACCCAGTGCCAGACATCGCTATCATCCTTTGGAAGCTGTCGGAGCATGCTTGCGTAGCAGCTATTGTTGACGACATAGCAGTGGGCGTTGAGCGGACCAAGGATTTGGTACATGCTCACCGCGCGCTCCTGTTCATCGTTCACCTGATGAAGTAGCACCCCCTGATTGTCGTAGGGCTCCATCCCTGGGAAAATCATATCCCAGTTGGCATGCTTTTCCATTGTGTTAGCCAAGGCCTCTCCTATGCGTCCATGCAGGGTATCAAGGAAGAGGGCATCATCTTCGAGAATCATCACCCTGCTCCATCCCTCGCTTTGGGCGTGGCGTATAGCATTGGCATGCGACAGAGCACAACCAGCTCTTCCTGCCCAAAAGAGGGCTTCCTCCTCATTGCATCCGCGAAAGAGGCGATGCTTTTTGAAGCTAGGTAGCTTCTTACCCCATACGGCGGGGATGCGGTGAATCTTTTCCGCGGGGATGAATTGACGCAATTCCTCATGAAGCTCATTCCATCTGTCCTCACGATGGTCAAGATTGATGACGCAAACGGCGTCGATAAGTTCCCAAAAATTGTTGTTCATAAGTCAGACTTTAGATGCTAGGTATTGTTGAATCTTGCTCATCCATGAGATATTGGTAGCAACGCTCCAGATAATTGACGCGCACTTCCCATGTCATTTCACGACGTAACCAAGCAACACGGCGCGAGTGCCAATCCTCTGCGAGGAAGTGAGCAGAGCTGACTTCGGAAAATGCCTTGGCAACAGCTGCTTCGAGGGAAGTTTGCTTGACAGGGATCTTGTAGGCAAAGTCCGCAGGAAGCCAGAATTGCTCTTCATTGTCAAAGCAAATGGAGGGAAGCCCGAGGGCAAGAGCCTCCAGCAAAGCCATGCAGCCCGAGTCGCGAAAATTGAGGCAGAGAAAGCAACGCGCACGCATCATCAGGGCAAGTAGCTCCTCTCGCGGGATAAAGGGCAGTAACGTGACTGAGGTCTCGTCGAGCTGGAGCTCTTGAAGGCGGGAGGCGAGAGAGGCTTGCATATGGGGTGGCACGGCCGCGATGAGAAGGCGCAGGCTGCCTCCCTGTTTTCTGTACTCGGCAAAGGCGCGCAGACTCAGATCAATGCCTTTCTCTGGTCTTCCTCCCCCTGCGGCACAGATAATATAGTCTTCTTTATCGCATGAGAGCTCCTCAATTATCTCATCGTCGTGAATGGCGATGATGGGGCTGAGCGCTACCTTAGCCCACGAAGCTTGACTCTTGACGCGATGCAGGGTTTGAGGTCCCGAGAAGAGCAGCAAGCCCTTGCTACGCTGCCCTCGCAGTCGTGAGATGAGTGGCAGCGCGTCCCATTTGACGTAACGCGCCCATTCCTTCAGGCGACTCTTGAGGGGTAATTCCTTCCAAAAGACAGCGGCCACAGTCTCCGCACCGCCCAGTGGGCCTATAAGATAGGGGATATCTAGATGGAAAACATCATGGACATTCCTATATTGATTAAATGTCAGGTGATGGATGAGATCAAATTGCTCTTGCTCATGCAGCTTGCGTAGTGGCTGTTCAATCAATTTCTGCCACTGACGGTAAGTCTTTGCAAGTGGAAAATCCTTCAGCCCGCAATCCCATTCAAGGATATGGAGTTGTTGAGCCCAAGCTTGATTTGAGAGCGCAGCATGATTGAGAACGCCAAACTCGCTCGTCGTGGCGACCCACACATCATGTCCGCGCCTAGCTAGTGCACGAGCTACATTCCACCCTACGCCAGCTTCGCTCCCTCGGCCAGCCCCAAAGCTGTAGCTTGAAAGCAGAATTTTCATTTATCTGACTATAATAGAATCAGTCCGCGAGGTCAAGATTATTTATAAACTTGCAAGGCGCAATGATTGTTTCAACGTGGAGGGTATTCGTTACAAAGAGAGAGAAATGGCATCAGGGGGCTTCGCCCTCGGTACGGCAAGCCCAGATAGCTGTTGGATTCATGATGGTGCGCCGTGTTCTCTCGCTAGAATCGTACAGATAGATTGAGTAGTCTTTTGGTGCTTCATGTATGCGATTAACGAGGCGGCGCAGCAGGTTGCTCCAACGGTAGGCGAATGGGTGTAATGATGCCTGCCATGAGGGAAGGCTTTCCATATGCTGACGCCATTCTTTTTTTGAGGTCTCACTCCACGCGAGATTGTTCCCTGTGACAACGAAGCAGGAACTAAAGAGCTTTGGCAGCATGAGGTATCGGGGTTTGAGGGCTGTGAGATGCTGATAAAAAATCATATCAGCCAGTGCCCTCATGGAGGTATCAAAGCGCAGATGAATGGATTTGAAATAATCTACCCTGTAAAAGCAGGAGCAGGTGATGATTTCGCACACAATAGGTCCTCGCCAAGCGCGTGGGCGCACAGGGCGACGGTGGCAGATGTAGCGGCTCTTCGCATCTAGGATAAAGTAACTGCCAAGGGCGACCTCTGCGCGAGGATGCTGTTGGAATTGCGCGGCAAGCTCTACAAAGGTATTGGGGAGATACTGCTCATCACTATTAAGGTGCGCGGTGATGTCGGCATCGTCGGGGATGGCGTCCCAAGCGCGGTTGATGGCATCATACATGCCAGCATCCTTGCCCGAGACGTAGCTAAAGCTGTAGTGAGGGATTTTTCCCTGCTCCCGCGCCCACTCTTCTAGCCAAGCAACTGTCCCATCTGTAGAGCCCCCATCCTGTATGTGGTGGTGTACCTGTATGTGCTCTGTCCCCTGATCAGCTACAGAGCGGATGCAGTTCTGCAGCCATGTGAGACTATTGAAAGTAGGTGTAACGATATAGAACTTCATACAGCGTTAAACAAAAAAACACAGGGGTAGCAAAGAGCCACCCCTGTGTCCATAATAAGAGATTAGGAGAAGACCCCAACGCCTTCTGCTGCGCAGGCGATCATGTAGTCGCGGTTGAGCTTGGCGATGTTGTCGACAGAGATGCCCTTGGGGCATGCTGCTTCGCACTCGTACTGGTTGGTGCAGTTACCAAAGCCAAGGGCGTCCATCTGGCGAACCATGGCAAGAACGCGCTTGTTCTTTTCTGGTTGACCTTGGGGCAGGAGGTTGAGGTGGGCTGCCTTTGCGGAGGTGAAGAGCATAGCGGAGCTGTTTTTGCAGCTGGCTACACAGGCACCACAGCCAATGCAGGCTGCTGCGTCAAAGGCGGCTTCTGCTGTCTTCTTGCGGATGGGCATGGTGTTGGCGTTAGGTGCGGAACCTGTGCGTACGTCAACAAAGCCACCAGAGGCAATGATGTTATCCAATGCCTCGCGGTCTACGACAAGGTCGCGAAGGAGGGGGAATGCTGCTGCGCGGAAGGGCTCAATCCAGATGGTGTCACCATCCTTGAACTTGCGCATGTGCAGCTGGCAGGTGGTCACCTTGCTAGCCTTGCGGCCGCTGTGGGGAACACCATTGATGGTCAGTGAGCACATGCCGCAGATGCCTTCGCGGCAGTCATGGTCAAAGTGGATGGGTTCTTCGCCCTTGTGGACGAGTCCTTCGTTAACGATGTCGAGCATTTCCAAGAAGGAGGCTTCTTCGGGGATGCCTGCTGCTGGGTAGGTCTCGATGCGACCCTTGCTCTGAGGGGATTCTTGACGCCAGACCTTGAGTGTGAGATTCAGTTTAGCCATATTAGGATGAAATGATTAAAGGTTGATATAATGATTACTCTTGGTCTTACTTGTAGGAGCGGACGGCGAGGTGGATATTGTCAAAGCTGAGAGGCTCTTTGTGCAGGATGGGGAGTTCTCCCACGCTGGTGAATTCCCATGCGGCGACGTAGGCGTACTTTTCGTCGTTACGTGCGGCTTCACCGTCATCGAGTTGGTATTCGAGGCGGAAGTGAGCACCGCAGGATTCCTCACGTGCAAGCGCGTCATAGCACATCAACTCACAGAACTCTGTGTAGCAGGCAAGACGCCATGCCTTTTCCAGCTCCATGTTCATGCCCTCTGCGCTGCCCGCTACGCGGACATTGTTCCAGAAGTCTTCGCGGATGCGTGGAATGGCTTCAAGTGCCTCTTGCAGGCTTTCCTTTGTGCGTCCCATGCCCACCTTGTCCCACATGATTTGACCAAGTTCACGATGGATTTCGTCAGGGGTGCGGGTACCTTTGATGTTGAGCATTTTGTCGATGCGTGCCTTAACCTCATTTTCAGCGGCCTTGAATTCAGGAGCAGCTGTTGTGACGCTACCAGGCTTGATAGATGTGAGGTAGGTAGGAAGGGTGGAGGAGATGACGAAGTAGCCATCAGAAAGACCTTGCATGAGGGCGGATGCACCGAGACGGTTTGCACCGTGGTCGGAGAAGTTAGCCTCACCCAGTACGTGCAGACCAGGTACAGATGCCATGAGGTTGTAGTCAACCCAGAGACCGCCCATTGTGTAGTGGGATGCGGGGTAGATCATCATGGGTTCTTCATGGGGATCTTGGTCGGTGATTTCTTCGTACATTTCAAAGAGGTTGCCGTATTGTCCGTCAATCCAGTCCTTGCCCATGCGGTCAATGGATTCCTTGAAGTCGAGGTAGACACCAAAGCCAGATGTTGCAATACCGCGTCCGTCATCACAGGCTTCTTTCGCGGCGCGTGAGGAGATGTCACGGGGTGCGAGGTTGCCGAAGGAGGGGTACTTGCGCTCCAAGTAGTAGTCGCGCTCGCTGTCAGGGATTTCGGAGGGCTTGATAGCACCTGTGCGTACCTTTTCGGCCATTTCCTTGGTCTTGGGTACCCAGATACGGCCGTCATTACGCAGGGACTCTGACATGAGGGTCAGCTTGCTCTGGTAGTCGCCCTTGACTGGGATACAGGTGGGGTGAATCTGTGTGAAGCAGGGGTTGGCAAAGTAAGCACCTCTCTTCCAGCAGGCGTGGGCAGCACCTACGTTACAGCCCATGGCGTTGGTGGAGAGGAAGAACACGCGGCCGTAGCCACCTGTTGCAACGAGGACTGTGTCGCCCGCGTGGCTTTCAATCTTGCCGGTGACCATGTCACGGACGACGATGCCCTTGGCATGTCCATCGACGACGACGAGGTCGAGCATTTCTGTACGGGGGTACATCTTGACGTGACCCTTGCCGATTTCCTTTTCCAGTGCTTGGTAGCAACCGAGAAGAAGCTGCTGACCAGTCTGACCACGGCTGTAGAAAGTACGCTTGAGCTGAGAACCACCGAAGGAGCGGTTGTCGAGCTGACCACCGTATTCACGACCGAAGGGAACGCCCTGTGCAACACATTGGTCAATGATGTTGCAGGATACTTCTGCGAGGCGGTAAACGTTGGCTTCGCGGGCACGGAAGTCACCACCCTTCACTGTATCGTAGAAGAGGCGGTAGACGGAGTCACCGTCGTTCTGGAAGTTGTGTGCTGCGTTAACACCACCCTGTGCGGCAATGGAGTGCGCGC
>CAYJON010000019.1:0-25167 GCA_964371795.1 uncultured Akkermansia sp. | reverse complement strand
GTCGCCTTCAGCACCTTCTCTGGGGCCTCTTTCACCCTTTGGGCCTTTGCCCTTGCGTTCGCCTTCAGCACCTTCTCCAGGGCCTTTAGGTCCACGGGGGCCTTGAGCCTTGCCACCGTTTTCTTCACGGAACTTCTTGGCAGCGGCGCGTTCTTCTTCATTGAGTTTTCCGTCACCATCAGCGTCGAACTTTTCGAGCATTTTTGCTCTCTGTGCGCCTCTCTTTTCGGAGGGTGCATTGTCTTTGTTGTCAGTTGTATTAGCGAAGCTGATGCTTGCTGCAAACAGGGAAGCGAATAGGATTGTTTTCATGTTAATTTTCCTTTGGTATATTGTTGTTTTACTTGTTGTACTTGCAGCAGGGTTGCTGTCACTATTTAAGAACGGAAGGTAAAGCCGAATTCAACAATAAAAATTTGATTTTCTTATTTTTTTCAAACAAGCAGCAGATTGCAGGCATGAGCATGCGCGGCCTCGCCATCTGCACCCAGCATGCGCATGAGTTCTCTCACCCTATCCTCCTCTGTAACCTCTTTAAGGCGAGAGATACTGCGTCCCTCTTCAACCACTTTACGGATGAGATAATGGTGCTGGGCAAGTGCTGCTACCTGCGGGAAGTGCGTGATGGAAATCACTTGGTGCTGTTCTCCCAGCTCGCGCATTTTCATCCCCACGGCGCGCGCCACCTCGCCACCCACATTGGCATCAATCTCATCAAAGACTAGCAGCGGTGTATCATCTTGCTTTGCCAGCGTACACTTGAGGGCAAGCATCACACGCGCCATTTCTCCGCTGGAGGCTATCATGCGCAAGGGCTTGAGGGGTTCTCCTGGGTTAGGACCGAAGAGAAACTCCACCTCCTCTGCGCCACCCTCACTGGGGCGATCTAGCGTGTGAAGCTCTATAGCAAAGTGAGCTTGGGCAAAGCCTAGCTGCTGCGCGTGGGAGAGAAACTCTGCCTCCAATGGGGCAATAGCGGCACGTCGTGCCTTGCTAAGCTCTGCTGCCCTTGCTTGGACTTGGGCTAGGCATTGCTGCTCCTCCTGCTCCAGCTCCAAAAGGCGTTGCTCCCTGTGCTCTATAGAAGCAAGACGCTGGCAGCATTGCTCGTAGTGAGCCTCAATCTGCTCATAGTCTGCGCCATATTTGCGTTTCAGTTGATCATAAAGGGCAATGCGTGCCTCCAGCTCTGCTAGGGCGGCAGGATTATCATCACCGCTGTTGAGGTAGTTGTGCAGCTCATCGACTAGGGATTCTATCTCTTCCACACAGCCAAGAAGGGGTTGCATGCGGCTGGCTAATGCGCTATCTAACCTCTCCAAATCATGAGAAAGCCGCACACAGTGGCGCAGCTGCGTGAGGACGGAGTGAGCCTCATCACCGCCCTGCCCCTCTAGTCCATGCAGCATGGGCAAGACTAGATCACGGAGACGACCCGCATTGCGGGCGCGTGACCAGCGTTCTTCCAAATCCACTATTTCCTGAGAGCTAAATGCCGCCTGCTCTATCTCCTGCACCTGATGACGCAGGTAGTCTAGCTCCCTTGCGTTAGCCATTTCGCTTTCTTGCAGCTCTCTGTAGGCACGTCGCGCTGTTCGCCATTGCTCATAGGCTGTGCGGTAGTGTTCTATCACAGCGCTATCTGGCAGACAGGCATCGAGGAGCTCTCGCTGCCTTTCCTGAGAGCTCAACGACTGATGCGCATTGGGGTGATGCATATCCACTAAACCAGTTGCAAGTTGGCGCAAAATACTGAGTGTCACAGGCGAATTATTAACAAATTGTCTATTACTCGACGCTGAAATCTGGCGACGTATCAGCAGTTCCCCTCCCTCGCAACTGGGCACGCCCGCCGCCTCCAGCAGCTCATCAATGCGCTGCGTGGAGCGCAATTGAAAAATACCCTCTATGCTGCACATGCTTTCGCCACTGCGTATCATGCCCTTGTCAGCGCGCTCTCCAAGGAGAAGCTCTATACCGCCCATGATGACAGATTTGCCAGCTCCTGTTTCTCCAGTGATACCGAGGAAGCCAGATTCTGGCTGCCAGTGAAGTTCATCAACGAGGGCGAGGTTGCGTATCTTGAGTAGTGAGAGCATAAATTTATCTTTACCTGACGCGCTCTATTATGCCATAATTTGCCCAGCAGTTCAAAGCGAAAACGATGAAGATACTTTTTCTAGGCACAGGCACGTCGACAGGAGTTCCTGTTATTGGCTGTGGATGCTCTGTTTGCCAGTCTAGTGACTCTCGTGATAAGAGGCTGCGCTCCTCCGTGTTGATGACAACGACAACAACGCGATTGCTCATTGATGCGGGACCTGACCTGCGCCAGCAAGCCCTGCGACATGACATAACAGCACTGGATGCCGTGCTCTACACCCATCCCCACCTCGACCATGTATCGGGCTTTGATGAGCTGCGCTCCTTTTGCTGGCATGACAAGGACGCGCGCCTACCCCTCTACGCCTACCCATCTACCATGCAGCAACTGCGCAATATGTACGGTTGGGCTTTTTCGACAGCTAACACCTATGCAGGCTACATACGTCCCGAGCCTCGAGAGCATGATGGCAAGACTCCCTTCCTCATTGGAGACATAGAGGTCACCCCCGTAGCGGTTGAGCATGCCACAGTAGACACCTTTGGCTACGTGCTGCGAGATCAGTCAGGTCAGGGGGCTAGCTTTGGCTACATACCTGATGTGAAGCATATCCCCGACAGCAGCCTAGCGGCCTTAAGGGGATTGGACATTCTCGCACTAGACGCACTGGGGGAAAAGCCCCATCGCTCCCACTTGCACCTAGAGGCCACCCTCTCTACCATTGCAGAGCTAGCCCCTGCGAAGTCCTACCTCACCCACATAGGGCATCGCTATTCCTACGAGGAATTAGAAGGCATCACCCCTAATGGCGTACGCTCTGCCTACGACGGTCTGGAGATAGAAATCTAGGGGACTTATAAAGCCCCCTCTAGCTGGGAAGCAGGCGAATCACGCGCTCTGCACGTGGCAGAGTGACACTAACCGTCGTGCCCTCTCCCTCTCTCGACGCAATGCCGAGACTGCCGCCATGTTCCTTGACAATGCGGCGCACAATGAGCAGACCTAAACCAGTGCCACTCTTCTTGGTAGAGCGGAAGGGCTCATAAAGACTACCCATCATCTCATGAGATATACCGCAGCCCGTGTCGCTCACCTGCACGATGACATCAGCATCGGTGAAGCTGGTGCGTATATGCACACCTCCTTCGCAGTCGGTAATGGACTGATAGGCGTTTCGGATGAGATTATAAAAGACCTGAAATAGCTGCCCATCATCGGCATCAAGCAAGGGGAGTTGTTCTGCAAACTCCTCATGGATGATGATTTCTCGCGCGGCTATTTCTGGTTGAAGCAGCTCTAAAACCCTGTTGATGATGTCGTTGATTTCGACCTTTTTGAGTTTCAGTTTGCTGGGGCGCATGGATTGGAGAAACTGGCGTATGAGCGCGTCAAGTCGCTTTACCTCAGCCAAGGAGCTAGTAAGAAGGTCTTGCATCCCCTCCGCATCGGGAAGCTGACGCAGCTTTCGCTGCATGAGTTGCAGGTTGAGCCCTAGAGAGTTGACAGGGTTACCCAGCTCATGCGCTACGCCACTAGCCAAGAAGGAAAGCAGGTTCATCTGCTCTGCCTCTGCCTCCAGCTCTCCCTCCTTGATTTTCTCCGTATCATCCTCTATAACTAGCAGATAAGCACGCTGCGCGCTCTCCTCCTGCACTGTACCCAATGGGGTCATAAAAAACTGATAATGCCTCGACTTTGGATAATGCACCTGCAAATCACGCGTGATGGAATAGCCGCTGTTGCTCAACTCTGCCCATGTGCAGGTGTGACCCACGAGGGTTTCAAAGGACATTTCCAGCAACTCTCCTGCCTCTCGCCCATAGATATGGGCTGCTGCTCTGTTCACGAACGCAGCCGTCCCGCTGTGGTCAAAGATGATAACTCCGTCTTTCATCGCATCCAATACCTCATTGAGCAAGGTGAGCTCTGTGCTAAAGCGTTGCACAAGATGGCGACGCTCCTGCTCACTGAGTCTATCCCAACGGTCAACTATCTTGTCCAACAAGGTTTTTTTCATGGTAGGATGTGGATTTGCACTTGTTTGAAAAGGCGAAGAAGCTCTAGAGAGAGCTTTCCATCTGCGTCGGTGCGCATATAGATTTCATCGGAGAGATTGATTCGCACAATGACGTCCGCAAGGGCGGGCAAGCCACGGAGATTGAGCGTGACCTCGGGATCACCGGGTAAGTCCATGTCACCCATCCACTGGTGGTGCAGGGTGAGGCTTTGTCCATCGGCACTGTAATGGAACTGGTGGCGCAGATAGCGTCCCTTTTCATAGGCATAGCCATCGCCTTCATCTTCATAGTGAAAACTCATTTGCTCGCTATGGGCTGCCCACCACAAATCATAGGTGACATGAGGATTCTCCAGCTCTCCCACGTACTGCTGCACTGGCCATCGAGGGATAACATGACCGCCCTTCACAAAGACAGGGATATGTTCAAGTGGGGTTGCAACCACGCACTCTTTTGCGCAGCTGTGGGTGTAGCACCTATCAGTCCAAAAGCAATACCAACTGCCCTCTGGTAGGTAACATTTGCGCCACTTTTCCTTCTCATGGTGTACAGGGACGACATAGAGAGCCTCACCCAAAAAGAACTCACTGCTGCGCCAGTAGGTATCAACATCTGCGCTGTACTGCAAGGCTAGGGAGCGTATGATGGGTGTCCCCTTGGTGGAATAGAGATAAAACTGTGTGTAAAGGTAGGGCAGCAGGCGGTAGCGCTCTTCAATGGCTTGACGGCAAATATCCTCTACCTCTTTCCCATAGCTCATGGGGTCTCTTTCGTCAAATTCTCCATTGCTATGTGTGCGCATCAGGATATGGAAGGCAGATAACTGCAACCAGCGGCAAAAGAGCTCTGGTGTAGCCAACCCCAAAAAGCCGCCTGTATCAGACCCACAGAAAGACACCCCACTGCTACTGAGGCGTTGTATCATGAGGTTTGCCATCTTTAGATTATCCCAGTTGGCAGCGTTGTCACCCGTCCACGTTGCAGCATAACGCTGCAAGCCCGCGTAGCCAGAGCGCGTAATCGTAAAGGGGCGACGCTCTGGAGCGTGCAGTTGCATCGCCTCACGTGTCGCCATGGTCATGCATTGACCGTAGATATTATGCGCTTTGAGGTGGGAGCAGGAGTAACCATCAAAATCATGACGCACGTCATCGGGAAAGGTTTTATTAGGAAAGACCACGGGCTCATTCATATCCACCCAGAAACCACGAATCCCCTTTCCGGCAACATTGTGCACAAAAAGCTCCTTCCACCATTCTCTGACTCTAGGTGAGGTAAAATCTGGGAAGTGGCAGTAACCTGGCCAAACGCGTCCCGAAAACAAAGCTCCATCGTGGCGACGACAGTAGACATTGCTTTCAAAACCACTGCGCCAAATATAGCTATCGGGGTTGATTTTTATCCCAGGATTGACGATGGAAACCGTCTTGATACCCTGCCTTTCCAAGCCTTGTATCATCCCCTCGGGATCGGGAAAGTTTTTCTTGTCCCATGTGAGCACCTGATAGCTATCCATATGATGTATATCAAGGTGTATAGCATCGCAGGGCATCTTTCTTTCGCGAAATTTCTCTGCCAGATTTTCCACCACCTCTTGGGGGTAGTAACTCCATTTGCTCTGATGGTAGCCCAATGACCACAGCGGTGGCAGGGGTGGTAAACCAGTCAATCGTGTGTAGCTGGCGACAACATCTACCCCTGTGTTGCCTCCGACAAAGTAATAGTCCATCTGCCCACCATCTGCCCCAAAGAGCAATCTGTCGTGGCGCGTCTTGCCAAAGTCAAAATAGGGACGCATGGTGTTATCAAAGAAAATACCATAGCAATTCCCCCTGTCCAGAGAGATAAAGAAGGGTATATTCTTATAAAGAGGGTCGCTATCCGCCTTAAAATCATAGTAATCTGACCCCCAAAGCTCAAAACGGCCTCCACGTAGGTTAAGGCGACAGGGCTTGTCGCCCAAGCCATAGAAGTGCGCCTGATTCTTCAAATGCTTGTTCATCCAGACGACATCATCGCCTGTGTCCTCCCTATTTCTGTGCCCCAGTCCCTCAGCATCAGAGCTAAGCAGTTGCCCGCTTTCGCGGTCATAGAACTCCAAGCCCATATCCTCTCGGCGCACACGCACATAGAGGACATCTGTTGTGACTTCTATATAATCATCAGTCTCTTCATCGGTCAGGGTTGGGTGATTGGTTCTAAACTGTGGATCGACACCATAGCTAGGCACCTGATCAAAGATTATCCCGCTCACATAATGACAACGTACAATGGCTGCCTCCAAAAAGGTGAGACGCAGAGTAATATCTTCCGATACAACTTCTAGTGTATTCGTGTCTAGCCACTCATAGTGACGCACGCTTCTCAGAAGGAGCTTGCTCATAATAGGAGAGAGAAAAGAGCTAAGTCAAAAAAAAAGCTTAACCTGGTGGCCACAGCAAGGGACGACCTGCCAGCAGATGTATATGCAGATGTGGCACGGTCTGCCCGCCATCCTCACCTGTATTGAGCACGGTGCGGAATCCCGACTCTGCAATGCCTAGCTCTCTTGCCAGCTCTCCTGCCTTGAGCATGAGATGCGCCAGCAAATCTGCATCCTCTGCCCCAGCTGCTGCTAGGTGTGGGATAGGCTTTCGAGGTATTAGCAGGATATGCACCGGTGCTGCTGGTGCAATATCACGAAAGGCAACACAAAGCTCATCCTCATAGAGGATGTCAGCAGGGATTTCCTTATCGGCGATTTTTTCAAAAAGCGTCTTTTCCATGACGCTGTATTTTTAACACATAAATCCGCGCATTTCAACAAGAAAATAACGCATACAAAATAATACAACTAGCAAGCTGGTTACTTGGGGCTACCTAGCAGGGTTTTCGCACCATCAGAAGAGCTACTAGCAGGCGCAGCGACAGCAGGACTCGTGCTAGCTGGTGGCGTCGTTGCTGCTGGGGTAGCGGGAGCTTCCTGCACAGCTGGGGTGAACATCTCTGTAAAAATCAGCTGCCCAGTGTCCTTCCAATGACGCAGTGTGATGCCCGCGATGAGCGATGCTACGAGAATAACGAAAGCATACAGCGCATTGCTATCGGAGGAGCCAGAAGCCGCGGCACTGGGGCTAGTACGCTTCATCACAGAGGCAGCGAGCTCCGATGCTGCGCCTTGTTGTGAGCGGCGGCGCAAGAGGGGCTTTGCCTCGCCTTCGGACGATTCCTTGCTGGTGGCGGGCTTGGGAACAGGGAGTGGCGGAACAGTTGCCCCCTCTGCTTCAAAAGTCAAAATGGCTTCACCTATCTTGTATTCCGTGTTTTCTTGGAGAGGCTCTTCCTTCTTGATATATGTATCATCGCGTACAGTGCCGTTCATGGAATCATCATCCTTAATATAATAAGAACCAGTCTTATAACGTATCACACAATGCGCTCCAGAAAGCCCCACAACATCAGGAAGTGATATCACACAGTCCTCATTACGACCAATAGTGATATTCAACTCCTCGCTGGCGGGGAGTCTGTATTTATTCTTTTTACCGTCTACTTTTTTGATGAATACAAGAGCCATAAGCTACACTAGTATGCCAGAATTGCTAGAGAATGCAATAGATTTTTTTTGCATCATGCACAAGTTTTGCAGATTGACAGATACCCCAGCAAGTAGCTAGGTTTACAGAAAAATTTTTACTATCAATGCCTTTTAAAAAGCTCAAAAAGCTTCTACATTTTCATTGATTTTACCTATCATGTCCGTTAGAATTGCTGCCGTTATGGACAGCATGTACATCGCCATTATTGGTATACTATTCTTGCTCGCTGTTTTTGACCTCGTCGTCGGGGTCTCAAATGATGCGGCAAACTTCCTCAACTCAGCCATCGGCTCTCGTGCGGCAAAGCGTAGCTTTATCGTAGCAGCAGCCGCTATAGGTGTTATCATCGGTGCTTCTCTCTCCAGCGGAATGATGGAAGTCGCGCGAAGTGGCATCTTTAAGCCTGAGATGTTCACCTTCCACGAGATTATGCTGCTTTTCCTCGCAGTGATGCTCACGGACGTGATTCTACTCGACCTCTTTAACACATTCGGCATGCCGACCTCGACCACAGTGTCGCTTGTCTTTGAATTATTAGGTGCAGCAGCCGCCATGGCAACCTACAAAATCTACGTTGTCGGTGGCGAGAATATAGCAACCAGTGTCTTTGACTACATCAATAGAGCGGAGGTTCTACGCATTATTCTGGCCATCTTCAGCTCTGTCGCCATTGCCTTTACGGTAGGTTGTATTCTGATGTGGTTCTCACGACTGCTCTTCAGCTTCCAGTACAAGAAGACCTACCAATACATAGGCTCCATATGGTGCGCCATTGCCCTGACAGCCATTACCTACTTTGCTGTTTTCAAGGGACTTTCCAAGAGCACACTCTTTGACAAGGCGACCATCGCTAACCTCAACGAAAACATCGTTCTCTACACTGGCTATGCTTGGGTGATCTGGTTTGTCGTTTGCCTTATATTGCAATATGCATTCCGTCTCAACATTCTGCGCTTCATCGTTATCACAGGTACAGCGGCTCTCGCCCTCGCCTTTGCTGGTAATGACTTGGTGAACTTCATCGGTGTCTTCATGGCAGCGAAGGCCTCCTTCGGTCTTGCATCAGAAGTAGCAGCCCAAGGCGGTGACTACATGAACATGAACATGAGCTCTCTCTCTGCCAAGGTGCAGACAGAGATGGTCTACCTCATCGGTGCAGGTCTCATCATGGTTGGAGCCCTCTTCTTCTCCCGCAAGGCACGTACTGTGTCAGATACAGAGGTGAAGCTGGCTCGCTCTAACATGGGTGTGGAACGCTTTGGATCTACACTGCCCTCACGCGCCATTGTGCGCTACACCATGAATGTGATTCGCATCCTCAAAAAGGTGACCCCCGCGCCCATCCAGAACTTCATCAGCGCACGTTTCCGTCCCCTTGATCCCAGTGAAGAAACAGGAGCAGCCTTTGACTTGATCCGTGCCACGGTCAACCTCACAGCAGCCTCCCTCATTATCTGCTGGGCAACCTCACAAAAACTCCCCCTCTCCACCACTTACGTGACCTTCATGGTTGCCATGGGTACCAGCCTTGCTGACCGTGCATGGGGCAGAGAAAGTGCGGTTTACCGCATAACAGGCGTGCTCACCGTTGTTGGTGGATGGTTCTTTACTGCTATCGCTGCTTTCACAGCGGCCTTTGTCACCGCAACTGTATTAGCCTACGGTGGCGTATGGGGTATTGCCCTGATGTGCCTTGTTGTCTGCTCAATTCTTATTAAGACAACTATCATGCACCGCAAATCCATCAAGCGAGAAATCAATGCTCTCGACCTCAGCGATGCCGCTACCCTCAAGCAAGTTGGTGAAGACAGCGCAAAGACACTGGGACAAATCATTGCCATCCATCATGCTGCCGTCAAGGCATTGGTGGAGGAAGACCATTCCTCCCTCAAGGCCATGCGCAGGCGTGCTCGCAATATGGACAAACTGCTCAAACTTCGCAAGAACGATGAAGTGCTACCCAGCCTTCACAATCTGCCCACAGAGCTCATCAAGCGCGGACAGATGCTCTACCGCATCACCGAAAGCCTGCAGGAGATTAGCGAAAGCCTCAACACCATCGTATCGGGTGCCTATGCTCACATTGATAACCACCACCGTGGCCTCAATGCCCAGCAGGCTGGCGACCTCATTTCCATGAGCAAGAAGGTGCGCAGCATCTTCCCCGACATGAGATCCATGCTAGAGACTGGTAACTACAGCAATGTAGAAACCCTCATCGGCCAAGCTGGTGACCTCTCCGATGAGTTTGGCGACTGCATCAGCCGCCACCTTGCCCAACGCACGGATGACATTGGCAACATGCGCAGTGGTATCCTCTACCTCAACCTCCTGAATGAAACGCGCTCTATGGTGCGCAAGTCATTCTCCCTCATCAAGGAGCAAAAGGAGTTCATCAAGAACTACTAAAAAACCTCCTTCACACCTACCAGAGATGCTGCCTTGGTACATAGCTTTGCTGCTGATTCTGGTAGGAGTCATTCTTCCCTTCCTCTTTCTGCGTCACTCGACGCAGAAAGAGAAGGAAAGAATCACCTACTTAGAAATTGAATGCGAGCAACTACGGCATCACCATCGCCGTATTGAGCAGCAGATGGAGCAGGAACAGGCTCTCATGCTGCACGCAGTAGGTGTCCCCTACATGCTCTTGCGCCCCTCAGGTAGGGTCGTGGCAGCCAATGCCGAGGCGAGAAAGCTCTTCCGCCTGACAGAGCAACTCACCGCCAACCTTCTAGAGCATATTGAGAATAGCTCTATAGCGGAACAGCTAGGAGAAATCATCGAAAACACTAAGCAGTTGAGCGATGGCGACATGCAGACACACACGCTGCACCTGCAATTTGAAGGAAATCAGCTCACCTACCGCCTCTTTGTCACCCCTCTTCACAACCATCATGGAGAGCAGTTTATCGGTCTCGTCTGCCGCGATATTAGCGAAGAGCACCGCACCATGATTATCCGTCGCGACTTCATCGCCAATGCCTCGCATGAATTACGCACTCCCTTAACCATCATACGCGGATATTTAGAAAACCTCATTGACGACCCCGAGATGGCAGAAGACAAGACCATGCGACAACGCGCGCTGTCTCTGATGAAAAAGCATTCCGACCGCATCACTCGCCTTATTGAGAACATGCTCACTATCTCTCGCCTTGAACGCGCGGACAAAGGCTACTTGCGCATGGCAGATTTTGACCTAGCTGATACCATACACGATGTCTGCCAAAGGCTGGAAAGCTACCGCCGCAACCTCCACAACGATATTGAGGTGCACATCACTGATGAGTATACGCCTTTCATCATGCACGGGGATCGCTTTTATTGGGAGCAGGTGCTCTTCAACCTCATTGAAAATGCCCTCAAAAACAACCCAGAGGGTCATGTGCTGGTGAAGGTCAGCGCAAGCCTCACAGAAGAAGGCGAAGCCCGCATCTGCATCGAAGATAACGGACGCGGCATCAAGGCCGAAAGCCTCCCCTACATCTTCAACCGCTTTTTCCGTGCCGATAGTACAGGCACCATCAAGGGAACAGGACTGGGATTATCCATTGTCAAGAATGCCGTTGAGGCACATCACGGCAGCATCAGTGTAGAGAGCGAAGAAGGCGTCTTCACCCGCTTTAGCATCATTGCCCCCCTCAACCCCTTCAGCTAACTGCGCAACTGCGCCTCAAAACTGCGCAACTGAATCGCCTCGAAAAGGTGATTGTCCTGCAAATCTTGACTACCCTCCATGTCTGCAATGGTACGTGCCACGCGCAGAATACGGTCAAAGGCACGGGCAGAGAGCCCAAATTGCTCGCAGGCATGGAGAAGCAGGGATTTTTGCGAGTCAGTGAGTGGGCATATCTCTCGGAGTTTTTTGCTACTCAATCGCGCATTGCAAGCAACACCGCTCTGGGTGACGCGTGCTAACTGACGCTCTCTCGCCGTGATCACTCGCTGACGCATGGAGGCACTGGGTTCCCCATCGGGGCGCGCCAGCAAATCAGAAGGTGGCAAAGGTGGCACCTCTATCACAATATCAAAACGATCAAGGAGGGGTCCTGAGATTTTTTTGCGATAACGCTTCACATCAGCAGGGCTGCATCGGCAAGCATGGCGAGGATCGCCTAAGTAGCCACAGGGGCAAGGATTCATCGCCGCTAGCAGCATAAAGTCACAGGGAAAATCCATCGTCCCCGATGCTCGGGAGATGGTCACCGACTTGCTTTCCAAGGGCTGACGCAATGACTCCAGCACGCGGCGGTGGAACTCTGGCAACTCATCAAGAAAAAGAACACCATGGTGCGCCAGCGATACCTCACCAGGGCTGATCTGATTACCTCCCCCCATCAGCCCCGCATCCGATATGGTATGGTGGGGCGCACGGTAAGGGCGCGCGTTGAGGAGTTTTTCTGGCGGCAATGTACCGCAGACAGAATGAATCTTGCTGGCCTCCAACTGCTCTTCCTCTGTCATGGGTGGCAGGATGCTAGGGAGACGGCTAGCGAGCATACTCTTGCCACTACCAGGGCTGCCACTAAAAAGAATATTGTGCCCACCAGCGGCTGCAATTTCCAAGGCACGTCGCGCGTAGTGCTGACCCTTTACCTCATCAAAATCAAGAGCATAGAACGCTCCCTGTTTTTCCGTCTCTGGGGAGACGAAGGGGAGCAATTTTTCGCGATACAGCAGGGTGTCCCACGCCTCCAGCAGGGTGGATACGGGGTAAATCGTGATACCCGAGACCAGTGCAGCTTCGGCAGCATTCTCCGCAGACAGCATCACAAAGTCTCTCCCCGCTGCCTTGGCAGCGATGACAAGGGGAAGCACACCGCGTACACCGCGCACCGCTCCATCCAAAGCTAGCTCCCCAATGATGCACCATCTCTCCAAGCCCGTAGGAATATCGCGCCTATAGGGTAGCGGGATGTCTGCCATATTTTGCAGAATGGCCATCTCTATACCCAGCGCAATGGCTAGGTCAAAGCCCGGTCCCTGCTTTCGCACATCAGCTGGCGCGAGATTGACCGTGACCACCATACTGGCAGGACGCAAAAAGTTACTATTGGCAATAGCCGCGCTGACACGCTGCACGCTTTCTTTGATTGCGGCATCAGGTAATCCGACGATGGAGATGCGCCCATTGTCATCGACTTGAAAGGCATCCACCTCGACATCTACCTCATATCCATCTATGCCCTGTAAGGCAGAGCTGTGCAAGCGCGTGATCATGATGCGTCAATTATTGTCCAATTTTGCTGCGAAAATACGCAATAGCCTTATCCAATCCCTCGTGCAGAGGGATGCTGGGAGCCCAGTTAAGCTTTTCTTTGGCGAGACTGATATCGGGCTTGCGCTGGGTGGGGTCATCCTGTGGCAGAGGGCGGTATACTAGCTGACTGCCAGTGTGAGGGATTTTTTCTAGCACCTGCTGCGCCAACTCTAGGATGGTGAACTCCCCAGGGTTACCAAGATTGACTGGTCCCAGAAAATCAACGGGGCTTTCCATCATCGCTATCATACCGTTGAGAAGGTCATCCACATACTGGAAAGAACGCGTCTGCTGCCCTTCCCCATATATTGTAATATCCTCACCGCGCAGAGCTTGGCAGATAAAATTAGACACCACGCGACCGTCAGCGGGATTCATCAGCGGACCGTAGGTATTAAAAATACGAACCACCTTGATATCCACTCCCTCATGGCGATGGTAGTCAAACATGAGACTTTCTGCGCAGCGTTTCCCCTCATCATAACAGGCACGTATGCCATTGGGATTCACAGAGCCCCTGTAGCTTTCCACCTGCGGGTGGACTTCGGGGTCACCATAGACCTCTGAGGTAGAGCTCAGGAGTATGCGGGCAGAATGCGCCTTTGCCAGCTCCAAAAGATTGATTGTACCGTAGACGCAGGTCTTTGTGGTAAAAATAGAGCGCGTCCCTTGATAAAAGGGAGGCGAGGCTGGACAGGCAAGGTGATAAATCTCATCATAACGGCAGCCATCCTCTTCATAAGGCTCTATTACATCATGCTCCACAAAGCGAAAACGTGGGGAGTCCAACAAGTCCCTCACATTCTCCAAAGAGCCTGTGTAGTTATTATCAAGGCAAGTGACCTCATGTCCCTGCTCTATGAGACGATGACAGAGATTAGAGCCGACAAAGCCTGTTCCACCTGTGATGAGAATCTTTTTCATAAACACTGATATTCTAGGATTTTGCTAATGGGATAGCAAGCAAAATAATTGTTTCTGAACAATGTGAGCGCTGATTGAATCTTTCTTTATATGAAAAAACGCATGCTCATCACTGGCGCGCTCGCCTACAGCGGTCGCTATATTGCCCAACTGGCTCATCAAGCAGGCTGGGAGGTACTGGGACTAGAGGGAGAACGCTCTCGCCACGCGGAGAACCCTTTGGACATCCCCATCACTCTCTTTGACTGGGAGCAACCCACCCAAACAGGTCGCATCGCCACAGCAATGGAAGAATGCGACGTCTTTGTCAACACCTACTGGAAACGCGCTATAACTGGCGATGATGCCGCAGCCATGGCAGAGAACAGATGCCTTTACCTCATCGAGGCAGCCCGCGCCGCAGGGGTAAAGCGCATTGTCCACCTCAGCGTAACGCATGCCGATGTCAGCAGCAATCTACCCTACTTCCACCACAAGGGGCGCGTGGAGCAGGCCTTGCGCCGCCTAGCTATCCCTGTCACCGTGCTGCGCCCCGCAGTGCTCTTTGGCGACAGCGCAGAGGAGAGCGTCATGATTAACAACTGGGCATGGTGCCTACGTCACAGCCCCATTGCTGGGGTGATTGGTGATGAAAAGGCACAGATGTCACCCATCCACGTGAGAGATCTCGCCGCCATGGTTCTGCACGAAGCAAGTCGAGACGATGATGAAAGCTGGCGAGCCTTTGCGGCCATTGGTACAGAGAGAATGACTGGCAGAGAGCTCACAGAGGCACTACTCGCGGCCATGGGACTGCGTCGCATCATCACCCCCATGCCCGCGTGGATTGCAGCCAAGAGCGCGCGCCTACTCAGACGCATTACTGGTGGTATAGAGATTTTTAACGAGCAAGAGCTAGAGGCACTCACCAGCGGACTACTGGCATACGCTGATGATGCTCTGCCAGATGAGGAAGTATGGAAAGCCCTTACCCCACAGCACACACTGAGCAAATGGATATCAGATCAGGGAGAGCAACTAGGTCAAGCGCTCTCCCCCTAGAAAGCTTACTTTGCAACGCGGCGGCGGCGGCGAGCGAGCAGGCCAGCAAGCGCAACAAGGCTCAATGTAGCCGTGCTAGGTTCTGGGATAATGTACCCGAAGTTCCAACCCATTGCTTCGTATACTTGCAGTTCCATGGCACTAAACTCACGATAATACTCTCCGTAATCAATGGAGGGCTTCATCACAGCGGTGGGGTCACTTTCCTTCGTCAGGTGAGACATGCTCGACCCGCTTTGCCAAATGATGGGGTTAAAAACTTCAGAATCCGTGACTCCTGCCAATGTAATCTGATCACCTGGCTTATAGGCTTCCGCGTCTAATTCCATCAATGCATCCCATGGCGTGACGTAGGTCACCAGTTTTCCATCGACATAAATGGGCATTGAGTTAATCGTTGGACCTTGGGGAGAGCCATCTATGCCAGAAAATTGCGTACTCATAAAACCAATCCCATGCGCCATTTCATGCAAAAGAACAGTATTAAAATCCATTGCATTAACTCCGCCAAGTGTTAGCTCTGTCAAGCCAGCTGTCTCGCCAAAGTAAAAGGCAAAGTTACTGTTAAAATTAATGGTGATATCCGCTACAGCCGCATTTCCAGCGTTTGCCCCTGTGAAACCAGCAAGGAGCTTCGCCTCGGCTGTAGAAAGCGTATTGACCCCAGCACCAGTAGAAAGCATAAAGGGATAATAATAATCTGGATCATTCTTATCTAGAGTGTTGTAAATTAACAGTTCAGGAGATGAATTACCAATAATGTTTTCTTCTTTCTCCCCCTTGTCGTTAAGCATATTTACAAAACTAAGACTTACAGTCACTTTCCCTGCATCGCTGGCTGGTCTATGCCCATCTGCAAAAAGAGACCCCCAATAATTCAGCACATTATTTACTTCGGCGCTCACTTCATCTATACCTGCAAGAGCGGGTCCAATATTTTGCCAAGAATCCGCATCCTGTAAAGTGACAATGAAGTAGTCGTTTTCTATTATTAAATCCTGCGCATGAAGGGGGAGTGATGCAACAAGGAGAGAAAATGTTGTATTGAGGAGTAGTTTAGAGTTCATAGAAAGATATTAATAGCATGGTTTCTAAGCACTGTAAATAACAAAATTCATGCAATAACTCTATCTAACAACCATCAAAAAGAATACTTGAACTGAGGCTCTAATTATGTTTTTATAGGTAGCGTTATGAGAAATATCTGCTTCTACGACAAACTCCAAGAAATTGCACAATATGATGTAGAATCATGGGTGGACGGACAAATCGCCACCATGGGGCGTAGTGATAACACGACATGGAGTTTTCCTGACAGAATGGAACTTTCTCGCCATCACCTCAGTATCAGAAAGTTGAATGATGAAATCTACCTGCGCGATGAGCAATCAAGCAACGGCACCTATTTCAATGGAGAACGCATGACACATGCCATTCGCATGCGCGCGGGGGTGACTTATCAGATTGGCAATTTGACATTTTTCTTGGAAGGTGCTAAGGGTAGCCCTGCCGATGAGGAAGTAGATTGCAGCTCCGTTTTCCCCGAGGAAATCGCCTTCGCTGCATTGGAGACGGGCTACATTCCCTCTGCCCCCGTCATAGCTGAGGTCACCCCCTTTACCATAGAGCCCGAAGCAGTCGAAGAAGAAGTAGAAGAAGTGGTCATTACCCCTCATTTCTCCCTGCAACCAGAAGTCGAAGAAGAGGAAGAGATAGCGATAGAAGCCCCCATTGCTGCACCCTTTTCTCTACAACCAGAAGTCGTGGAAGAGGTCGAAGAGCTAGTCATCGTCGCACCGCCAACGACACCAGCATTACCTCCTACGGCAGCTGGTTCTGTCAAGCCCTTTATCCCCATCCCTCGTGCGCCAGCAGGAGGGATACCCTGTGATTTCGCGCTTCAGGTGAGAACCTTGGATGGCTATGATGACATAGCCATAGGACAAAAGCTCTACTTAGAGATTTTCTCCGAAGTCCCCTGCCAGATACTCATTTTCTGCAAGGAGCAAAACGGTCACGCCAGCCTGCTCTACCCCTCCAAAAAAGTTGTACAGCAGATCATCCCTGCCCAGACATGGACACCACTTCCTAACCCCCAATCTCCCATGTTTGAGTTTGAGATAGAGGGCCCCGCCGGAGTCGATGAAATACAAGTCATCGCCAAAAAGCAGAGCTCTGCCCGCATGAACATCAAATCTGCCAAAAACCCCAAGGAAGAAGCCCCAGAGCAGGTCTACTGGTCATACGCCCACCTCAAAATTGAGGTCTTTGAGCAGAGCTAAAATCACACCTAGCTACTTGCTAGGCGTTTCCAACCTTGCCTTAATTTCTGGCTTCACCTTGTCGTAGGTGCAAGGCATACCATGAGCATTGAACCATGGGTACATATCCTTTGCCAGCGCTTTGGATATAATAGCTACAGTGTCATTCATGTCATATCGTCCAGAAAGTCTTGCTGGGACATAGGCTCGCTTTGCCTTAAAGTAAGAGGCGATGAATTGTGGATCTAGCTTTCGCATTTCCTCTAAGACCCAGTAGCTTTTGCCCCAGTGCATCTCATTTTTCTGCCCTGCTTGAAGCGCAGGTTCACCGTTGCCCCCAATGTCATAAAGCTTCATCGTAGGGTCTATACGGTGGGCTCGAAGGATGTTTTGCGCAATGCGCTTATTTCCCTCCTCTTGGAAACCAGCATCCGTCATGACGAGATTTCCAACGTAGGTGGCGATGGGCTCATTCCACACTTCGGGATGAGGTAGCACCCACGAGTGCACAAACTCATGGGTCAAGAATTCATACATCCCATGCTGGACGACGGGGAAGTTCTCCCAAAACACGGCAAGCCCTACAAACTTGCCCGAAGAATAACCTCCACCATCTGTGGCCAATAAACCTATGCTGCCTCCCATGCCAGGTGATAAGGGGACGCCCATGCGCTTTTCTATAAGAGGAAGCGCCTTGTTGCTAATATCCACCATATCTTCAAAGCAATGGGCCAGGTAATCACTGTAGAAGAAGTTGATACCATTAACAGATGTTTTTGTCGTCGTTGCATTCCAGTCGCCTGCTGGCAGGGCTTTATGGCCTTCGACCTTTTTATTCTTTGCAGCATGGAAGAGAAGTGGGCTAACCCATTCTGCGTTGATATTATCACGTCCATTGGGATTACTGCCAAATAGTCCGCGGGAGGCAAGAACAATGCAGCCCTCACCTAGCTTTCTTTGGGCGAGTAGGGGGCGATCTTCTGCATCGGTGAGCAGGATTTCCCATTCTTCTGGCTTGTCCAACAGAAGGGTACTTTGTCTCCCACCCTGAACAGCATTCGCTTGGGGCGCGATTTTCTTCATCGCTGGGGTGAATTGGTAAGGTGCTTTTGCCGCTGGGCCAAAGCTCGCACCAAAAGACTGAGCCAAGACATCTTGCCCCTTGTTACCAGAATAAGACGCAAGAAGCACGCCTCCACCAGATTGGAGGAAGCGATTGATATAATCAATATCTTTGGCTGTATAGGTCAGACGTCGTTCACAACCAAGAAAAATCATTAAATTGAGATTACTGGTCTCTATCTGATAGATATTACCCCAATTGCGTATACCCTTTTCTCGCGGAAGGTATTGATTCTGAAAACGACCGTCCGAGTAGAAGCTAAACTCATGCCCCAAGTCGACAACAGAGTGTACCTCCTCGCCCAAAACCGACATGGCACTGAGACACAAAGCAAAAAATCCATCGCGGATTCTATTTAATGATTTCATATTCAAATCAGATAATAGCAAATATCAGCCAGAGAGCAAGTAGAATCTTTACCAGAAATCAATCAAATAATATCTATTTTTTGCTAGACAAAACGACCGATAATTTGTTAGAATATCGGCAACTTATTTATGAACAATCCAGAACTCATCAATTTTGAACGTTGGCCTGATGCCGTGTGGGACATATCTGGTGCATTTATTTTTGACCAAGATATCATCGCTCTCCATGGCTTCTTGACCTCCTACCTCGGGATGCAAAAGCCCATCCATTACGTCCATGGAGCACCATGCATCACGTGGAATAGCGGCCGCGTGACCCGCGAAATCTACCCCCCTGAATTCTACAATAATGCGATAAAAGGCTACACAAAACGCGAAATGAGTGTTCTTCTCACCGCAAGCAACACCCTCCTCACCGAAGAACATCTCGATGATTATGCCGCCAACCAGTACTGCACCATGCTTCATAATGCCAGCGGCAAAACACGTCATGGCATCATCACTTGCAGCGATGTACTCAATGACTATGTGAAGAAGACTTACCCCAAGTTACAGCGCATCTCCTCTATTCTTAAAATCTGTACAGAGAGAGGCAAGGGAAAGCGCGATGTCTACCTACGCTATCTCGATGAATACGACATGGTCATGCTTCATCCAGATGATGTATGCGATACTGACTTTCTCGCTACTTTGCCACATCCAGAGCGATTTATCGCTCTCATCAATGAGTACTGCATACGCCAATGCCCTATACGGCACGAGCATTACAAGGACCTCAGCCAAAACTCTCTCAACTTCCTCGGTCACGACACAAGTCGCTTTGCTCAAAAACAGGCCAAAAATGGCTGTGGTGATATTTTCCATGTTCTATTGAGCAAAACACATGGCACACTGGCATTGAACCACGATGAGATAAGCCGAGTCTACGACATGGGTTTCAAGCATTTCAAGGTGCAGGGACGTGGCATGAGCAATTCTGCTGCCTACTTAACAGATTTACTACGACTCATGCTGCGCCACGATACAGCGGATGAGTCCATCACGAATGATATTGTCCAACGCTTTTGGATGTCCTACCAACCAACAGTATCCTCACCCGTATGAAAGCTCCCAGCACAGAAGATATAGCCTTTCTCAAAGAAGTCTTTCAAGCCTACCCTTCCGCAGAATGGATGCTGGGAGGGGCCATGCGCTTTGGGCAAGAGCTAATCAAACTCAACAAGTACTTCCATAATTTCTTTCCCTATATAGAGGTGAAAAACATGCATGCGACATTGCCCTGCCTCTGGTCACTTGATTGGATGGGTCAGCGTCCGCTTGTTCCTGATGTCACCATCATCAATTATCTCAATTATTACCAAAGCGCGGGCACTACTATCACCCTCTGCTTTGATAATCCCTTTATACCTGAAGAGTATTTGAATGACAGTTACAGCATTGGCTTGGCCGAAGTACTGCACAGAAACCCTCGAAATAGGGTATGGGTAGCCGATGATAAATTGCGCGACCTGCTGCGAACAAAATTCCCAAAACTCCCCATAGACGCCCACCCTAACCGCATTTACGCCGAAAGGAAAAAGCGAGGCCTAGATCTCTATAAATCGCTTTGCGAAAGCTATCAGCGCGTTGCCATACACCCCAAGGATGCCCGCCGCAAGGAGATTTATGAGGCTCTATCCTCCGTGGCAGATCGCTTTATCATCATCACCAATGATAGCTGTATAGCGACTTGCCCTCTACGTTACAACCACCTGCAGCAGCTAGCGAAGCGCCGAATCCATCCCTACGAAAGCGATGCTCGCCTCGCCATATCTGATTACATGGTGAGGATGCAATGTCAGGATCTCGGACATATCACAAAAAAACAGTTAGGAAACGTCAACCATCAACAGCTACGCACCCTCCACGATTTGGGATACAAGCACTTCGCTGTACTAGAAGAAAAAGCCCGCAATGTCGTTAGTATATGCAACGACTTCTTCTACTACTCCTTCAGCCAAGCCTTGGAACATGAGCGCTACCGCGCCACGCTCTTGGCATCACTTTATTACCTCTTGCAAGAAGCATCAAATCCTATCTCCGGAGGATTAAAGAACATCGCACAGAATCCAGACCCCTCTCTTATAGCCATCTAGTTTTTTCAACGATATTTTTCCACAGATGGCAAAAATATCGCTTGACTAAATACCCCATAGGGGTATATAGTATATTGCAGAAAGTATTTGATGAAATGAATTGTTTTGATGAAGATAAAATGCTCAAGCGATTAAATCGCATTGAGGGACAAATCAGGGGGATAAAGCGCATGATTGCAGAGAACAAGACCTGCACAGAGATGCTTATCCAAATTAGTGCTGCAAAGTCGGCTCTGCACCGCGCAGGTCAGGAGTTATTGGAGGGGCATTTAGCCCACTGTGTTCATGATGCCATTGAGGCAGGAGATGCCCAGCAGGCACTACAGCAACTCAATGATGTCATTGAGATTTTTTCACGTATTAGCAGAAATTAAGAAATATGAGCGATAGCCCCAAACCCTCATGCTGTGGTGGTGCAGCAGCCTGTGCAGCTGCACCTTTTCCTTGGTTAGAGATGCTCACCAGTCTCCGCGCCATCATCCTATCGGGTGTAACCGTGCTGTTGAGCCTAACAGGTCATCTCATAGGACAGCCCGTGATGGAGTTAGCCTGCGCCCTGCTTGCCGTGCTCATCTCTGGCACGCCCATTGTCTATGCGGCAATGCAGGCTTTGTTTATCAAGCGTCGTATCAAGGCCTCCCTTCTCATCACACTGGGCATGGGTGCCGCGCTGGCCATAGGAGAATACTTTGCGGCGGCAGAGGTAGCTTTCATCATGGCTCTGGGTGAGTACCTAGAGGACAGAGCCTTAGCAAGGAGCAAGTCAGAAATCCGCGCCTTGCTCCAACTCGTCCCCCGACGGGCGCGCCTACTGGATGAAAAGACGGGTCAGGAACGTGACGTGGAGGCAAATCTGGTGCAGGTAGGGCAGCTGGTCCGCATCCTCCCAGGGGAAAGCATACCCGTCGACGGCATCATAGAGCATGGAGAAAGCTCCGTTGATCAATCCATTCTGACAGGGGAATCACTACCCATAGACAAGCAACGGGGCGATGAGCTGCTCTGCGGAACAACCAATCTACACGGTGTAATCGAACTACGCTGCACCCGCAGGAGTACCGACTCTTCCCTCAACAAGATGGTGCGCCTCGTCGATGAAGCAGAAAAGAGCAAGAGCCCCATACAGCGTCAAGCGGACAAATGGGCATCATTTCTCGTTCCTGTCGCCCTACTTATCGCCATATTAACCTATCTGTTTACAGCCGAAGTCATCAATGCCGTAACCGTGCTCGTTGTGTTCTGCCCCTGTGCCTTGGTGCTAGCAACCCCAGTCTCCATCATGGCCGCCATTGGTCAGGCTAGTAAGAATGGTGTGCTCATCAAGAACGGTGCAGCATTGGAAGCCTTGGGCAGCCTTAATGCTATAGCCTTTGACAAGACAGGCACACTCACACAGGGAAAGCTCAAGGTCAGCGACTGCCTCTATGTCGATGAGGAAAACAAAGTCACAGTAGATAACTGGATAGCGCGAGCAGAAAAGCGATCTGAGCACCCGCTAGCAAAGGCCATTGTTGCGCAGTTCCGCCAGCAATACGGTGAAGAAGCCTTCGCCCAGCTCGACTCTCGCGATGATGTTTTCCACATGCTACCGGGGCAGGGAGTCAGCCTCCTCTCCATGGGGCAAAAACTGCTCTGTGGCAACAAAAAACTCATGGAAGAAGAAGGCATCGCGCTAGAGGAATCATTAGTTCTCGCTGCCCAGCAATTTCAAGAACAGGGCAAGGCTCTGGTCTTTGCTGCCCTTGACGGACAAATCATCGCCCTGCTCGCCCTATCAGATGAGCTGAGACCCAGCGCAGCACAAACCATAGCGGATCTAGAACAACTGGGCATGACCGTCAGCATGTTGACAGGTGACCATGCAGTCAGCGCACAACATTTTGCGAAAAAAGTAGGCATAGCCGATGTGCACAGCGAACTACTCCCCGAGGACAAGCTAGCCCACATACAAAGCAAGCAACAGAGCGGTGAAAAGATTGCCATGCTAGGCGATGGCGTGAACGATGCCGCTGCTCTCAAGCTGGCTAACGTGGGGATAGCCATGGGAAAGGCTGGTAGCGATGTTGCTATTGACTCCGCAGATATTGCCCTCTTTGGTGAAGACTTAGGAAAACTGCGCTACCTGAGACGATTATCAAAGGCGACCTTGGGGAGCATACGCTTCAATATCACCCTCTCCTTGGTACTGAATATTGCAGCTCTTAGTTTAGCCGTAACAGGTCTCATCGGCCCCGTGGTGGGAGCACTGCTGCACAATGTGGGTTCAGTGCTGGTGGTGATGAATGCCATGAGGCTCTTCCGCAAGAAAATCGACTGATGATCTCAACTAAAAAACCGCTCCTCGATGATGAGGAGCGGTTTTTTTGTGAATTGTATAATTGAGATCCTTATCTGTTACGACCAGATGCGGGAGTTGTAGGCTTGGGCGCAGCAATCTGAACAGTCTCCATGCGCACACCATCGCGGTTGGGATCTTTGATAATGAGATTTACCTGTGACTGCTTGTCGGAGATGGTAAAGCGTGAGGCTCTGACGCGAATAGGCTCTGCAGATGGCTTGAGCTGTGCAGAAAGCATGAAAGAAACCACCTCACCAGACGTGCCCTTGAATGACCAGATATTTTCTTTCTGAATACCACGTCCACCAGCCACGGCGTTGGCAGGTATCTTGAACTTCTTCGCATCGCTGAAGTCACTCTTACTCGCAACCATCATGGTGAGCGGGTAGGGAGAAAGGTTGATGATATGCTGACCACTGGGGGGGATTTGACTTTCAGCGAGAGCAATGTTGCTCACAGAAATTTTATCACTATCCTTTGCCTTGAAAGGAATAAGGATGCAAATAGGACGTGTACCCGAGGGGATATTGACGCTAAAAAGTGGGGGAGGAACCTTATCGCCATTAGCACCCGAAGGATTCTCTGCCCAAAACTTCACAGTGCCACGTAGAGGGACACGCTTGCTGACAATGCGATTTGAGACTTCTATAGAGTCGTAAGTGCCCTTACTCTTTTCGTAATAGAGCCTGTTACTGGGGAGGGCAACTCCACCAGAAGCACTCACAACAAAGGCGACACCATTGCGCGCCTCCCTTTCCTCTTTGTCTTCTTGTGCCGTCGCACTACTGTTACGGGCGGTTGACTGAGCCAAGGCTGAAGGAACAATGCATGCAGAGCCAATAAGGAGGGATAGTAGAATATCTTTCATATGTGTCTTTCCAAAAGGTTTCTCTAATACTATCACAAGCTATACACCGTGGCAATCATAAAAATAGCTCTTTTGACATCATCCTTTGCAGAAAAGTCTTGCCAAGACATCGTTTGCTTGATAATATCGCCTCTCTGCTATCTGCTCCGGTAGCTCAGTTGGATAGAGCACGAGCCTTCTAAGCTTGGGGTCCCGCGTTCGAGCCGCGGCCGGAGTGTTGTTCATAGCGAGTGGATTGGACTTTTCCTCACCCCCTCCTATTATCGAAAGCTAAAAAAGCCACCTACTCTTGAAGTAGGTGGCTTTTTGAGATTTTGTACAGAATGTTGTAATTATACTTCGGGCTTAAGCTTGTGTACAGCTTCTTTCAGCTCCTTACCAGCGGAGAACTTCACGCGGCAGCGAGCAGGGATGATAACATCTTGCTTCGGGGAACGAGGATTACGACCTACCTTCTCTTTCACTGTTTGGACTTCAAATTTGCCAAACTTGCGGAAGATAACGGAATGACCTTGGGTAAGGGATTCTGCGATAATGTCAATAGTAGCCAAGAGAGTATTAAATGCTGTTGCCTGGTTGAGACCAGTTCTTTCAGCAATCATGCTAGCCACTTCCTTCTTTGTAATTACTTTTTGGTGTGCCATATGTCGATACTTTATCAAAAGTTGCTAAAATGGGCAAGGGATTTTTTTCATTCTTAGGCGTTTAGGACACAATCGCATAACAAACTAAAGAAAAATGAATCTATCTAAATTAAGCATTACATATTGAATTTGCCCCACTTATACAGTATAACACAATCTACTTTCCCTTTGAAAAAAATTATTATATTTTTTTCTGTGAAAGATTCTTAATTTCAATACGTATAGAGAGATTCTAACTGAGGCTTTCTAGGGGAGCTTGCAAAATTAGCAGCTTTGAATTTTGGCAGCAGTTTGGATGAGAATTTGTGGCGTTTGGGTGCGCATAGCGAGCTATGTAAGCCCAAAAAGCTGCAAATTATCGCCAAATTGCGCCAAAAGGCATGCTGTGATGAGCATTTTTGACATCCCCGCTTTTCGGTAAACTAATTTTGCAAGGTTCCCTCTAGTATAGAAGACGCTGTTCTAACACAGTCCTGACAAGAGACTTTTTTACCCATTTTGAGCT
>CAYJON010000018.1:0-26163 GCA_964371795.1 uncultured Akkermansia sp. | reverse complement strand
TCCCCTTAAGATATCCTCAATTCTCCATACAGCAGGCTCATCTTGGAATGGATGAGGAAGCTCTTATAACGTATTTTTTTACATTTTTCGCAGTTTTGCTGCTATTGCTAGCAGTAGCAACAGACCGACGCTTCCAGCTAGGTAGAGCAGTACATTAGCTGGCAGTTGGCTGGAATTATATGAGTGCATGCCACTCAAGAAGTAATTCACCCCAAAGTAGGTCATGAGTACTGATAGAAAGCTAAACATGCTCAGCACATTAAAGCTGTACAGGCTGTGTATTTTCGGAATCATACGCAGGTGGGTACACAGGACGTAGCAGAGTATGGTGATGAGAGCCCAAGTCTCCTTTGGATCCCAGCCCCAGTAGCGTCCCCAAGACTCATTAGCCCAGATAGCACCCAGACAGCTGCCTACTACCATGAGGCTCAGGCCTATCCAGAGTAGTATTTCTTGAATATCAGTGAGGTTCTGTACGCTGATTTTGGCTTTCTTCCCTCTCATGCAGATGAGCAGCAAGTTGCTTACCGCTAGCAAGAAGGCTATGCCAAAGAAGCCATAGGCCGCCACAATTACAGCAACGTGGAACATCAACCAGAGCGATTGCAGTACAGGCACGAGGGGGCTCATGTGTGGGTCCATCCAGCTGAGGGAGGAGACAAAGAGCACAACACCCGCAAAGAGCACAGAGATGGCCGTGACAAAGTAAGAACGCCTTGCCGCTATCAAGCCCACCAAGGCACTCATCCATGCTATGTAGACCATGGTCTCATAAGAATTACTCCACGGCGCATAGGTAGCAATATACCATCGCAGCCCCATGCCATAACTATGCATAACGAGCACAGCTAGTACCAGTACACAGAGCGTGATAAAAAGAACGCGGTAGACACGCTGCCCGCCCAATACACGCAACCATGACAGCAAGAGCATGAGACCACCCAGTATGAGGTAGGCTAGCTGGCTGCGGGGGAAAATCTGCCAATCGTTGTAGCGTAGTTCCGCCTCTATTCTCTTCTCATCTAATCCCGAGTTCACGCCCTTTTTCTCTTGGTAGATGGTGAGCAGGGAGAGGATGTGAGTGGCTGCTTCCCAGCTGCCTTCCTTATCCAGAGCCGATTGCAGCTCTTCCAGATAAACGGTCAAAATCTTGCTGACAAACATGGCTTCTTCGCCTTCAAAATGCTCTGCGTTGTCTTCATCTCCAGCTGCAAACCAGCGTTGCTGGGCATCATCCAATTTGGGAAAGAGCTTGATGAGCTGGAATTGCCTGAGCTGATGGAAGAGGTTGATTTTCTCATCCAACTTCAACAAGTCCTTGTCATAACGGCTGCGCTCATTGGCTTTTTTCTGGTAGATGATTTCCAGTGCCTCTTGGAAGAGGTAATCGCCAGCAGGGGTTAAAATATCAACAAAGGAGATGTAATCCTTGTTCAGTCCATAGCGTTCTGCTATGTCGGGATTGGGGGCTTTGATGAAGGGGATACGCATCCACTCATCAGGGCGTAGCCAAAAACTCAGCAAGAATTGTTCTGCGTTCCAGCCATTGATGCTGTCATCACCGTGCAGCTTGCGCAAAATCTGCGAGGCATAGGTCTCTACGGGCACAATGCGACCATGTCCATCCTGCATAGGTAGGTTGGCAAAACGCTGCGCCTCCTCAGCTGGTATGATGGAGTCTTCTACATCACTGTAGTCAAGTGCCTTTGCTGTAGGTACAAGGCAGAGGACTGAAAGCAGGATGAGCAGCATGTTGGAATTGCGCGATAGTCGCGCGAGCAGTTGGCGAACGCGTCCCTTTTTGCTCCAAAAGCAGAGTAAGAACGCAACACTCAAAAGAATATATCCTGTGTAACTGATATAACGACCCATCCAGTCCTCATTGATGAGGAGGACGCTGCCGCGCTCATCAGGGTCATAGGAAAGCTGAAAGACGCGGTAGCCCTGTACATCCAATGTGTGGTTCATGTAGATATGCACATCTTGCTTTTTCTCTCCCTCATGCAGTATGAGAAAGCTTTCGTAGGAAGAGGGGCTGGCAGAACCGGGGTAGCGCGTGAGGACGAAGTCTTTTAACTCCAGAGCAAAGGGCAGGTCCACCTCCTTCGTTCCGCTTTCCTCCCGCTGCACCATGTAAGAAGCTGTCTGTCCCTCACGCAGGTGCATGTAGCCCTCACGACCTGTCAGGTGCGTGACCAGTGCCCCCCCTAGAATAACTAGTATGGAGACATGGATGAGCCACACCCCATAGCGTCCCTGTCGGAGGTAGGAGGCGCGCAGGATGCTTAGCAAAATATTCAGAGCCAGCAGAGCTTGAAAGCCAATGAAGGCGGGTGAGTGGTAAATCCACTTTTGCACAAAGGGCGTCCCCTCCTTGCTTTCCACATAGGTGGCTATGCCCAGTATCAGCGCATAGAGGCAGAGCAGGACATAGGCGAGACTTTTTGCGCCTAAAAAGCGCAGGCAGCTAGATAACATAATTCTTTACTTAGAGAGACAAGACTTAGAGGGACAAGACGTATTCGGATAATTCCTCGACTTCCTCGGGGCTGATTTTGCCTCTGATGCCATGTTTATGGATGGAGAAAACCTCTTGCATGGTGCGGGCGCGTCCGTCAAAAAGGTAGGGAGCAGTGCGCCAAACTTCGCGCAGCGTGGGCGTGTCCCAGCCGTCTTCCATCTCCACATCATCACCAATGACGTGTTTTTTGCGGTCAGTGTAGTAGGGACCACTGTGGCAGAATCCGCAACGCAGTTCGTCATAGATGACGCGACCGCGCTCCGCCTTCTCGGACAGTTTTCCATCAACCAAATAGGGGCTGGGGAGCGGACGGAGAGCTTTGAGGTAGGCATCAACGCAGAGTGCCCTTTCCTCATCCACTTGGAAAAATTGGATGTGGGTGAAGCCCTTGCGCACTGCTGTCTCTGCATCGGCGCGTATGCCTGTAATCATGCTGGGTGCGGTCACGTGGCTGAAGAGCAGGCTCTTGCAGTTCTTAGAATTACCAATGCCGTCATTGAGCAAATCCCAGTTGAGACCATCTGTGCGGGCATCACCAGGGTGGCAGCCATTGCAGCTCTGCCAATTTTGGAAGCAGTATGCAGCATCGTTAAAGTACCTTTCGCCCTTTTGCTCATCTGTTTCGCTGCGCTTGGGGTTGAGGTTGACTGACTCTACCTTTGCCGTAGGTACATGCACTGTGTTAAGGATGTCCGCGAAATAGGTGGGGATGATGACCTCCTCACCACGCAGTAGCATGCGACGTGGGCCATTGCCTTCTAGGGGGACGCGCTGGCGTATGCCGTGGAGCAGGTGCAGGTCGTAGGAGAGGGCTTCCTTGTCCTCTGCGGCATGGGCGCGCTCTAGCATGGGATTGAGCTCGATGATACTTAGCTCATGCGTGCCAGAATGGGTGATGAGCAGGTGTTCTGGCATGCATTGGATGTCCCACACGCCTGCTGCCCCGCGTTCTGGCTCATCAACAAGAATGGTGCAGAGGTAGCTTTGTGTGCCCGTCTCAATGATGCTGAAAGCGCTGGTATTCATCCAACCCTGTTGCAGCTGGGAGGTGGGTACCATGAAGCGACCTAGATTATGCGTTACGAAAAGATACTTTCCGTCGGCGGAGAGAGCCATGCCGCGCACAGCATTGCTGCCATTGCCTAGCTCTATGTCCTTTGTCTTGGTGAACTTTTCATCATCAACCACAGATAGCACTGCCGTAACAATGTCCAAGTCGGCGCGCTGGTTGGGGAGGAAGTTGGTGACATAGAGTGTTTTCTCATCCTTGCTCAGCAGGCAGTGCTTGGGCTCTCTGACCACCTTCACCTCTGCCGCCACCTTGCGGGATTTGAGGTCAATTTTGGCGACACTATCTTCAAATTGCTGGCAGACATAGCATGTGTCTCCTGCCGCATTGAGTATGGGGGCGCAGGCACCGGAGCCTAGGTTGAGACTGAACTCGGGCTTCCCAGTGCTCAGCGAGACGACCTCCAGCTTGCCCTCCTTTTCAAAGGTGGTGACGTAGGCGAGATCTCCTCTGATGGTCAAGCCTGTTGGGCTCTGGCTCAGGGAGATGCTGCGCAGCTTCTTGCTGCCATCGGCGGAGTATATATCGAGGCTGCGCGCATTCTTCTGCGCCATCACCAGCTCACCCGAGGTAGTGAGAGCCAAATCTGTCGTGAACAGGGGCTCTCCCTCCTTCTCTTGGGCAGAGAGGGGGGCTATGAAAATGAATAATAATGTTAAGCAATAAAGGATGGATTTATTTGTCATATGCTTTTTTGTTATTTTTTAGGGCTTGTTGGAAAACTTCTTGTTTTTGGAGGCTTTGTGCGTAATTTTCAAGTTGTTTTTTCAGGCGTGGATGGGGGATGAGTTTGTCTTCAATATCGCCACGGGGCGTGGCCTTGAGGCGTTCTGCACCCTGCTTGATAATGGCGATGGCCTCCTTGTATTCAGGAGAGCCTGCCTTGAGCGAGGCGAGCATGGGGCTCTTTGTTGGGCGCTCAAAGGAAATCTGCGCCATATGCCCGCGCTGGTGACCATTGAGGTGGTTGAGCCTGACGCCAGTCAGCTGACCCAGCCTATCAATCTCCGCATTTGTCAGAGGGCTACGTCCTGCCAGTGTGTCGTCAAAGGCCGACTCATACACAGGGTAATAGACGCCATTGACATCCATCCAAGAGTAGAGTATCTCTTTTTCCCTTGTGTTGAGTTTAACCTCGGGGTGGTCTTTGTGTTGATTCTCAATGATGCGAGTGAGGGGGCTGGCATGACTGCCCCAAGATTTGGGTTGCTGGATTGCAGCAGGTCCACCGCCTATGAGTTTGAGATGTCTGCCCACGTAGAGATTGACATAGGAGGCATTGAAGAAGGTATTGCTATCACCTGCTAGTACAAGGCGACCATCATCCCAATCATGGCAAGACACGCAGCGTTTGTCCAAAATGGGTTGCACCAACTCTGCGTAGGAGAAGGATTTTGCCTCCTTGCCACGCCATTCTTGAATCTTCACAGGCTTTTTACGCAGAGCCAAGGGCATGTTGTGCATGGGGGGAGGGACACTCAATCTATCCTCGTGGCAGCCTATGCAGCCATTCACCTCCCCAGGCATGAGCATGGTACCGCTGCGCATGGATTGTATCATCTTCTTGTCCTTGTCCAGTAGCTGGAAGTAGAGGAACTTGCCCGCTGGGGCTTCAAAATTAGCAGAGCCATCGGCCTCTATTTCCACATCACCGAGGATGCGCTTTACCTCAAAGCTATGCCAGTTGACAGCGGGGGCTTGCTCTCCCTGTCCGCCCCAGCCACTTCGTGTCCATGTGCGTTTTTCTGGGGACTCAATGACGCGCAGGTACTTTGCCTCGCCCTTTTTCACGCCTTGCATATGCGTGCCTTCGTACACATCCTGCACGTAAAAGACACCTGTCTTGCTCTTGTGGTCGCGCTGGCTGGGGATGACAGTGGGCAGGGGGCGTGATTCGATGATGAGGGGATTAAAGAGGCTTTTTTCGCCTTCCAAAATCAGCTCTCGCCTTCCCTCTGTGTCCATCAAGAAGATGGCGGACTTTGCCTTGAGGGGCGTGTCGCCTACGGGGGTACTGGATACCAAAAAGTTCTTGCTATCTAGGGGGTAGGGGTCTTCGACAAAGTAGGGCATGTGCTGGACTTCTTGGAAGGAATCAATGTGCCCCGTGTCCAGTAGGTGGCGCGTGCTGGCGGGTTGCAGGGCAATGACGGCTTCTTTGCCATCAACACCTTTTTTCCTATCGAGCACGGCAAGCGCCCCCCATGGCTGTTCATGGCAGGCAACAAAGACGCAGACAACGAGATCCGTGTTGGGTATCTGGCGCGCATCAATGACTCCACCGGGGGATTTGGTATTGTTGCCGTAGTAGATGGTATGCTTTGTGCCATCGGGGTTTACCGTCCAGAGACCTTGGGCGTCGCCGAAGTTGCGATCCACGTACTCCCAGCGGTCGTAGAGAATACGCCCATCGCTCAGCACATGCGCGTGTCCTTCAAAAAGCGTGCTAACACCTAATTGTTCAATGTTCGCCCCATCTGCATCCATCTTAAAGAGATTGGCCATGATGTGGCGATTGCACATGCAGTACTTTGGCTGGCGCGTGGAGGAAAACACAATGCTGCCATCGGGCAGGTAGGCAGGGTCAATATCAGAAACATTCTCCGTGCGCGTGAGTTGCTTGATATTACTGCCGTCCAAATTCATCTCATAAATATGATAAAATGCTTCCTTCTTGGGACGCATAGAAAAGATGATTTTTGTGCCATCATAGGACAGCTCAGGATCGCGAATCACCCCTTCCTTGGATTCCAGCAGGGTGATAGTCTTTTTGCTATCCACATCGTAGAGACGCATTGCGCTGCCTCCTCGAAAGGAATTCACGTTGATTTCCCCCACTTGAAAAAGAGTGGCGGTGTTGTGGTGGTCTTCGAGATACTGACTGCGCTCAATATAGAGAATTTTCTTCCCTTTGAGAAGCGGCTCTGTATCTGCCTGTAGCCCCGATGCGCCCAAAAGAAGGCATGCCGAAGCAAGGTATTGTGTTATTTTTTGAATAGGGTACATATTATTTTTTTAATTCTTGAAGGGGGATTTTTTTGAGTCCCGCTCGGTAGATGCTCTCGATTTCCTCCTTGCTAAGAGCCCTGCTCCAAATAGCGAGATCATCAATCGCGCCTTGAAAACCGTGTGGGTATGCGCCTGTTCCGTCCTGTCCGATGTGGATATTGTATTTTTCGGGAGACCATAGGGAGAGCAAAGAAGTGGGGCTGGAGAAAAAGTAGAGAGTGCCTGTGCTTACACCTTGATAGACCTCTGCGGCATCCTCATTGGCAGCGGTGAAGGCAATGAACATCCATTCGCCTTCCTCTCTGTCAAAATGCCTCATATCAATGCGTCCCTGCGCGTCCTTTAAGTTGAGACGGAGGCTTTGGCTGAAGAAGTGTAGGGCAAAGCCATCATTCGCCCCAGTGGTCCAATTCTTGTTGGAGAGGATGAGGGGGCCTCCCTGCTGTGCGGGTACTTTCACCCACATGCTCACGCTAAGACCTTTTCCTTTGTCAAGCGTCTGCTGCGATTGAAGAATCTCTGCAAAGGACTGAGGCGATAGGAGCAGAGCCTTGTTGAATTTTCCCTCGCCTAGCTTTTGGACCAAATCGCCGTGCAGCTTGATTTTCTTTGCGTCTACGTCCTGTTGGATCTGGTTTTCGTCAAAGGAAAAGTAGAATTCTAAGTCGTCGCCTAGTTTAGCTTGGGAGGGGGGAAGTACCTGCTGACCGCGAGGCACACCATCAAAATCATAGGATGAGACATCCAGTCCCATGTGGTCGAGGACAGAGGGTGCTACGTCAAGCAGACTGGGTGTCCCTGCCATGCGTCCCTGTTTTGCCTCCTTGCTGGCAATGAATAGGGGAATGGTGTGGGCGCAGCCGCCCTCCATGCCATGAGATGTCCTGTAGCCCCCGTGGTCGGCTAGTATGATAATTTGCCAATCTTCTTTTTGAAAATGCGGACGATGGCTGATGCTAGCTAGGATTTCGCCTAGGTAGATGTCCATGGTTTCAATGGCTTGAATGTACTGCTTTCCATGGGGGTAAAAGCCGTCTGTGTGCCCCATGCCATCTGGCAAATCAAAGTAGATGAGGGCAGCGTCCCCATCCTTTTTGATGAAGTCTACAACGTGATTTTTAATTTCCTCATCCTTACCATGCTGAAAGCGTAGCTTGTCGGATTGTCTTTTTAGGTCGGCATCTTCTCCCCAGCAAAAAAAGAAGGCAGTGGAAAGCTGAGGATGCTTTCGGATGAGTAGATCCAAGTAGATGGGGTGCTGCTGATACGCGCCAGCGGCTGTTAGTCCATTATTGGCCACCAGATGCTTTTTCGCATTCACTCCCGTAGCAATGGACACATGATTGGGTGCGCTGTTGGATGGTGCGTCAAAGATGGATTGCGCCCGAAGTGAGTAGGCGCAGTTGTAATCCTTTTGCCAATTGCCTGATACCAGCTTATCTAAGTGAGGCGTGTGCGCGGGTGCAATCGCGTCTGCACGCACGCCATCAAGCATGATGACTAGAGATTTTTTTGTTTGCGCATGAGCAATGGAAACAAAAAGTACTAGAAAAATATAGTAGAAATGATACTTGTTGATAAACATATACTTTTATAATTGCTTTCCTTGCTCTTAACATAAAGGGCACCTTGCAAAATTAGTTTACGAAATGATGTGATGTTAAAAAATGCTCATCACAGCATGACTTTTGTCGCATTTTGGCGATAATTTGCAGCTTTTTGGGCTTACATAGCTCGCTATGCGCACCCAAACGCCACAAATTCTCATCCAAACTGCTGCCAAAATTCAAAGCTGCTAATTTTGCAAGATCCCCTAAAGGGAATCCCTCGTGAATAGAGAGATTCCCTTTAAAATTAATTTTTAAAGTTTTGCCTTGGGGTTGGTGAAGCGGAGACCAGCGTTGTCATGGTAGGAAGCCCATTCATCAATGATGACGCCTTCGTCACCTGCTCTGAGGAAGTGGAAACTTTCAATCTTCTTGAGGTGGATGATTTCACCTACTCTTTGAACAACAAAATTCTTGCTCTTGATAGGGCCATGTGTTGCGGGAATAGTGGGAGGATTGGGAGTGGCTTCACCTATTTCAGAGAAACTGTATGCCCAGCCCTTGGCGACCTTCCAAGATTCGAACTTAGCAGGTTTGTCTGTGGCGACGTGTGCGTGTTCTGGAATCATCTGATTAGGAAGCAGGTAGATGCCATGAGCAAAGTAGCCGTGTTCCTTGTCATTTACCCAAAAGATACCACCCATGCCTAGGTTTTCAAAATCACCTAAACCGAAGTCGGTAACCCAGAAGTTTTTCTCCATGAAGGGAGTGAAGGGGATGCCGTAGAATGCGAGCATGTGCTTCATGGCTTCGAGGGCGACAGCTTGGTCAAATTTGCCGTCTTTGTAGAAGTCCTTGTTGGTGTACTTCTTGACGTATTTTGCTGTTGTTGCGGCCTTCGGTGCTTCTTTTGCGTCGCTAGGGGGGCAGCATTGAGCCATGCTGGGTGCTGCGCAAGCAAAGATAGCTGCGCCTGCCATTGTCATGATTAGCTTTTTCATTGTTGGAGTTTTCTTCTGAGAAATATCATTTGCTCTTATAAATAACAAAAAGGGAATCTCTCGTGAATAGAGAAATTCCCTTTAAAGTTAATTTTTAAAGTTTTGCCTTGGTGCTGGTGAAGCGCAGACCCGCGTTGTCATGGAAGGAAGCCCACTCATCAATGATTGCGCCTTCGTCACCCGCTTTGAGGAAGTGGAAGCTTTCAATCTTCTTGAGATGGATGATTTCACCCACTCTTTGAACAACAAAAGATTTGCTCTTGACTGGACCATGTGTGGCTGGGATGGCGGGAGGATTGGGTGTGGCTTCACCAATTTCGGAGAAATTGTATGCCCAGCCCTTGATGACCATCCAAGTTTCAAACTTAGCAGGTTTGTGGGTGGGAACGTGCGCGTGTTCTGGAATCATCTGACCTGGAAGCAGGTAGATGCCATGTGCAAAGTAGCCGTGTTTCTCGTCATTTACCCAGAAGATACCACCCATGCCTACGTTTTCAAAATCACCTAAACCGAAGTCGGTGACCCAGAAGTTTTTCTCCATGAAGGGCGTGAAGGGAATGCCGTAGAAGGCAAGCATGTGCTTCATGGCTTCGAGGGCGACAGCTTGGTCAAATTTGCCGTCTTTGTAGAAGTCCTTGTTGGTGTACTTCTTGACGTATTTTGCTGTTGTGGCGGCCTTTGGAGCTACTGTTGCGGCGGTAGAAGGGCAGCATTGTGCCATGCTGGGTGCTGCGCAAGCAACGAGAGCTGCGCCTGTCATTGTCATAATTAGGTTTTTCATAGTTGGGATACTACAATAATGTGGTTGTTTGTGTTGTTTTTTTGTTTTCGCTAGTTTGCTAACAAATTTTGTTGAAAGTAAACGATGAATAAAGAACTGTAGTTTAGTATAACATTTTGGCTTGTTTTTTCAAGCAGTATTTTCTCATCGGAGTGATTTATATTGCCGTTTTTCTTCTATTCATCAAGTGGTAAAGGATTGACGTGCAAAGAGCGCCAAGCCCATCGGCTAACATATCTTTTTGCGCATCCCAAATATCCCCCTGAGAGCCAAGGAAGGCGCTGCCCGCCTCGGGGTTGGAAAAGGCTGCATAGAGCCATTCGACTATCTCAAATATGCCAGCAAAACCAAATATGGCCATCACCACGGCAAAAATTGCCAAAAAGCGTCCTCTGATATAAGAGCCTTTTTCAATGAGCTCCAAGATAGGATAGGCGAAGAAGCCCACCATAAAATGGCATACTCTGTCGAAGTGGTTGCGCTGGAAGTCGAAAAGCTCTGTAATGAAACCAAAGGGCACATTTTCAAAAGTGAAATGCCCTCCAATCGTGTGCAGGTAGAGGAAAACAGCCATCAAGAAGTAGGCCATATTAGAGAACCTAATCTTATAAAAATACATCAGCACCAAGGCGGTCACGGGGATGAGACCTACTATGTTTTCTGCAATCCAAGTAGTTCTGTCATAGGGGTTGATAGCCAGTATGATGAACTCGATGCAGTATATGATGAGTAAAAGATGAGGGAATTTTTCTCTTAGATTCATGGCCTAATTCTGCTTTTATTTAGATATGGCTGGAGGGGGCGTGTGCGACTCCTCCATGATTTTGCGTATCTGGGCAACGACGCGAGGATTCTTGTCTGCTAGGTCGTTTTCCTCTCTTGGGTCGCGATCGAGGTTGTAAAGCTGTATCTTGTTGTTGCCAGAGTTGGTGCGCAGGATGAGACCCTTCCACTTGCCCATGCGTACGGCCTTAGATCCACCGTTTTCTGGGAACTCCCAGTAGAGAGATTCGTGCTCTTTCTGCTTCTTACCCAGTAGTTCGGGTAGGAAGCTGATGCCATCCTTGTCTTCTTCTACTTCTTGACCCACGACTTCTGCTAGGGTGCGATACATGTCCCATGATGCGCTGATGTGGTCGGATTTGCGCTTCTTGGTGAGCTTTGCTGGCCAGCTGACGATGAGGGGGACGCGTATGCCGCCTTCTCTGAGGCTGGCTTTGCCCCAGCCTTGTTCGCAACGGAATGGACCTGCGCTTTCAAACCATGGGGAGCTAGAGCCACCATTGAAAGTGGGTCCGTTGTCGGAGGTGAAGATGATGATGGTGTTTTCGTAGAGACCTTCTTTTTTGAGCTGCTTGACCAGCTCTCCAACCTGCTCATCAAAGTAGCTAATCATTGCAGCATAGGTTGCACGTGGGTAGCGGCAGGGGAGGTAATCCCTGTTGCCTGTGTAGGGTGCTTCGTCACCCCATTTCTTGACGTAGTAGTCTACCCACTTCTTGGGGGCTTGCAGGGCGACATGGGGAAGGGGGGTGGTCCACATCAGGAAGAAGGGCTTTTTCGCCTTGCTCTGCTCACTGACGTAGGTGGTGAGCTCTTCAAACATGAGGTCGTTGCTGTACTGCTTGCGTGAGTAGCGTTCATAGACTGCTTCATCCTTGGGGTCAGCGTCCTTTGGGACACGCGCATGGGCGTGGAGGAGGGGGGCGTTGTCCAGCATCTCGCGCTCATCATTGCGGTAGAGGAACATGGGGAAGTAGGTATGCGCCTGACGTTGGCAGTTGTAGCCGTAGAAAAAATCAAAGCCCATTTTGTTTGGCGTGGAGTGAGAACCGGGGAAGCCTAAGCCCCACTTGCCTATCATGGCAGTGGCATAGCCTGCGTCTTGCATGAGGTGGGCGAGGGTGCGTGTGTTAGCAGGGAGGGGGGCTTGCCCTTCCAAGCGAGGATTGTCTAGCATAGCTTGATGGTTCCACACATTACCACGGCTGGCCATCTCCTCATTGCCACGTATGGCGGCATGGCCAGAGTGTTTTCCTGTCAGCATCATGCAGCGAGAAGGTGCGCTGACAGCAGAGGCGGAGTAATGCTGGGTAAAACGCATCCCAGTGCGTGCAAGCGCATCAATATGGGGTGTCTCAATCTTTTTTTGTCCGTAGCAACCTAGGTCCCCATAGCCCATGTCATCCATGAGTATGTAGATGATATTAGGCTTGTTAGGGTTGTTATTGGTTTTGCCTTCGAGGGTGCAAGGTATTAAGCACGTAGATATTAGTATGAGGGGCGTTGTTCTCGGCATATCCTATAAGCCTATCAAATCCGCTCTGCATGTCAAGCGGAAAATTATTTTCATTTCCAGCATTTTAAATAGAGGCTTGTAATTGCTAATAAAATGCGCTAGTATCTCCGCGTACTATGTCAGAGTGCTTGCAATTAGGTCTGGTTGGTCTTGGAACCGTAGGAGCTGGTGTCTATGAGACGCTAAGCTTGCAGCATGATTTATTGGAGGCGCGTGCTCAAATTTCCTTCTGTGTGAAGCGCATAGCTGTACGTGATTTAACACGCCCACGCCCCGTGCAGGTGGATGCCGCATTGCTGACAGATGACTGGCGCGAGATTGTCAATGATCCCGATATTGATATTGTGATAGAGCTCATCGGAGGCACGACAGAGGCCTTTGAGTTGGTGCAGGCATCTCTTCGTGCAGGAAAGCCCCTTATCACGGGCAATAAGGCCTTGCTAGCAGAGCATGGTGGAGAGCTTTTTGCCCTCTCGGCGCAGCTCAATGTGCCTCTCTACTTTGAAGCCTCATGTGGTGGAGGTATCCCCATTATCCAAAGTTTGCAAAATTCCCTCATCTGCAATAATGTGCGCAGCATGGCGGGTATAATCAATGGCACATCCAATTATATTCTCAGTTCCATGAAGGAACGCGGAGTGAGTTTTGCCAAAGCCCTCAAAAAGGCGCAGGCTCTCGGCTTTGCTGAGGCCGATCCCACGCTGGACATCAACGGTGGAGACGCGGCGCACAAGGCTTTGATACTGGCTATGCTAGCCTACGGGAAGCCCATCTCACCCGAACAGATTGCCATTACGGGTATTGAACGCGTGGAGGCAACTGACTTTGACTTTGCGCAAAAGCTAGGCTATACCATCAAATTACTCGTGGTCATAAAGCTGCATGACACAGAGCAGGGAGAACGCCTAGAGCTGCGCGTCCAGCCCAGCTTTGTCCCCCTGACGCACCTCTTGGCTAATGTTAATGGTGTCTTTAATGCCATTGCTGTTCGCGGTGATATCGTGGGCGAAACCATTTTCTACGGACGTGGTGCGGGTAAAAACCCGACAGCCAGTGCCGTTATTGGTGATATTGTTCTAGCTATGAGAGAATGCCGTCACCCCGAGTTCCACACGGGCTTTAGCCCCTATAGTGAAAATCTGGAAATCATGCCTGCCGATGATACGGAGACTCCTTATTATGTGCGCTTCAAGATTCGCGATGAGGCGGGCGGCATAGCTGCCTTGGCTACGATTTTCACAAAATACGGTATCAGCATCTCTGCGACCAACTCTGCGGCTATCTCCTCTGATGAGGACGATACATGTAACAACCTCGTCTTTGTCCTGCATCAATGCCCATGGGGCAAGGTGCGCCAAGCCCTCGAAGAGGTCAGCCAGCTCAATGGCGTTGTTGACCATCCTAGCATCCTGCGTATAGAACACTTTTGTGACTAATCATCACGAACCCTCCACATCAATCACATACTATGGCATTAATCGTACAAAAATATGGTGGCACCTCAGTAGGGACAGTAGACCGCATTCGTAATGTGGCACGCCGTCTCATTGAGACTCAACAACAGGGAAATCAAGTTGTCGCAGTCATATCCGCTATGAGCGGCGTGACGGACAAGCTCATCGCCCTCGCGGAAGAGGTGATGGAGCAGCCCACCAAACGCGAGATGGATGTCCTCCTCGCTACGGGGGAGCAGCAATCCATCGCTCTGCTCTGCATGGCGATTAATGACATGGGTCATCAGGCAAAGAGCTTTACAGGAGCACAGGCCGGTGTACGTACCTTTGGTTCTCATACCAAGGGACGCATAGAGACCATAGATGCTGTGCGCGTGCATGAGGCATTGGATGCTGGCTGCATCGTGGTCTGCGCAGGCTTTCAGGGCGTGAGCGAGCAGGGCGATATCCACACGCTAGGACGCGGTGGTTCCGACCTCTCTGCCATTGCGATGGCAGGTGCGCTTAAGGCCAATATTTGTCAAATTTACACAGATGTAGACGGTGTTTACACCTGTGACCCGCGCGTTGTCCCCCTCGCGCAAAAAATCCCCATTCTCTGCTATGAGGAGATGCTGGAGATGGCCTCCAGTGGCTCCAAGGTTATGCAGTCGCGCTCCGTGGAATTCGCCAAGAAGTTTGGCGTTGTATTCGAGGTGCGCAATTCAATGAACACAAACCCAGGTACTATCGTGCAAGAAGAAAACTCAGCAATGGAGGCTCTCACCGTTCGCGGTGTCTCTATAGAACGCAATCAGGCCCGAGTCACTGTCTCGGACATCACCGCTCCTACAGCTTATACGGCTATCATTCTCGGAGCTCTCGCGAAGGCAGAAATCAACGTTGATATGATCGTTGCTAACACGGCTCATGATGGGCGTGCCCGTCAGTCCTTTACTATGAATATGGCAGACTTGGGCGCAGCTCAGGCCGCTATGTCAAAGCTGCTCCCCCAATTGGGTGAGAGTGCTCGCCTAGAGACAGAGGCAGGGCTTGCAAAGCTCTCCGTTGTTGGTGTGGGTATGCGCTCCAACTCTGGTGTAGCTGCAACCATGTTCCAAGCACTGGCTGATGCAGGTATTGCCACAGGTATGATTGCCACCTCCGAAATTCGCATCACCACAACAGTGGATGCTGGTGATATTGAAGAGGCAGCACGCTGCGTGCATACGGCTTTCTCGCTGGACAAGCCAGCCATTGACTAAATATCAACCTAGTTTAATATATAGGGGTGGGAGAAGTCCCACCCTGTTACTTTCTTGTCATCATGTCCACGCTTTACCGTCGCAAATCACGCCGTCGCAGCAGTAATCACTTCTGGCTGCCTATCCTGACCATTGCTACACTTGTCGTGGCAGCCTGTTTGGGGCTGTATTTCCTCTATGAAAACAAAATCAAAGTTTTGCTAGAGGGACAGCCTCCTATTATTGAGTACTCTGATGTGGAGGCCAATGCCAATCTCACCAAGTTGCTGGGAGAGCTCTCTGGGAGCAAATCCCAACTGCTTGAATTGCAGGATGAGTGGCGTGCCCAATTAGGCTGGATAAAGGATGATAAAACGCGCAAGCAGTTCCTCTGGATTCTCATGTCCCGCCTCATGGACAAGGGAGAGTGGGAACGCGCCCTGCGCATCCTGCCAGAGGTAGAACATCTGGCAAGCATAGAGCAGATCAACCGCCTTGCCGTTCTCGCGCAGCAAAATAATGATTTGGAGCTGCAAATGCGTCTCGATCAACGTTTGCAGGACTTGGCCATGCAGAACTCCACCAAGGTGGATTTGCTGCTGCGCTCCATACAGCGTACGACAGAGACCGCTATCCGTCTGAAGCGCACAGATGATGCCCTCAAGGCATTGGCGCGTTTGGAAGTACCCGCTATTCAAGCAAGGCTCACCCGCCCAGAGGACGCTGCCCTTGCAGCCTATCTGCTGATGCAGCAGGCAGAAATCAGTGCGGTGAAAGAACCCATTTTGCAAAAAGTGCGCAATATCTTGGAGGCGGCTCGCTGGCCTGACTCTCCTGTTACAGCGCAGCTCATTGTGCAGGAGGCAAGCAATGCCATGCGCGACAATCCCGCCATGGATGAGGCGCGCATGCGTGATATTTTAGAAAAACTCAGCGTCAGCCGTGACTCCATGCTGGGGGCAAAGAGCGAGGCGCGCTTCCTTCCCGAATGCTACTTCATGATGGGTGATCTTTCTTACCGCCTAGGTGACTACGAGGCGGCAGCCAGTGCGCTGGATATGGCTCTGGCCTTTGCCAAGGGCTACCAAAAACTCAGCCCAGAGCAGCATATAGCCATCATTCGTCTCCAATTCCTCGTCAATGATGCACGCGGGGCGGTGGAAGAGGCTCTTCTCGCCTGCCGTTACCTGCTTGAACATGATACGGATGAGCAGCAAAAGCTGCGCTACCTCATGTTCCTTGCAGGAAAGACAGAGGGCGAGGAAAAGAACAAGCACCTGCTGACCACATGGGACATCCTTGCAGAAGATGCCGCGCTGGCAGAGAGCAATCGCGCCTATCGCGTACGCATCGCTAGAGAGCTTTCCGATTACTTCAAGGCGCAGGAAAAATACAGCGATGCTATCACATGGTACAAAGCCCTTTTGCAGCTGACGCAGGAGACGCATACAGAGCTGTTGGACGGTCTGCTTTTTGAGATGAGAATAGAACTTGCCCTCATGCAGCGCAAGCAGGAGCTGGATACAACTGCCCGCAATGGACTACAAGCCATCGTGTCAGAAATTGAGTCACTGGATGAGGAGTCACGCGACACCCTCGACAAGAACAAGCCCAATCTCTACAAAACAGCAGTGCGAGAACTTTCACGCACCTACCTCCTCATGGGGGACTCCACCACTTCTAGAAAGCTTTCTCGCACGATACGTGAGGGATTGCCTAGCAAAAAGCGATAGTTTTCTGCATGTCCTCGCTGCATAAAAAAAGCCTCATAGCAACGCTGGCTATCTTTTGCTGTCGTTTTACAGGCTTGTTGCGCGAGATGTGCTTTACCGCGCTCTTTGGCGCATCGGGGGCGATGGATGCCTTTTTGTCCGCCTTCCGAGTGCCCAACATGCTGCGCGATATCTTTGCAGAGGGCGCACTTTCTCAGAGCTTTACCAGCGTCATGAGCAAGGTGGAAGAGCAGGGTGGTCGCTACGCTGCTTGGACATTGGCTAATAGGGTGATGAGCCAGTTGGCCTCCCTCATGCTCTGCGTTGTGGCGTTGGGCGTGCTACTCACCGGTCTGTTGATGAACACCCTCTACCCCGAAAAAGCCATCGTGGATCTCTACGCAGCCCCACAGGCTCTTTCTCAGCAAATTATCTATGAGGGTAGTTCTCAGAATGCCGATGGCATTACGGAATTGCGATTTGCTGCGCCCATTGCACAAAGAGGGTGGGTGAAAAAGGATGCCTTTGACCAACTGAAAGCAGGTGAGAGCCTGCGCTTTGATGAGGGTCGTTTGCATGTGGGCGAAAAGGCCTACCGAGTAGAAGATCAAAACTACAAGGAGCTTGCCATACAGCTATGTCGCATCATGTGGCCCTTTATTCTGCTGGCATCCATCTCTGCGCTCTGCATGGGTAGTCTCAATGTCTTTGGTATTTTTGGACTGCCTAACCTGTCTAGTGCTGCCTTTAACGTGGGCATCATCGTATCAGGTAGTCTCTTTGGCTGGATGATAGATCCCAACTTTGGGGTGCGCTCGCTCTATGGTTTTTCTATAGCTGTCGTTATAGGTGGACTGATGCAGCTGGCGATGATGCTGCCGAAGATGTGCTCTCTGGGCTTTATACCGCGTTTTGATATAGGTCTATGCCGCGTCGATGGCAAGTTACAATTTGCCACACCCGAGGTGAAAAAGGTGTGGAAGCTCATGATACCCGGTGCTATAGCTGCTGGCATCATCCAGCTTAATATATTCATCAACACTTCCTTTGCTCTCTTTTTGCCAGCGGGTTCTGTGACAGCATTGAGCATGGCCTTTCACCTCTGGCAGCTGCCAGTAGCCCTCTTTGGGGTGGCGATGGGTATGGTTATTCTGCCAACGGTCTCCCGACTCGCGGAAAAGAAGGGAGAGGTCGCCAACCAACTGGCTATAGGCATGCGCTTTGTTGCCTTTTTTGCCTTGCCCTCGGCTGTTGTGCTGGGCATATGGGGAGAGCAGATAGTGAGTGTGTTTTTCCAACGTGGGCGTTTTGATGCCCAATCATCTGCTATCACAGGGCAGGTGCTGAGTGCCTATTCTATTGGTCTGTTGGGTTACGCTGGGATGAAGGTGTTGCAACCTGTCTTCCTCGCGCTGGAGAGACCTTGGGCACCCGCCTTCCTTTCACTGGGGTCTTGTCTTGTCAGTGTGACTCTCAACTACTGCTTTGTGCATGTTTTTGGCATGGGGGTGACTTGGTTGGCACTGACGACAGCGGTGATGACTACGCTGAACTTTGCCTTCTACTTTTTCTTCCTGCGTCGCATTCTTGGCACGATGGCTTGTGGGGTTCTGTTGCCCGGAATATTGCGCATAGCGGGTGCTGGTGCAGGCTTGGCACTTTGCTGTTGGGTGTTGAGGGAGTACGTGATGGGTGATTTTTGCAATTGGGGCTTCTTTGCTCGCACGGGGCTTTTATCTGCCTTGGGTCTTGTGGTAGGTGGTGTTTACTTGATGCTTTGTTATCTATTTAGAGTTGCTGAGTTGCGTTCTTTTATGACACGATTTAAGGCGCGAGGCTGATTTTCTACTTGCGATGATGGGAGGCGTTTTGATAGGATGCTGCCATGTCCCTAACGACCCTGATTCCCCTCGTCGCACTCGCAGCAGTGCCAGCCCTTCATGCGCAAGTGACTATACCAGACGGAGAACTTCTTCCTGCTGAGAAAAGCTATGTCTTGAACTGCTTGGCTACCTCTGTTGATGGTCTTATTAGCAATTTGGTTAATCCTCTCGAAGATACGACTCCTAACTTGCACATACGCATTATTGAGCGAGAGCTAAAAAGAACGGATGTTCCCCATAAGGGATTGAGTGAGGCTCAGATAGCTTTTTTGGAAGAAGAACGTAAAATCCAGATGGCTGCTTTGAAGGAAATGGAAGGCAAGGATGAGGCAACGCAGCAAGAGATCTTTCACGCCATGCAGGAGACACTGCGAGTACGTGTTGACAAAGCCAGTCTCGAGATACTCCGTATCTGCGGAGTGAGTGACACCTTTCAAGCAGTTGCAGACGAAGTGCAACTGGATGCCAAAATTAGGGAAATTATGCAACCTACCGAGGCCGCTGGCGAAAATGACAAGAAGGCTTTGGTCGACGCAGTTAACAAGCTTAAAAGCCTCGCGGCTTCGCTGCGAGAGCTGGCAAAGGCTTGAAAATAGCATCACAAATACAATATAGAAACGATGGGGCTTGCATTGTATTTTAAACTATGCTAATAATGTGTAGCCGTCATAGCCCAACGTGTAATGGAGTCACCGATGGTATCAACCCACTTTTTAACCCTTAGCACGATAAAATTATGAATAACGAACAAATCGAAACAACACCTGAAGTGAAAGCTCAGGATAGTCTAGAAGACAATGGCAACCGCCTTTCTGCTGCACGTCGCTTTGCGATGGAACAGTACGAAAAGCTGCGCCGTGTTACGTCTACACAGGTAGCCCAAGTACGTCAGTACACAAACGAGGCGCGTGAACAACTCCATCAGAAGTGGGACAGCACCTGCACCAAAGCACGTGACGTACACAAGACGGGTGAAGAGTTTGTCAAGAGCAACCCAACCTCCAGCATCATTGGTGCTCTCGGCGTGGGTATCATCATCGGACTCATTCTCGGCAACCGCCGTTAAGATAGCTTTTACAGCGATAGTATCACCCCTTTGATAGGGGTGATACTGTAGCTTTTTTTGCAAGAGACCATGATATTTTCTTGGATAAAGGGTAGATTGTCGAAGCGTTACCAAGCGGTAACTCGGGCAGCTACAACTTACCGAGAGGTGCTACAGCATCTCTCAGAGCACGGTCGTGCTCTCATGGAGCTCTTTCTCATTGAATGCCAGCAGTACTTCAAAGCGCAGCTATCGCGCCTCTTCTTGCTGGGGATGGGATTATTTTTTGCCCTTTGTGCCTATCTGGCTTTTTGGGTATTTGCGACAGTTCTTCTCGCCTCATGGTGGGGGCTGTTGGCCTCGCTGCTTGCGGTGATGGGCTTTCATATTGTTGCTGCGCTGTTGCTCTTCATCACGGTCTTGCGTATGAAGCCCCTCAGCTTTGCGCCCGCAACGCGGGAAGAAATTAAAACTGACCTGATATGCGCACGTCTCTCGAGCAGCAAAAGCAGCAAGTAATCCTACGTGTCGCGGCAACGCGTCTTCGCGCTATAGAGCGTATGGAAGAGGCGCGTGAGGAGTTGCGTAGCTGCTCTCCCAGCGCAAAAGAAATGCTGCCTGCGGGTTGGCTTTTCCTTGGCAAGCCTCTGCTCAAGCGTTGGGTCGGCTTGGGTTCAGGTACAACAGTGGGCATGCTCTTGATGAGTCTAGGAAAATCTGGCGCAAGCAGTCTGCTTAGTAAATTGCTGCAACTTCTCTTCTTTTCTATCAAAGCTCTGGTGACAAAGGTACTTCTCCCGCTCCTCTTGTTGCCCTTTTCCCTGCTCTTTGGACGCAAAAAAGTGCAGGATGAGAAGAAAAATCACCTGCCTCATTGATTTTGCTTGTTAGTTGCAAGGGTATTTGATAACTTGATTGTATCTATTGGGGACTTTTAAATTCTCGTCATTCTAAATACGAAAATGAACAAAATCTCTTCACGAGAAATTAGAAATCCCCTATTATCCCATCTATCGTAATAATCAATATCCATGCAAACCTGCACATACAATGTCGGAGAGAGCGATGACCGCCCTTGGGGCAGTTGGCTCGTCCTTGAAATCTCACCTGGTACCGTTATCAAAAAAATCACTGTCAGCCCTGGACAGCGACTTTCCCTTCAAAGCCACGAGCACCGTCGCGAGAAGTGGGTTGTAATACAAGGTGACGCAACCGTAGAGTTGGATGGAATAGAACATGCTGTACCTCAGGGACAAGCTATCGATATCCCTCTCGGGGTGAAGCATCGCTTGACCAATGAAACTCACGAAAATGTCGTGATTGTTGAGTTCCAGTTCGGCGACATCCTCTGCGAGGAAGACATCATCAGATACGATGATGAATATGGTCGCGGAAATGGCTAAAGCTCGCTTTTCTTGGCAACTAGAGTGATTTAGCTTGTCAATAGGCGCAAAAAACGCCATATTATCTTCACGAACAAACTTATGTCCGAAGTAAAAGAACGCAAAACGCTCGAAGAGCGTCACCAGATGTCAGATATTGAACGCCTGCGCCACTCCTGTGCACACGTGATGGCAACAGCTATTTGCCGCTTGTGGCCACAGGCTCAATTGGCAGCAGGTCCCAGTGTCGAAAACGGTTTTTACTACGATGTGGAAATTGAGGGACACAATATCTCCTCTGCCGAATTTGATCTAATCGAGGCAGAGATGAAGCTCATTGTCAAAGAGAATAAGAGCTTTGAGCGTCAGGTCCTCACCCGCACTGAGGCAATGCGCATGGCAAAGAATGGTGAGCTAGGCTCTATTGCCCCCCGCAAGTATCCCTCTAAGTTCAAGGTAGACCTCTTGGAGCGCATCCCCGAGGATGAAGAAATCTCCATCTACCGCAACGGTGACTTCACCGACCTCTGTGCTGGTCCTCACGTGGGGCGCACTGGCAATTGCAAGGCTTTTAAGGTGATGAGCGTGGCTTCGGCTTTCTATCAAGGCGACTCCAATGGTCCTCGCTTGCAGCGTATTTATGGCACCTGCTTCCCCAACCGTACGCAGTTGGAAGAACACCTTCACGCCCTCGAAGAGGCGAAAAAGCGTGACCACCGCCGTCTTGGCAAGGAAATGGGACTATTCACCATTGATGAGATGGTGGGGCAGGGGCTTGTCCTCTGGAAGCCCAAGGGCGCTTTGCTGCGTCGTGAATTGCAGGACTTTATCACAGAAGAGCTGGACCGCCTCGGTTACTCTCAGGTCTACACTCCCAATATTGGCAAGCTGGATCTCTACATGACCAGTGGTCACTGGGAGCACTACAAGGAAAGCCAGTTCCCGCCCATCCCTGACCCAGATGACTTCAAAAAGCTGCGTGATGAGCACGCTAGCTGTGGCGATCTTTTTAATGCGATGGACACGCAGACCATCACGGGCTTTATGCTCAAGCCGATGAACTGCCCCCATCACATACGCATATTCTCCAGTGATCCCCATTCTTACCGCGATTTGCCCGTGCGTCTCGCAGAGTTTGGTACAGTGTATCGCTGGGAGTTGAGCGGTGAGCTAGGTGGGATGACACGCGTGCGTGGCTTTACCCAAGATGATGCTCACATTTTCTGCCGTCCTGACCAGATTAAGGAAGAAATCAAGCAGTGCATAGGCATTGTGAAGCTCATCCTTGGTACGCTCAAGATGGATGACTTCCGCGTACGTCTTTCCCTTCGCGATGCAGAATACACCGATCCCAAGTATGTTGGTGAGGCTGATAACTGGCGTTTGGCAGAGACTGCCCTTCGCGAGGTTCTCGATGAGAGCGGCTTTGACTATGTTGAGGCAGAGCATGAGGCAGCCTTCTATGGTCCCAAGATTGACTTCGTCGTTCGCGACGTGATTGGTCGCGACTGGCAGCTGGGAACAGTGCAGGTGGACTACAATCTGCCAGAGCGCTTTGATCTGACCTACACAGGTGCGGACAACAAGCCCCATCGCCCCATCATGATTCACCGTGCGCCCTTTGGTTCTATGGAGCGCTTTGTCGGCTTGCTTATAGAGCACTTTGCTGGCAAGTTCCCCACATGGCTTTCCCCCGAACAGGTGCGCATCCTGCCCATCTCTGACAAGCTGGCAGACTACGCCGAAGCCCTCCGTGCGCGTTTAGCAGACGCAGGTGTCCGAGTGAAGCTGGACGGAGCTGCCGATAAAATCGGTGCAAAAATCCGCAACGCTCGCCTCGACCGCGTTCCTTACATGGTCGTCGTCGGTGCACGCGAAGCCGAAGAAGGTCTTGTAGCCGTACGTCATCGCGATACAGAGCAACCTCTGGGTGTCATGCCCATAGACGACTTTGTTAACGGCGTAATCAGCGAAATAGATCAACGCCTCATCGCGCCTATCTTTCAGCAAGATAAGCCACAATAATATTCATCATAACAAACATCAATAACATCACACACTGTGTCAGCCCCCATTAAAAAGAAGCCCTCGGGCAACAAAAACCGCCGCGATCAGAACCGTACCCCCCAGATACGCGTAAATGACCGCATCAGAGCCCCCAAAGTTCGCGTCGTTACCGCAAGAGGCGATCAGCTAGGAGTCATGGTCACCCGTGAAGCACTAGCAAAGGCAAAGGAAATCGGTCTCGACCTCGTCGAAGTAGCACCTGGTGCCGATCCTCCTGTCTGCCGCATCATCGACTACGGTAAGTACAAGTACATGCAGTCAAAACTGCAGAAGACTAACAAGGCTAAGACGGTAAAGATGAAGGAAATCAAGCTGCGCATTGGTACAGATGTCAATGACTACAATGTGAAGATGGCTCGCAGTGAGCAATTCCTTGACCACGGTCACAAGGTGCGCTTCCAGCTGCGCTTCCGCGGTCGCGAAAATGCCCACCATGAGTTGGGTCTTGAGATGATGGCCAAGGTTGTAGAGGACCTCAAAACCATGGCCGTTGTTGACCAAGCTGCGAGACTAGGCGGTAACACCGTCAATATGGTGCTCTCTCCTCTCCCTGAAAATCAGCGTGTGAAGAAGTTCAAGAAGTACGAAGAAGAAGGCTTCGATGCGGACTCTGATGCTCATGACGCAGATATGGAGGACGATGACGCCGGCGGACTCATCCAGACGTTTTAATGCTTATTTTCCAAGGCAGTAGAGATGGATTCTACTGCCTTGGAAAAAGGTCAAGCAAAATAAATAATTGTATATTCTGTATTTTTTTGCTTGATTTACTTCATAATATCGCTAATATAAATGCAGCTCAGGGCTGGTTGCCCAATTTATACAAAATGAGCTTGCAGCTTGCTAGCTGCTCAATCTATGGAGAAATGTTTTTTCTCCTTAACTTCTGATGTGATTTTCGCTAATTAGCCCTTAATCTTTTTTCTTTAAAGAAGGGATATCAAAGGCAAGTGCAACTTTCACAAAGAAACAATCATCATTCTTATTATCATACGAACATCTATCGTTGACAATTATGGCTGGACATAACAAATGGTCAAAAATTAAATTTACCAAAGCTGCTGCCGATGCAAAGAAGGGAAAAATCTTTGCTCGCTTTTCACATGAAATCACCTTTGCTGCCAAGAGTGGCGGTGGAGACCCTGATACGAACCCACGTCTCCGCGTGGCAATTGATGGAGCAAAGGCTTCGTCCATGCCCAAGGAAAATATTGATCGTGCCATCAAAAAGGGCACAGGAGAACTCCAAGGTAATGTGATTCAAGAGATGACATATGAGGGCTACGGTCCAGAAGGAACAGCTATTATTGTAGAACTTGCAACAGATAATACCAACCGCAGTTCTTCTGATTTACGTACTATTTTTGGAAAAAATGGCGGTAATCTGGGCACACCAGGTTCTGTCGCTTACCAATTTGACCGCAAGGGTGAAATACGCTTCATCGATGCACAGTTGGATGAGGATGCTGCCATGGAGCTCGCGATGGAGTCTGGCGCAGAAGATTTTGCAACGGGCGATCAAGCCGATGAGTGGATTTTCATCTGTGGCCCTACAGAAGTGCAAGATGTTGCACAGGCCCTGCGTGAAGCAGGTCGCCAAGTCACAGGGATGAAGCTCATCTCTGTCGCCCAAAACCCTACTGTCATCACTGACATTGAAGTGGCCAAAAAGGTCATCAAGCTTTATAACATTCTCGACGACTACGATGATACTCTCAACGTGTACACCAACTTTGAGATAGCCGAAGAGCTGCTTGATAACCTATCCTAATACCTCTATGAGTCATACTGAAACCAGTCCTGCAAAGAAGAAAAAGTTTAACCGCCCTTTTTACAAGAAAAAGCGCGAGGGAAATCCTGATGCTTCTGGCGAAGGTTCCTCGAATAATCCTTCCTTCAAGAAGAAGAAATTTTTCCCAAAAAAGCGTAAGAATAAAGAGAGTGAGCAAAGCTCACGCTCTTACGTCCCCATTGGAGAACCCGAGCCCCTGACCGGTATCTTGGAAATCACCAACAAGGGCTTTGGCTTTGTCCGCACGGCTGACAACGGCTGGGCGCCTTCTACAGATGCTGTTTATGTTTCTATAGAGCTCATCAACCAGTACAGACTGCGTCCCTTTGTGGAGCTCAGCGGTATGGCTCAGAAGTATGAGCGCGGTCATCAGATGACTAGCATTACGGCTGTCAATGGTATGCCTCCAGAGGAGGCAGCCCACGTCCCTCACTTTGACGACCTCAAGGCCGTGAACCCAACGCACAGGCTCTCATTCGAGACAAAGCCACTGCGTTACACAACGCGTACTTTGGATCTTGTTGCCCCTGTGGCACGCGGTCAAAGAGGGCTCATTGTCGCCCCTCCGCGTACTGGTAAAACAACATTCCTCATGGATATTGCAGAGGCCGTAGGGGAAAATTACGAAGAGGACATGCACCTCATGGTGCTGCTCATTGATGAGCGTCCCGAAGAAGTCACCGAATTCCGACGCGCTCTGCCGCATGCAGAGATTTATGCCTCCAGTAATGATAGCCACGTGCGCGAGCACTGCCGCATTGCCGAGATGTGCATAGAGCGCGCGAAGCGACTTGTCGAGCAGGGAAAGCATGCTATCATCCTGCTTGATTCCATCACCCGACTGGCGCGTGCCTACAATAATGCCGATAGAGGCAGTGGACGCACCATGAGCGGGGGCATAGACGCGCGCGCTTTGGAAATGCCACGTCGCCTTTTTGCCGCTGCACGCAACACGCGCAATGCGGGATCATTGACCATTTTGGCTACAGCTCTTATTGAGACCAATAGCCGCATGGACGACCTGATTTTCCAAGAATTCAAGGGAACAGGCAACATGGAGCTGGTTCTCAATCGTCGCATCGCGGAGATGTACATCTACCCTGCTGTAGACATACTCAAGAGCGGTACAAGGCGAGAGGAACTCATCCTGCCAGAGCATATGCTGGACAAGGTACACCTCATCCGCCGCGCCCTAGCAGGGCACAAGCCTGTTGAAGCCATGGAGAGGTTGCTCTCCTTTATGCAGAAGACGGCGACCAACGCCCAGATGCTTCTTAATTTGAAGACACGCTAAGTCGATCTTTACTTTCTCTTTTTACATATAAGGGCACCTTGCAAAATTAGTTTACGAAATGATGTGATGTTAAAAAATGCCCTT
>CAYJON010000017.1:0-27654 GCA_964371795.1 uncultured Akkermansia sp. | reverse complement strand
GAGAGAGCGGAGCAATCTTCATGGATGCGGCTGTGGACCTACGTGACAAGCAGCAGGACGTGAATGCTACGGTGGGATATGGATTTAGTTTTTAGTTAGGAGTTAGGAGTTACCTTCTCCCTGCGCTTGCGTTCAATGGATTCCCAAGGTCAACTGACCTTGGGCAGGGTCAAGGGACAGCGTCCCTTGCGGGTCCGGGCAGAGCCCGGGAGAAACCCGAAGCGCGCAGCGCGAGGCCGTCAGTCAGGTTAAAAGAATTTCATACACGCCCGAGGGGAACACCCCGCAAGGTGGCAGCATCCTGACTGACGTCCCCCCCATCCCTCGCGCGATAGCGCGACTCTTTAATGCCGTCGCTAACGCCTCGCGTGAAAATATACCTAACCACACGCTCCGCGTCAGCGACGGCAGAAAAGTGTCGCGCTTCGCGCGAGCCCAGATAGGGGCGACAGTGTTACGGGGCAGGCTTACCATGCAACATACTCCGTGCGGGCATGTTTTCTTTTAAGGCACTGTCGCCGCCTCGCGCTACGCGCTCGGCTCTTCACTTGGGCTCTGCCCAAACCCGCGCGGGATTGCCCCCGCGAGTGCCCTCAAGGCCTTGAAGGCCTTAAGAATCCACCTGAACGCAAGCGCAGGAACACCCTTACACGAAGCCACCCGCCCGCTATCCCTAGCAGGCGGGTGTTTTCACGCCACCCAAGCTCTATAAGCCAGATTCTGTCCACCCCCCAATCAAGAAGGGCTGTGCAGTCATTTTTCTCACGCACCCGTAGGCGCATGCCCCCAATAGGAGGTGCAACTATTACCCGAGAATACGACGAGCAGGCTACTCTTTCTCTGTTTGTCTTGCATCGCACGGGGTTTACCCTGCCTCCCTTGTTACCTCCGGAGCGGTGGGCTCTTACCCCACCTTTTCACCCTTACCCCACATCAGATGCGAGGCGGTTTGTTTTCTGTGGCACTTTCCGTCCATCCTGCCTTGGAGCAAGATGTCTCTCGCTTTCACGAGACGCGCTGCCTTATGATGTCCAGACTTTCCTCTACCAGTATTGCTACTGACAGCGACTGCCCGAACCCAGATGACAAAAGAGATATAACAGGCATTTTAATAAAATGCAAACTTATTTGCTTGTCAAGTAATAATTCTCATGCTAAAATTCCCAGAGCAGGGTGTTTTCTTTGACTTTGATACAACAAGTCGCACCCTGCAAAGTAGGAGAAAGAACACGCTAGCACCGTTTCTCTTTACTGAAGTCAGGTGCTGGCAAATAGAAGAAAAAATAATAAAATGAGTATTCATTCCGTAAGTTGCGCAGTTGGTGCAACTCCTATGACAATCGAAACGGGCAAGATGGCTCGTCTCGCCGATGGAGCCGTCACAGTACGTTGTGGTGACACCGTTGTGCTAGTAACAGTAGTTAGCGCAACCAAGATAAAAGATGGGCAGACATTCTTCCCACTGTCTGTTGAGTATAAAGAAAAGGCTGCTGCTGCGGGCGTATTCCCCGGTGGCTACTTCAAGCGCGAAGGCCGTCCCACAGAGAAGGAAATCCTGACCTGCCGTATGACTGACCGCCCTCTGCGTCCCATGTTCCCCAAGGGTTATTTTTACGACACACAGGTCATCTCTCTCCTACTAGCAGCTGATGGGCAAAATGAGCCCGACATCCTCAGCATCAATGGCGCATCTACAGCTTGCGTTATCTCCGATCTTCCTTTCGCTGAGCCTGTTGGCGCAGTGCGCGTTGGCCGCGTGAATGGTGAGTTCATCATCAATCCCACCAACCAAGAACGCGAAGAATCCGACCTCGACCTCGTCTACGCTGGTACAAAGGATCAGGTTATCATGATTGAGGGTTCCGCTCTGGAACTCCCCGAGGCTGACTTTGTCGCAGCCCTGCGCCTTGCACAGGAAAATGTTGCCATCATCTGCGCAGCCCAAGAAGAACTCCGCGGCCTCTGCGGTAAGGAAACACGCGATTACGAACTCGTCGTTGCTAAGCCAGAGCTTCTCGAAATCGGCTACCAAATTGCTGGTGACCGCATTGAGGAAGCCATCTACGCGCCCAACAAGCTCCAACGCCAAAAGCAAGTAGGTGCTCTGCGCAATGAGGTAGAAGCAGCTATCAAGTCCGCACACCCAGAGTCCACTGACTTTGATGTAGAGCAGGTCTTTGAATACATCCAGAAGAAAGCTTTCCGTATCTCCATCATGGAGAATGACAAGCGCGCTGACGGCCGTGGCCTCAAGCAGCTGCGTCAACTGGTTGGCGAGGCTAACACTCTGCCCTCCTCCGTACACGGTTCTGCTATGTTTGCACGCGGTGAGACCATGTCTCTCTGCTTGGCTACTCTCGCCCCCCTCGAAGAAAAGCAATACCTCGACAACTACACAGGTGCAGTTGACGAAAAGCGCTTTATCCTTCACTACAACTTCCCTCCATTCTCTGTGGGTGACACAGGTCGCTTTGGCGGTCAAAACCGTCGTGAGATTGGTCACGGTGCGCTGGCAGAACGCTCCATCGCCCCCATCATCCCCGATGCAGAAGACTTCCCCTACGCCATCCGCGTCTCCTCCGAGATTATGGAATCCAATGGCTCTACCTCAATGGCATCCGTCTGCGCAGGCAGTATGGCTCTCTACGCCGCTGGTGTGCCCCTGAAGCGTCCTGTTGGTGGTATCTCCGTTGGTCTCGTTACCGAGTTTGCTAACGAAGGCGATCGCAACCCCTCCCGCTACAAGACCCTACTTGATATCATCGGTTCTGAGGACTTCTACGGTGACATGGACTTCAAACTTTGCGGTACTAGCGAAGGTGTAACAGGCTTCCAGCTTGACCTCAAGCTTCCCGGCATCTCCCTCGACATCCTCGAAGAAGGTGTCTGGTTGGCCAAGGACGCCCTCAAGGACGTGCTCTCCACCATGAATGCAGCCATTGGCGCACCTCAGGATCTCAGCCCCAATGCACCACGCATTGAGACAGTCAAGATTCCTCAGGATCGCATCGGCGAACTCATCGGACCTGGTGGCAAGAATATCAAGGCTCTCCAAGCCGAAACAGGCACAGACGTCAATATCGAAGAAGACGGCACAGTACGCATCTATGGCAGCCGCCAAGAAGGTGTCTCTCGCGCCCTCTACCTCATTGACCGCATGTTCAAGGAAATCGAAGTAGGCGAAACCTACGAAGGCAAAATCGTCTCCACCAAGGAATTCGGCGCCTTCATGGAAGTACTCCCCGGTAAGGACGGTCTCATCCACATCTCCGAACTCGCAGAAGGTCGCACCAAGAGCACCGAAGACATCGTCAAGGTTGGTCAGATTGTGACTGCAAAATGCATCGGCATCGATGACAAGGGACGCGTCAAAATGTCCATCCGTGCCGCCGAACGCGAGAAAAAGGCTCAAACAGCCGACACAGAAGGCTAACATTCCCTTTTGTTTAACAAAAACCTCAAACGCCTGTTCACATTGATGAACAGGCGTTTTCACGTTTAACAAAAGACTAAAAAATAAAAAAAAGCAGTAAAGTGATTTTTTTGATTGCAATGCGGGGCAAAATAGTATAGAAAATATGAACAACTTTCTGCAATATAACGCACTCAAATCCTGTTGATACACGCCATGTGGAACAAAATTCTATTAGCCGCCGCTCTCGCCCTCGCACTATTCGCATCTTTCCTTTTCTATCGTAATTTCGAGCAGATTGGAAAAATGGGAGGTGAGGTTTCCGCTGTCCAAAAACAATTTCAAGACTCCATCAGTGAGGCTACCAATATCGCGATAGATGAACGCGAGAAAAAGTATGCCGAGATGCGTATTGAACGTTTCACCGCCGAAGAAGCTCGCTTTGTCTCTGAAAAGCAAGCACTCGACTCTGAAACGGAAACAGTTGTTCAAGACACCGCTACAACAAACGCACAGTTTGAAGAACTTCGTGAAGAATACGAAAAACTGCAAGCCGAAATTGAAGCACTGAAGAAAGAAGTCTCCGAAGCAGCCAAGCTTGGCACAGTTGCCTCTGATGTTGACGCCATCGTAGAAGAGGTTGTACGCCTCACCGACGAAGCCGCTACTCTCAAGGCTGACATTGCCCGCGAAGAAGCTCGTTTCGCCCAGCTCGAAAAAGAAAACAACCGCCTAGTCGGTGAAGTACGTGCCGGACGCAAGCTTAACAGCGATCGCATGGCTCGTATCTCTCCTGCTGATCTGGATGCCACAGTCATCCTCGCAGACACAGACTGGGAATACATCATCATCGACGCTGGTGTCAACAAGGGCATCGTCGTTGGCTCTCGCCTCGCAGTCATGCGCAATGGGGTAAAGATTTGTGAACTCGACGTCACCATGGTTGAGCAAAATCGCACCAGTGCAGACATTATCCACAACACACTCCTTCCAGGCGAAATGGTTAAGGCAGGTGACAAGATCGTATCCGTTCGCTATTAAAAATTATCTCTCCAATTTGCTATGAAGATATCGCATTTAGTTTGGGCAATCATTGCACTAGGTTTCATGGTTCTGGGTATCAAGGTATCCCTTGAACAACAGAAAGTACTCAATCTCCTCGTCGCCACCCACGGTGGGCACGATCAAAGCGCCACAGGCAGCGGCCTACGCCAGCTGCGTGAGGAACTCACCTCCGAAGCGAATAAAATCGCTGGTGAGCGCGCCAAGACCGTTGAAACGAGCGAAAAGAACCGCATGACAATGCGCAACGCTCGTGACCAGAGGGATGAATCCTCTGCCACATTGGCAACGCGCAAGGATGAACTGGCCGCCGCCAAGGAACAGCTTGCTGAGGAAACAGCACGTGTAGACCAACTCACCAATGAGCTCAAGTCCAGCTTGGCACAGCTCAAAGAAGGCTTGGGCGACACCAACCTCAACATTGATGACAGTGCAGGCACCAAGGAAATCGTCTACGCCATCTCCACCTACGTGGAAGAAGTCACCGCTGACATCGCACGCATGAAGTCAGAGCTGGAAGAACAGCAAACCCTCGTTGACGCATCCACAAGCCGCGTCGCATCATCCACAGTTGATTTGGACAATGTAGAGGAAATCAACGACAACTTCTTCAACGTCTACTCCCGCAATGATGAGTCCTACCACGTAGTAGCTGTCAACGACCGCTGGAACATGGTCATCTTTGACGCCCCTGCTAGCAGTGGTCTGATACCAGGTGATGAAGTCCCCCTCGTTGTAATGCGTGGCGAACAGGCCATTGCACCTATCGAAATCGTTAGCGTCAAGGGCAACAGCGTTGTTGCAGAGTTTGACCCAGCGAATCTCCACAAGGGACTCACCATCATGCCTGGTGACACCATCATCCGCGTCAAGCCCGCAGATACTGGCACAGTAGAACGCGCTCTGCGTGACTACGCCCGCCACGACAAGGAATTCATCGTACGCGCTGTTAACAATAACACCAATGTTATCGTATTCAACGCACACACAAGCAGCCCCTTGGCAGCAGGTGATGAAATCTCCGTCAAGTTGGCACGCCACGGTAACAAGCAACTGCCCCTCGTCATCATTGACAGCAAGGATGGCAACGTCGTTGCAGAAATCGTCGAAGATCAGCGCCCCGCAGGCTTTGACGTACGCATCGGTGACCGCTTGACAACAAACTAAGAAACAGGCACAGTTCACAACTGGATTTAACTTAATAGAGAAAAAGCTCCCTCACAGTAGGGAGCTTTTTTATTGTTCACAAATTGTGTCATAATATCCTTGACCTAGTTAGTCTGTGGAGCTATGCTAATCACAGCTCGCCACCATGAACTAAAGCGCGGGCAACAACCCTATCAAAATAGAGATCTATAGCATCATGAAGAAAATCGGCTTGTTAGGCGGTATGAGTTGGGAAAGTACCATCCTTTACTATGAAATCATCAATGAAGAAGTCAAGAAAGCCTTGGGCGGTCTCTACTCTGCGCGCATTGCCATGGAGAGCTTCAACTTTGATGAGGTAGTCTGCTATCAAAAGTCAGGTGACTGGGAAGCCAGCGTCAATCTACTGGCAGGTGCTGCGCACAATATGCAGCAGGGTGGCGCAGACTGCGTAGCTATTTGCACCAACACCATGCACTGCATCGCGCCTGAGATAGAGCAGAGAATAAATATCCCCCTCATCCACATCGTCGATGTTACAGCCGATGCTATCAAGGCAGCTGGATTATCAAAGGTAGCCCTACTGGGTACTAAGTACACCATGAGCATGGATTTTTACAAGCAAAGACTCATCGACCAAGGCGTGGATGTTGTCGTGCCCGTTGAGGAAGGTATGGACGAGGTGCACCGCGTTATCTTTGATGAGCTCTGCCAAGGTCACATCAAGCCCGAGTCAAAGCAACTCTACCTCGACATCATCGAAGACCTCAAGGCACAGGGTGCACAGGGCGTCATCTTGGGCTGCACAGAAATCGTCCTTCTCATCACTCAAGAGGACTTAGAGATGCCTGTCTTCGATACCACAGAGATACATGCTAAGGCGCTGGCCAAATGGGCTCTGAGCTAAATATTTTTTGTCAGTTTGACACAACGGAAACACCGAGTACACGATGCTCGGTGTTTTTCGTTATGGCAAACTTACAATATCGCCAATTTCAATGAAGCACGCAAATTTTCTCGACTGCGCGGCTGGGTGTCACAGAGTCCGCGTAGCATCAAGCCGAAAAGCTGCATAAACGAGCTACGCTCGCCGCCTGCAGCGGACTTTATAAGCTTTTCTCACTTGACGCGCCGCTCCCTCTGTGACGGAGAGCATGTATCCTATTTGATGGTGGAAAAGGCTTTGCCTTTCCCTCCATGTCAAATAGGAACATTCTCATCGCGACTCATTGAAGAGTTGTGTAAGCTGTCGCATTTAATATTACAAGGTACAATTTGATATTACAAGGTACATACTACTTTACAAGCATCTTTCACAATTCCCTATTTACACCTGCGATTTCATCTGCTAGAATAACTCCTTTCAAAAAGCTATGAATATCCCCGAAGCACTCCACCTCTACCTCGTCACCGATGAATCGGAAAAATGCCACCACAGTCTCCTCGACACGGTCAAGCTAGCTGTCGCAGGCGGAGTAACTATTGTGCAGTACCGCACCGAAAAAACAGATGAAGAATCCCTCGCACAAGAGGCCATCCCCCTACGCGATTTCCTCAAAGAAAAGGGTGTCCCTCTCATCATCAATAATAACATTGATCTCGCCCTGCGTCTCAATGCAGATGGTCTCCATATTGGACAATCCGACATACCTGTGCTAGAAGCCAGAGAACGCCTCGGGCCAGATAAGATTCTCGGCCTTTCTGTCTCCAATAAGGAGCAGGTGCTTGCCGCTTCCCCTGACCTCGTGGACTACCTCGGGATGGGGCCCATCTTCCCCACTATTTCAAAGCGTAATGCACCACCCGAGATAGGTGTGGAGCTCTTTGCAGAGCTAGCCGCTCTCACCCCCCTGCCCGTGGTTGCCATTGGCGGACTTGATGTGGAGCGCACAAAGGCTGTTCGCGCCACTGGTCAAGCAGCAGGTGTTGCTATTGTCTCCGCTATCTGTGCCGCAGAAGACCCTACTGCCGCAGCCCAATCTCTCTGCTAATCACCCACAAGGAATAATCATATGACCAGAAGTCCTTCTAATATTCTTGCAGGTATCAGGGAGCAACGCCCCCTTGTTCTCAATCTGACCAATAGTGTAGTCCAACCCCTCACGGCTAATCTCCTCCTTGCCATAGGCGCGGTTCCAGCCATGCTCAACGACACTCAGGAGATCAAGGACATGCTCGCAGTCTGTACAGATGCTCTTTTAATCAATGTGGGTACATTAACCCACGAGCAGGCGCACGCCATGCGCGTGGCTGCCAAGGAGGCTAAAGAACGCAATATCCCTTGGGTGCTAGATCCCGTTGCTGTCGGTCTACTGAGCCTGCGCACGCAGGTCTCTCACGATTTGATGCTCTCTACCCCCACGATGATTCGTGGTAATGCCTCAGAGATTATGGCTCTAGCAGGTCAATCTGCACAGGGACGTGGTCCAGAGAGCAGTGATGGTAGTGATGCCGCGGTGCGCTCTGCTATACAGCTTGCGCAGACAACGGGCAACGCTGTTCTTGTCACGGGCAAGGTGGATTACGCGACTGATGGCAAGGAGCTCTTTGCCATTGAGAATGGGCATGAGATGCTCACCCGCGTTACGGGCATGGGTTGTGCCATGGGCGCGCTCTGCGCTGCGGCTGCTGCTGTGACCCTCAATAAGCTCGCCGCAGCTGTTGCTACGGCGGCTATTATGGGGGTAGCTGCAGAGCTTGCCATGAAACAAGCCCAAGGGCCAGGAAGTTTTGCTAGCGCGATGCTGGATGCGCTCTACACAATGGATGGGGATGTACTCTCCTCTAGCGCAAGAATACGCCAGTTAGATATGCCCTGATTAAAAGCTAAAGCCTATCCCCACGCGCACGCTGTGATAGGTCTGCTTGCGTGTGGATAGCTTTAGCCCAGCCCCGCTGATGTCGGGACTACAGGTATTGCCTTGGAACTGGTAGGCCATAAAGGCATACATATCGGAGCAGAAGTGGTACTTCGCGCCAATTTCCGCGGAGTAGGCAAAGCCATAGTCAGAGCCATGGATGTGCGCACGTCCTAAAGCATCATGGGCACGGAGTTTCACGCTCTCATTACCCACACCGACGTTAACGCCTACAAAGCCTGACCAGTCACTGTTAAAGTGATGTGTGTAGCGGTAGCCTAAGGTTAACTGGAAGGTATGTACCTTTGTAGTAAGCTTTAGCCAGTCACTCATTAGGGGATTGAGTTGTGAATGGCTGCCGTAACCGTAGGCTATACGTGCATTGAGCGCATGGTTGGGGCTGAGGTTGCAACCGAGGGTCAGGTCGCCACCGTAGCTATCCACCATACCTGTTTGACCCAAATCATTTTTGATAATTTGGCTCTCGGCAAAGCCGTAGGAAGCACCTGCTTCTGCCCACCAGTGCGTCTCTTTGGGAGCGGTTGGCATGTCGAGCACGACGACGGTTTCTGTCTCTACTATCTCAAGCGCAGTACCTGCTTGCGCAAAAGCTGGTAGTATCGCGAGAGTCAGAATAAGTGATGATATTGTTTTCATAATAATATACCTTTTGTAATTGAGGCAATATCTTTTTAATCTCTAACGGCACTACATTCCATCTAAATAACTAACTGATAGTTTATTTGCATGATTAATCTAAAACGCCAAGCCCCAGATAGGAGCTTGGCGTTCAAAAAAACCTGCTGATAGAATTCTGTTTATTCCCACTCGATGGAGGCGGGGGGCTTGGTAGACACGTCAAAGAGGACGCGGTTGATGCCCTTTACCTCATTGAGGATGCGGTTGGAAGCCTCGCGCAGGAGGTCGTAGGGTAATTCCACCCAGTCTGCTGTCATCGCGTCTTCGGAGACGATGGCACGCAGGTTGGTTGCCCATTCATAAGAACGCTCATCGCCCTTCACACCCACTGTCTTCACAGGGATGAGTCCAGCGTATGCCTGCCAGCACTTCCCGTACCAACCCCATTTGCGCAGGGTGCCGATGAAGATGGCATCACATTCTCTGATGATATCAAGGCGGTCTTTACTCACCTCTCCAGGGCAGCGGACGCAGAGGCCTGGACCTGGGAAGGGATGACGCCAGAGGATGTCATGGTCTATGCCCATGGAGGCACCGAGTTCTCTCACCTCGTCTTTGAAGAGGAAGGCCAGTGGCTCGATTACCTTGCCCTGTTCCTGTAGTTCCAGCACGCGCTCGACGCGGTTGTGGTGTGTCTTAATAACTGAGGCCTTGCTCTTGGCGTTAGAGGCACTTTCAATGACATCGGGGTACAGTGTACCCTGTGCGAGCATCTCTGCATCGCCCACTGCATCCCAGAAGACGTCAAGGAAGAGGTTGCCTATGATGCGACGTTTTTTCTCTGGATCGCCCTCACCTGCGAGTGCGTCAAGGAAGCGTTGCGCGGCATCGACTGTCTCTATCTCCACGCCCATAGCGGCAAAGTTGCGCTGCACCTCGGCAGCCTCATCCTTGCGCAGCAAGCCATTATCAACAAAGATACAGCGTACGTTGACCCCTGCTTCATGCAGGAGAACGGCTAGCACTGTGCTATCCACGCCACCAGAGACACCGCAGACAACTTGTCTATCACCGACTTTTTCGCGTATGTCGGCTATGAGTTCTTGCTTGAAGTCACCAATATCAAAGGGGGCAAGGTCACTTGCCATGAGTAAGAAATTCTTCAGTATGGTACGTCCCTCGTGGGAGTGTGTCACCTCGGGGTGGAACTGTATGCCATACATGCGGTCAGACCATTGAAGGGAGACAGGCACGCCATCTGTGTTACGTGCGATGACTTGACAATCAGCGGAAAGAACATCAACGGTGTCAGAATGGCTCATCCAGACCTGAGAGCGCGCGGGCATCTGGTCATAGAGTCCCGATTCACAGCATTCTGGCAGGAGATCGGCTGGACCGTACTCACGCTTGTTACTGGACTTCACTGTGCCGCCATGCTTGATATTAAGCAACTGCATGCCGTAGCACACGCCTAGGACTGGTACGTCAAAGGCCTTGAGCCACTCAAAGTCAATATCGGGCGCATCTTCCTCTGAGGTGCTACGAGGACCACCCGAAAGGATGATTGCCCCTGGGCTCTCTATCTCATGCAAATCCTCCAAGGCGTAGAGTTTTGCCAGAAAGCCAATTTCACGTACTCGTCTGACTATGAGCTGAGTATACTGCGAACCATAATCGATAACTGCTACAATCTTTTGAGGATTCTTCATGTCGGGGACAGTATAGCAGTTTTTTCTGACTAGCAAAAGCAATAATTCTGATGAAATAAATGCAGTTTTTTATCCTTGCTGAGGCGGGGGATTTTTCCTATGATGGGCAAATGAAAATCAGTGTTATCCTTTCCCTCCTGTTAGGCTCTCTCGCGGCAGCCTACGACATCATTCCAGCCCCTGTTCATGTAGAAAAGACAACAAGCACAACCCAGACACTCAAAATACTGAGCGATGAAAAGAATGAAGACCTGAAGGAAGGTGAGGCCTACGAAATCAAAATCACCCCCGAGGGCGTCCACCTGCGCTGGCGCGACAAAACCGCACGCCACCACGCCCTCACCTCCTTGCAACAACTCAAAGAGCAACTGCAACGAGAGCCAGAGGGCATCCCCACTGGGCGCATTTATGACTTTCCGCAATATGAATGGCGCGGCTTTATGCTAGACGTAGCACGTCACTACATGCCTGTAGAGGATATGAAGCGACTCATCGACGAGCTCGCGCGCTACAAATTCAACAAATTCCACATCCACCTCACCGACGACAACGGATGGCGTTTTGCCGTGCCAAAATACCCACGCATGGCAGAGGTGGCCAGCAAGCGTAGCGAAACCATGGGCAACGGCATCCCCGAGGGAGGCTACTACACCCGCGAGGAGCTCAAGGACATTGTCGCCTACTGCGCAGAGCGAGGCATGGAGGTCATCCCAGAAATGGATGCCCCCGGTCACAGTCAAGCACTGGCTGCCGCCTACCCAGAGTTTTTCTGCGATGCGGATGGCACAGTCGTTCGCCCTGGGGAACAGGGACCTGCCGGCCGCGTGTTTCTCACCTGCCCTGCCAAGGAAGAGCTCTGGAAGTTCTATGACGCAGCCGTGGCAGAGCTCGCCCTCATATTCCCCAGTGACTACCTGCATGTAGGTGGCGATGAGGCACCCACCACCAGCTGGGATGCCTGCCCTGATTGCGCCAAGCACAGAAAGCAAAGAGGTCAGGAGCACGGTGCGCACCAGATGCGCGACTTCCTAGCCGACCTCGCCAAGGTCGTCGCACGCCATGGCAAAAAGCCCCTCTACTGGTATGAACTGGATGAAGAACTCTACCGCGAAGGCGAAACAGTCTTTGCGTGGTACGCCAATAGGACAGAAGAGGCCGCTGCCGCCGCAAAGAAGAACAAGCTGCAACTCATCATCGGGCCATCTGACTATTTTTACTGGGATTTTCCACAAATAGAGGGACAGAGGCAATACAACTGGATGCCCATCCTGACCTTGGAGCGCGCCTACAGCTTTGAACCCGAAAAAGTGGGTGGCAAGGACGTGGTCAGAGGCGTGCAATGCAATATCTGGACAGAGCGCGTGCCTAACTTGGAGCATGTGATGTATCAGAGCTTCCCCAGAGCGATGGCAACAGCAGAGCTAGGTTGGACACCAGCTGCGCGACGCAATTGGAAAAACTTTGAGAGCAGAGTGAATAACTCCAAGGCGGGTTACCAGCAGCGCACGGGCTACACCCTTGAAAGAACGCGCGATAACCAGCCCTACTTGAACCAAGTGTACAAGATAAATCCTTAAGACATCTTTTCAGCCTACTACCCAAAAAGCCACAGGCTCTCGCCTGTGGCTTTTTGGTAGGGACTATTTCTTCACCCTGTAATGACCCGTGATGGGGTAGGCGTAGAGGAAGTTCGCTTCCTGTGTACCGTAGCCCACATTGTGAATGACGAGAGGAATGCCTCGTGCTGTCTTCTTGTCGCTGATAATCATGATATGCGGTAGGTTGCCTGGGAGGGTATTGGTCACAATATCACCAGGTAAGAACTTTGTGCGATCGTTATCTTCAAGTTTTTTGGCGACAGGAATACTCCAACCCTTGCGGGTGAAGTAAGTACGTAGATTGGGCACGCGTCGGTGGTCGATGTTCGGGTCAGGACGCTTGAGTCCCCATATCTTGGGGTATTTTGCGAAGTTTGCCTTCATGTCGAGATGCACGTCCTTTTGTAGATCAATACCTTTGCCGCGCAGGGCGCGGATGACGACATCGGTACATACGCCTGTATCCTTGGGCACGTCGCCACCGGGGTACTTGATTACCACGTAGGCGCCATCATAGGAGGTCGTGACACCAATTTGCTTTCTCGCCTCAACATGGAGGTCTAGCGCATGAAGGAGGGGAGCACAGAGGGCTACAATGAGTGGGAAGAATATCGTTTTCATAGAAATCATTATCCTATCATTTTGTTTTCTGTCTATCAAGCCATCTTTATCAAGCATCATAGAAATTAGGACAGAATTAGGACAAAAAATCCCTTCTCAGGCGGGGGGCAGTCTGTTATAATGCTTCCCATGATAGCCCTACGTCGTCTACTGCCCACGCTTTGCATATGCCTCAATCTGTCAGCAGGTCTCGCCTCCGCCACGCCTGCCGCTGATGATATTTTGGACAGCGTCCGAAAAATGACTGTCAGCCAAGCAGAGCGCGATGTGCAAGGGCAAATACGCAAAGGGCGCAACAAAATCCCCTTTGCCCTCAGTGCGCGCGGAAGTACCTTGGTCTTCCAATATCAGAACAAGAATGCATGGCATCGCTTTGATGTACGCATCAGAGAAAAGGCCGCTGATCTCCTCCTCGTGGATGCCAAGGGAAAGGCTACTCCCATGTCTAGCAAGCAGTATGCAGCCCACATTGCTGACTCCGATGTCAGCTATGAGGATCTCTCCCTGCGCTACCTCTATTGGAAGGGTGGCACGGTGACGGAAAATACCGCAGAAAGCCGCGTCAAGGGGCGCGATTGCTACATCGTGCAGGTTGCCAACCCCCGCCCCGATGTGGGGCAGTTTGCGTGGGTGCGCATCTGGATTGACAAGGAAAATGGCACCACTTGGCAGATTGATGGTCACGGCAAGGATGGGAAGCTCAAGAAGCGATTTTTAATCAACTCTGTCCAGAGGCTCAGTGACGGGTCATGGTTCTTCAAGCAAATGAGACTGGAAATACGCGACCCCAACAACCCCAAGCGCACAACTGCTGTCAATTATATCGAAATGCACGATATACCAGAAAAGAAGTAATCACACACAGCCTCGACTTCTTCGTCTTATGCGACTTTTGCCCGCCTGTCACCAGCTGCTACGCGCCACTGTTGCGCAGGGCGACTGCGTGATTGATGCAACGGCAGGTGGCGGGCATGATACGCTATTTTTAGCGACACTCGTCGGTGAGGCAGGACTTGTACATGCCTTTGATGTGCAGCAGGATGCTCTCAACCTCACCCGCGAGAGGCTAGAAGGCGCGGGCCTTCTGCATCGCGTGCAACTGCATCACATGAGCCATGAACTGCTCTCCCGCGTTGTGAAGCAAGCCCCCTCTGCCATCATGTTCAACCTAGGCTACCTACCTGGTAGCAATCATCAGCTTGTGACGCAGACTGACAGCACGCTAGCTGCGCTGGAGTCTGCCCTACACCTGCTCAAGGTGGGCGGTTGCCTCAGCCTCGTTGCCTACCCTGGGCATCAGGGCGGTGAGGAAGAGATGCAGGCGATTGAGTACTACTTCCAACAACTACAGCTACCACAGTACAGTGTCCTATGCACACGCTGCCACAATGGAGGGGAGAAAGCACCCTGTCTCTTTTTCTTGCAAAAACACAGCAATTAGACCCCATATAATCATATAAGTCTTGCTATATTAAGACGTTTCGAGCCTTGCTTACCATTGATGAGCAAGGTTTTTTTTGCGTCCTCCACCCATACTCTCACAAGAGAATAACTGTTAGGCAACTAACAACAGCACTTGCCTACCTATTTGATAAACCGCCTTATCATTTGTATATTCTTAATGTCTGATTGATAGTCATTAAGAAAATTCGATTAACCTGAAGCAATGCTTCAAGCTACTTGACCTACAAATCTCATGATAAGGCCTAATTTCATCCCCCGTACATTGAAGGGGCTGTGCGGCAAATTTTATTTTGACATACCTGGTGTCAGTTACCCCAAAGAACTGCTCGAGGCAAAAGTGGGCTATTGCCCCCAAACGGGGAAAGCCTACAAAGAAAAGCAAAATGGTGGACTAACAACACGCGAGGCAGCGGATATCCTCTGTAGCAGCATCTCTTCTGCAAGAGCTATATTACGCAAATACAAAATTGGTTACCGCATTGTCTGCGAGAACAGCCGACCACCCATCATCTATTGGAATGGTGATGAGGTAGAGAATATTGCCCAAAGCAAACCCCAGCACCTCATACCAGAACAATACCCTAATCTACTCAGCGTCGTTGAGGCGGCAAAGTTCATAGGCGTCGGCCGCAGCACCATACAGCGAGCGGTTAACAAAGGAACACTCTCCCCCGTCTACGCACGTGTTGACTCTGAAAAGGGAACCCGCATCATGTGCTTTCTACGCCGCAGCGAAATAATCAAATTGCAGCAGCAACGCCGCGCTAAAGAACTACGCCGAAAGCAAAAAAAGCCCCCTCATATGTCAAAATAAGATCCCCGAGGTGCGCTTATTCTTACATTGCATTATAAACAGCGAATATTGAGCAAATTATAAATACAGATTAAGAAAAACTTTTACTCTCCCTCGTAATCGACGATGAGTTCAATGAAGGCAGCAAGGTAATTCTGAGTGATTCTCTTGCCTATGCCCTTGATGTCGGCGGCACCCTCTAGGGTGTGTGGTCGTAGTCTTGCCAAGGTCTGCAATGCCTCTGTTTTCATGACGCAGTAGACTGGCATGTTGTGCTCATCCGCTATGTCGCGACGCAGTTGCAGGAGGTGCTCGTAAAGCTCCTTGTCTAGACGCTTGCTCATGGCCAGCTCATAGACTTCCTGTGCTCTTACGGCGCGCGGTCTAGCTCTTTTGATTGGCTCTACATCGCTGTTCATCCAGTGTAGGGGGAGTATGGCTACCGCCTTTCCCATCATGACGGCATGCCCTTTTTCGCTGAGGGTGATGAGGGGCATTTCTGCGCCGTTGCTTTGGATGTAGTCTACGTCCATGAGGGCGCGGAAGAGGTTTTGCACTTGCGCCTTGTTGAGATGGGATAAGAGACCATAGGTGCTCAGGCGGGTGAGCCCCACGTGCATATTAGCCCCCTTGGAACCGCGCAGCATGTCCATGATTTTTCCGCGTCCGTAGATGCCTTCCCACTCCCCCTCTGCGTTGCGACGTGAGGCGCGCGCTACCCCAGCCAAGGCCTTGCGGACGGTGTCGAGGGCTTCGCCTGTGACTTCTACAGCATCGACTATTTGCTTGGGTTTGCACTGGTCGCAGTGACCGCATGCGTTTGAGCCGCTTTCGCCAAAGTAATCAAGTATCCATTGGTGGCGGCACTTTTTGGTGTAGGCGTAGCGGGTGATGCTTTCTATTTTTTGGTGGTCTCGGTCTGCTTTTTCTTGTATAGCCTGCTCATTGAGCGAGAGCATGGCAGCTGTGAGCTCTGGGTGCTTGATGCGTGTGCCTCGGGTGTTCTTTCCCGCGATGTCATAGCGGATGATGGCATCGTGGTGGACGAGGGCAGAAAGCGCGGAGCTGATGGACATGGGGTTGACGTCCTTGGGCATGCGGGCGACCATTTCATCTACGGTAATTTCTACCTCATGCGTTTCGGGGTCGGCGAGGTGCTGCAAGAGGCGGTAGAGATGGCGTATGTTTTCTACGCTGGGGTTGCTGCCTTCAAAGAAGAATTCCTGCGTGCGCAGGTCTGCATGATTGAAAAGCAACTCACAGGCAGCACGCTCTCCGTCACGGCCAGCACGCCCAGCCTCTTGGTAATAAGCCTCGACGCTACCGGGGATTTCAAAGTGGGCGACAAAGCGTACGTCTGCCCTATCTATACCCATACCAAAGGCGTTGGTCGCGACGACAACATCGGCCTGTCCCGAGATGAAGGCATTTTGGGAGTATTCTCTCTCATCATCCGTCATGCCCGCGTGGTAGGCGACTATGCTGGGGCAATGCTTTCGCAGTTCCTCGTGGACGAGCATGACATTCTTGCGGGTGGAGCAGTAGATGATGCCTGTTTTCCACTTGCTGACCAGATCGCGGAGGCGGTCAAACTTGATGCTTCTTTTTTCGCAATGCTGGATGGAAAAATCAAGATTGCGTCGCGCAAAGCCGCTGATGATAACAGCGGGGTCGCGCAGCTGGAGCGTGTGGAGCACATCATGTCGTACTTGCTCTGTAGCGGTGGCGGTGAGTGCCACAGTCTGGGGATAGCCCAGTTGCTCGCGCACGCGACCGAGTCGCAAGTAGTCGGGACGAAAGTCATGCCCCCATTGGCTCAAACAGTGGGCCTCATCAATGGCAAGCAGGGAGATTTGCTGCTCACTGAGGCTTTGCAAAAAGCTCTGCTGCCCAAATCGCTCTGGCGCGACGTAGAGAATCTTGAGCTCTGCACGATAGAATTGCTGCATGACCTGACGGTACTCGTCATTAGAAAGACCAGAGTGAATGGCAGCAGCGGGGATTTGACGCGCCTGTAGCGCATCGACCTGATCCTTCATCAAGGCGATGAGGGGACTAACAACGATGACTAGACCATCTCGGCAGAGGGCGGGCAGTTGGTAGCAAAGGGATTTACCCCCACCTGTTGGCATGATGGCAAGGGTGTCACGACCCTCCATGATGGCGTGAATGACCTCATCCTGACCAGAACGGAGTGAGCCAAAGCCAAAGTTTTCTTCTAGCACACGCAACAGCTCATCTCGTTGGTAAAACTCACTCATCTGCTCCTATCCTAGCAGAGGAGAAGGGTATCTCCAAGAGGAAAAATGCAAAAAAATCACAGAATATAAAAAATGGCATTGACAAAAAGGCGCAGAGAGATTAGATTATCTGCCCCGAACAAAGAGGTTCGAGTGAAAAACGCCAAACTGGAATAGTATAAATAAGATATGAAAACCTTCTCAGCCAAGCCTCAAGACATTGAGCGTAAATGGTATATAATCGACGCCACTAACATGGTGCTCGGTCAAGTCGCAGTTCAAGCTGCAAAACTCCTCCGCGGTAAGGATAAAATCATCTTCACCCCTCACGTAGACTGTGGTGATCATGTGATTGTTATCAATGCGGATAAGGTTGTCCTCACCGGCAACAAGGAACGTGCAAAAATCTACACACGTTACACAGGTTATGTTGGTAATCAGGTCGTAACCACGCCCTCCAAGCTTCGCAAAAAGCATCCTGAAAAGATTCTTGAGCTGGCTATCCGCGGTATGGTACCCCACACACGCCAAGGTCGCGCACAGGGACGTCGTCTCAAGGTATACGCAGGTGCAGAGCATCCACATACCGCGCAGACACCAGAATCCGTAACCATCGCTTAATCTCTTTTTCTCTTTTTAATCACTATGAGTACAACAACTCCTTACAACGCGACTGGCCGCCGCAAGACAGCTGTCGCCCACGCATGGCTCACACCTGCAGAAGAAGGCAAGTCTGGCAAGATCATCATCAACCGTAACGGTTTTGAAGAATATCTTCCAACTGACGTCCTGCAGAACACAGTGCTTCAGCCCTTCTATGCAACCAACACAATGAAGCGTTACGATGTACGCATCGTCTCCAGTGGTGGTGGTATCCAAGGTCAAGCTGGTGCTATGAGCCTCGCTATCGCACGTGCCCTCGTTATGATTGACGAAGAATTCCGCCCACAACTTCGTGAGCAGAGTCTTCTCACTCGCGATTCCCGCATGAAGGAACGTAAGAAGGCAGGTCGCCCCGGTGCGCGCAAGCGTTTCCAGTTCAGCAAGCGTTAATCTCGCGCCGCGTTACACAAACCTCTTTATATGGAAAAGTCGCATTCTTTCGAGAATGCGGCTTTTCTGTGCTCTAGGGGAGTTCTCGCAATTCGTTTTCTGCATGACTTAACAAAGAATACACTAGACAAGGGTGCTCGCGGAGTCTTTTCGTATCTTTTTGCACCTTCGCTTATTACATATGACAATATGCTCTGGCGCGAAGTCGCAAAAATCTGACGAAAATCCATCCGCGAGCCTTCCTTGCGAATTGCGAGAACTCCCCTCTATGACAGAGTAAATTGCAAAAAAAAGCCACTTACGGCGTTGTTTACTTTACCTGAGAGAAAAAATCAGATAAAGTTAGAGCATGAAATGCCCCCTCATCATTCTCGCACTCTGTGCGCTGCCCCTCTGTGCCCAAGATACTAAAGTCACACCAAGCGCAAGCCAAAGCAGCGAACAGCCACTACCATGGACAAAGGACGTTCCAGCCGATCTTGTTGATCAGTACATTAACGGCACCCAGCTACTGGATGAAAACCCCAGCGAATGGCGCGCCACTTTGAGAGAGATATTCTATCCCCATGTCAAGGACCTCAAGACAGCTGAAGAAGCCGCCTTTTTCATCGCCAAGAACATAGGCAAGCTCACTGGCGTCTACTACTCCACAGAGCGCAGTCGCGCCTGCCTCAACCCCATAGAAGCATTGGCAGAAAAGAAAGCCTCCTGCACCGGCCTCAGCATCCTCTTTGCAGCAGCACTACGCAGCGTAGACATCCCCTCACGCATCGCGGGCGTCGTCTCTTGGAACCACGTACGCGGCAACCACACATGGACAGAAGTCTGGATTGATGGAGAATGGCGCATGCTTGAATTTGGCGAAGGCAGCTACAACACAGGCTGGGTCATGGAAGGCGTAGGCATGCTAGACAACAAAAACCCCTACCAGCGCGTCCTTGCAACAACAGGCAAGCCTGCAACGCAGGAAAACCCCACACACTTCTTCCTTCCCTGGGCCTTCCATAACAAGAGTGTTGGCGCAGAAGACGTCAGCGAGCGTTATCAAAAGCTGGCCAAGGCATGGTACGAGAAAAACGGCATCCCTGCGGACAAGCAACGCCTCATGATAGACGTGCAGCCACGCGAAGAAGCTGATATCACAGTGAAGCTAGTGGATGCAAAGGGAACGGAGCTAAGCTCTGGACTTTTGCCCAAGCCACAGCAGGACATGCGTGAGATGCTGCGACTGCTATTGCCACGTGATGAGAAGCAGAGCTACTTCCTGCTCTTCCCCACGGGAGACAAGATTGAGGTAAAGCCAACGGGCGCACCCGTGCAGGTTATACGCCTCTCGAGGCAGGCTCCCAAGAGCTAAAAATCAGCCCTCACCGCGCGCAAGACGCGAGGTGACGACAAGCCCCCTCTAAAAGACAACATGCTCGCTGTGCCCATACTGCATGGCGAGCATGCTCAGTATAGGCACGCGCGAAGCGCGACTTTTCTCCGCCTTCGCTAACGCGCAGAACAATCCCACCTCTCAAAAAAAAGAGCGCGACCATTCAGTCGCGCTCTGCTCTTTTTAATACTATATACAGTACCACTTACTTCGATTGATCGAAGACAAAGTTACCGCGCTGTTGCAAGGACTCATTAAGGCGGAGCAATGCCGCAGGGCTGTCTTTGCCCAGCTTCAGCTCACCAATAATGTCCTGCAGTGTGTCTTCCTCCTCCACCTGCTCGCGTACAAAGCCAAAGAGGAAGTCCTGTGCAGCAAAGTCATCTTGCTCCTTCGCGAGCTTCATGAGCTTGTTGATGCTAGCTGTCACGATCTTCTCGTGCGCAAGTGAGGCTTCAAAGTACTCATGCACCTCTGTCTGGGAGCACTGAGGTTTCTCAATATCAAGAATCTCTGCTGCGACTCCACGCTTTTTCATGAAGTCTATAAACATCAAACCATGTGAAAGCTCCTCAAAGTACTGCTGAAGCATCCAGTGTGCACCGCCTCCCAAGCCTAACTCATCCAATTTGATGGAGAAGGCTAAGTAGAGGTTTGCTGAATAAAATTCATTACGAATTTGTTCATTGAATTGTTGAATCAGATTGTTATCCATAGGCTATCACTATAGCCTACCTGCATTACAAAAGCAATAATAAAAGTTCTAACTTTTTAACTAATCGTCATCAAAGAAGAAACGCCCCTCTTCCACATAAGGAGAGGGGCGTCCCAAAAAGACTTAATGTCTCGCTCCTTAGTCAAGGAGATCAGCAACGTCGGCGCGCTCTGCAAGGAGTTCGTCGCATGTTGCTGTGATTTTTTCGCGGGAGAATTCGCAGACAGGAAGACCTTCTACGATGCTGTAGCTACCATCAGCGTGTACAAATGTTGGCTGGGAGCAGATAATGCCCGCTGGTAGGCCGTATGGGTTGCCTTCTGTTGTGAAGGTACCAACGGAGAACCAATCACCCTCAGGAGTGGGGTTGGAGAGCATTTGCACTGTCTTCATTGCAGCGTTGGCTGCGGAAGCAGCGGAGGAAAGACCGCGTGCCTTGATGATGGCTGCACCGCGCTGCTGTACAGTTGCGATGAACTCACCCTTGAGCCATTCTGTGTCAGTGATGACTTCTGTTGCAGGCTTGCCTGCAATCTTTGCATTGGTGAAGTCAGGATACTGTGTGGCGGAGTGGTTGCCCCAGATGCACATGTTAGTGATATCGGAGGAGTGTACGCCTGCCTTGGCTGCAAGCTGGCTCTTTGCGCGAAGCTCATCAAGCATGGTCATGGCAAAGAAGTTTTCCTTAGGAAGACCTGTTGCGTTGTGAAGAGCAATAAGGCTGTTGGTGTTGCAGGGGTTACCTACGACGAACACCTTGCAGCTTGGCTTGGCATTGGCGGCGATTGCCTGACCTTGACCAACGAAGACTTTGCCATTGATGCTCAGGAGGTCCTTGCGCTCCATACCTGCCTTGCGGGGTACAGAACCAACGAGAAGTGCCCAGTCGGCATCTTGGAAGGCTACTGCAGGATCATCTGTTGCAACGATTTGCGTAAGGAGAGGGAACGCGCAGTCATCAATTTCCATCACAGTGCCTTGGAGCTTTTCCATAGCAGGTGTGATTTCGAGAAGCTTGAGAATAACTGGTTGATCTGCACCAAGCATTTCACCAGATGCGATACGGAACAAGAGGGAGTAGGCAATATTGCCTGCTGCGCCAGTGACGGTAACAGTTACGGGATTTTTCATAACGCGTGTGATTATGCCTGCTTCGGCAGAAAGAGTCAATTCTATTTTCGCTTTATGCAGGCTTTATTAGAATTAGGGTTTCTTAATGGGTTGATGTGTTTTGGGGTCTACCTCTTCACCATTGATGAACATGCGGGTGACGTTCTTTCCTGTCACTGGGTCATAATGGCTGGTGGTGCGCATGCTTTGTACATTACCACCTCCGCCAGATCCAACGGAAATGGAGAAGCCGCTTGGCATGGAGCGCGAAGGTCGAGTCATATCTATGGCATTGGAGGCCTTGGGCAAGGCACGGGTGCCTGCATTTGCGGCTGGGTCAACGGCTGCGGGGTTGAGTCCTTGTTGAATGGGTGCGGACTTGCGCTCCATGCGTGTGCAGGGTTGGATGATATGACCGCTTTTCTTCTCGGCATTTTCAAAGAGAAAAAGGGTGCTCATGAGCACGATAGCCTCTTCGCCTTCCTGCATCTGCGCGATATTTTCAACGATTTCGTTGGGTTGACCTGGTAGATTGCGCAGCATGTCGACGGAGATCACTTCGCCCGCCTTCTTAGCCGGGCTGGCATAGCGGGAATTGGCCTCGTATGCGAGGGCTTCTGCGACCTCGAAGAGGGCAACTAACTTGTTCTGGTCAGAGCTATCGCTCACTGGGACTTCGCGCAGACCTCGAAAGATGACTCGCAGGGTATCGGATGAAAGCATTTCGCTGTTGGCCTGTGCTTTTTCTGCGACTGGGGCTGGGGCTGGTGGTGGTGCGTCTTGCGCTGATGCCACAGTGGACAAGATAGCGCAGCATGCTACACCGAGTAAGGGCAATGTGGTGATTTTCATACGGCGTTCAGTATACAAAACTCGCCCACAGGATGGCAAGCATGAAATATGCCCTGTTTACAGAAGCTTGAATGCCCTACCCATTGCCTCTAGGCTATGATCTATATCAGCCTCCGTGTGGGCGGTGGAGAGGAAGCCCGCCTCGTAGGGAGATGGCGCTACATAGACCCCAGCGTCAAGCATCAGGTGGAAGAAGCGGCGGAATCGGTCGAAATCGGAGCTCATTGCTGTATCGAGGTTGTACACCTCCTGATCTGTAAAGAAGAGCCCAAACATGGAGCCTTCCCTATAAAATTGCGCAACACAACCCGTGTCATGCAACAGTCGGCGCACGCCCTGCTCTAGGTACGCTCCTACTTGCTCCAGTCGGGTGTAGGCATCCGTTTTTTGCAATTCACGCAGCTGGGCGAGTCCAGCCGCCATGGCAAGAGGGTTGCCGCTGAGGGTGCCAGCCTGATAGACCGCGCCCAAGGGTGAGAGGGCATCCATGATGTCCGCCCTGCCGCCAAATGCGCCCACGGGCAAGCCTCCACCTATGACCTTGCCAAAGCAACTGAGGTCGGGAGTGATGCCCAGTTTGCCCTGCACACCCGCAGCAGAGATGCGAAAGCCTGTCATGACTTCGTCAAAAATCAGGAGAGCCTTGTAACGGGCAGTGATATCGCGCAAGAATTCTAGATAACCAGCGCGTGGGAGATAAAAGCCCGCGTTACCGGGGTAGGGCTCGACGATGACACCCGCTATGCGATCACCGTAGAGGGCGAATGCCTCCTCTACAGCCGCCCTGTCATTGTAGGGCAGGGTGAGGGTCAGGGAGGCAAAGGCCTCTGGCACGCCCGCGCTATCGGGGCTTCCGTGGGTGAGTGCACCACTACCAGCGGCGACAAGCAGGCTGTCCACGTGTCCATGGTAGCAGCCAATAAATTTGACTATCATGTCGCGTCCCGTGTAGCCTCTTGCGAGGCGTATGGCGCTCATGGTGGCTTCTGTGCCGCTACTGCATAGGCGGACTTTCTCGACAGAGGGTACCCAGTCGCAGACGAGTTCTGCCATCTCCACCTCACTTCGCGTGGGGGTGCCGTAGCTCAATCCCTTGCTAGCGGCCTGCTGCACAGCGGTGACGACAGGCTCTGGCGCGTGGCCAAGAATGGCTGGTCCCCATGTGCATACGTAGTCTATGTACTGATTGCCATCCTCATCTGTCAGGTACGCACCTTGTGCATGTGAAACAAAAAAGGGCGTACGCTCCAATCGACGAAAGGCGCGAACGGGGGAGTTCACGCCGCCAGGGATGCACTCGCAGGCACGAGCAAATAGAGAAGAGGATTGCGAGATCATTGCTTTGCTATCATTGGATTATCTCTGAAGATGATGGGGACATATTCATTGGAAGCAAAGAAGGCTGTGCCAAGTTTATTTTCCCTAGCAATGCAGAATAATACCTTCACCAGAGCAATGGAATAGTACAGATCAAAGACACGCGATGCGCTCCCCACCGAGAAGAAGATAATAAATAAAGTAGGTACGGTCAAAAATACCAAGAAGAAAGCATAGGGGAAAATATCATAAGGCCTAAAGATCGTCAGCGTCTTGAGAATCATGATAGCGAAGTAAGCCGCCACCACTGAAAAGACTCCTAAACCTACGTAACCCAAGCGGTGAATAAAGTACCACTTACCGCTATGCCACTTACCTGTTCTTGCAAAAAATTCCAATTCGCCAGTCTGTAAGTCACCGCGATTGCTACGCACTGTTTGAAGTCGCAGGAAATCAACAGAGAGACCAAAGCCATCTCCCCATACATAGTCTTTGATGTAACCCGTACGCTCATCCTCTGCAAATTTTTCCCACATTTTTTCTCGCCATTCTTTCGAGTGATCTGCGCCAACTTTAATCTCCTCCTCAATGTCCACACCAGGCAAGAGATAAAGCGCGCGCTGTATACCAAAGGGGAAAGTGCGTAGCACGCCCTCGGAGCTCAGCAAAAGTATTGAGCCGTAGGTAAAGGAGGCTATAATGAGCAGCATGACAATTTGCTTGTGCACAACAGCCGCCGATATAAAGCCCACAGCAAGCACCCCCAATTGCTCTCGGAAACCTGAAAACAGCACCATACTTGCACCTGCGAGAAGTCCCGCAAATCGCCACAGCGAGGTTACTATTTGAAAGGGGGTGTAATAAACAACAAGAAGCATGAATATCGTCATGCCTGGACCGCCCAGTAGACTGAAACGTGTCGTTTGCACCCCTTCGAGAATAGCATCTCCGCCGACATTTTGAGCCATCCTCAAGCCCATGAATAAACTCGCCCCCGCGGCCAACCACATGGCAATGCGCAGGGTCTTTTTCAAATCCCCGTAGGCCACTGGGATGATGGACATGACGACGTAAAAAAGGGTCGCCACGATACACTCAACATATTCCTTGCCTCCAACAAAGTCTGTATCCAAGCTAATAACACGAATACCCACTGGATAACGAATATAAGAGGCAATGAAAAGAATGAGTATCAGAGCAATGAAAAAATCCATCATGGGTAGCGATCGCCATCGTAATTGCACGCGTCCCGTCAGCCACATAAGTGACCAAAAGACAAGAATTACGAGACCTAACAAATAGCCAGGTTGAATGAGCGAAAGCGGGCCCAAGGGTAAATAACCAAGTACTGGAGGTGCAATGAATACAAGCACCCATGATTTCTCGCCCAACCAATTGAGCAAGAATATCCCGACTAGTGCCGCTAAAATGAGGATAGGAACTTTGGAGCCCTCGCTGGAGTAGGAACCAAGAACAATACCAAATACGATAAGTATCAGTACCAGTAGAGTGCTCTTGATGATTTTTGCTACCATACGCGATGCGTAGTTCTCACTTGCAGTTTTAGCTAATCATAAAAATGTTTAGAGCGCGGAAGGAATCTCCTTGCCTAACTCTGAGGCGCGACGTCCCTTGCCATCTCCAGCAATGCGCTCTAGCACCACATCGCGATAACCCATACCGCCCGGTATCATAGGCAGAACATGGATGTCATAGGGCACCATGATATCGAGGACATAGGCCTCTTCGGCTGCTAGCATACGCTCTAGGGCTGGTATAAGTTGCTCTGGCTTTGTGACGCGTTCACAAGCTACGCCAAATCCTGCACATATGGTTGTAAAGTCAGGATAGAGTAGTTCTTCCTTCTGGTGGGTGGGATCGTACTCCTGATGGTAATCCGCAAGGAAGGTATTAGCACGATTGGAATCATACTTCAAATCCTCCCACTGCACAACCATGCCCAGATGCTGATTGTTGATGATGATATTCTTGATGGGCATCTTTTCCACCTTGATGGTGGCAAGCTCCTGAATGTTCATCATGAATGAACCATCGCCGTCAATATTGATGATGGGCAGCTCTGGACGTGCCATATGCGCACCCATGGCAGCTGCAAGACCATAACCCATTGAACCAAGACCACCCGATGTAGAGAAAAGACGTGGTTTTTGGAAGCGGTAGAATTGCCCTGCAAACATCTGATGCTGTCCCACGCCTGTAGTGATGATGGTGTCACCATGGGCAGTCAGGCGGTGCAACTCTTCAACAATCTGCTGAGGTGCAATCTGGCCAGGTCTATCTTCGTAGCAAAGTGGGAACTGCTGCTTCCACTGCTCAATAATACCAAACCACTCTGGGCGCAGGGAGATATCATAAGTCTGACGGCTGTGACCCAGCTTTTCCAACTGCTCATTCATGTAGCGCAGGGATTCACCAGCATCGGCGCGTATAGCGTAGTCAACGCGCTTGTTCTTGTTCAACTCAGCCGCATCGTAGTCAATGTGAATGATGGTCGCATGAGGACAGAAAGACTTAACCGCACCTGTGACGCGGTCGTCAAATCGTGCACCTATAGCCAAGACAACATCGGCTTCATTCACCGTATTGTTGGAGTAAACGGGGCCATGCATCCCCAGCCAGCGCACAGAGAGAGGATGATCCTCTGGCATAGCACCAACACCCATTAGGGTCGTCGCAACGGGGATTTGCAGACGTTCTGCAAACTCAATCAAATCAGAAGAAGCCTCAGCTATCACAATACCACCACCCGCGTAGATGGCTGGTCGCTTTGCCGCGATAAGCAAGGGCAACACCTCATCCAAGGCCTTGCAAGGCAGAGGGAGTGTAGGCTGATAACCGGGCAAATCCATCTCCACATCAATATCGAGATCAATCAATTGTTCTTGGAAATTCTTGGGTATATCAATCACCACGGGACCAGGGCGGCCAGTGCGAGCAATGTAAAAGGCCTCTTTTATAATACGAGGAATATCGCCAGCCTCTGTGACAAGGTAGCTGTGCTTGACGATGGGGGCAGTCATGCCAAAAACATCAGTCTCTTGGAAGGCAGAGCTACCTATCATCGCGCTTCCCACCTGTGCAGTAATAGCAACCATGGGGATGGAGTCAAGAAAGGCATCGGCAATAGGTGTAATCATGTTGGTTGCTCCAGGACCAGAGGTCGATATGCAAACACCTACTTTACCTGTAGCGCGTCCGTAACCTTCTGCTGCAAAAGCACCACCTTGCTCATGGCGTGGGAGAATGGTGCGTATGGTGGGCTCTGCACTCAATGCTTGATGCATGGGCATACTTGCACCACCTGGGTAAGCAAAGACGACATCCACGCCCTGCTGCACGAGGGTTTGCACCAATGCTTCTGCACCTGTCATTTTCGTTACCTGCGGGGAATCTTGTGTCGTCGTATTCATCTGTATGTACTTTTTATTGTTGAGTGGTTACGCTCTAGACTCAGCCCTAGCTCAGCCTAGCTGAGCTATATTATAGCAAGTCAGAATAAGAAAGAAAAGCTTTATTTCCTAACTGTCAGATTTAGGCTGTATTTCACCCATTCGAGATGATAAGATAAGGCATGCCCATTATTATCCTGCTATTGTTCTTATCCATGCTGACTCAAGGGGACCTTGCAAAATTAGCAGCTTTGAATTTTGGCAGCAGTTTGGATGA
>CAYJON010000016.1:0-29182 GCA_964371795.1 uncultured Akkermansia sp. | reverse complement strand
AAGGCATCGGTTTGCAAAACCGACATTCGTGGGTTCAAATCCCACTCCAGCCTCTTAATAAAAAAGCGTCATCTGATTGATTCGGGTGACGCTTTAATCGTTTGTGTATTGAGACATTCTTTCCTTTATGTCTGTTTCCAGCTGGGTGTGCCTATCAAAGAAATGCTTGATTTCTTCGGCTTGTTTGACTGCTAGCATAAAGGAGTCATAATAGATGTAGCCAAAGAGTAGGCTTTTGATGCCCTTTGCGGCCTTGATATTGGCGTGGAGGGTGGCATCGGTGTCAAAGCCTTCGACTTGTAGTGTGATGTACTGTTTATCACTAAGCAAGAATTCCCTAGATTTTACTCTGCTGCGCTGAAAGCGCGAATAGAGTATCACGAAAAAGACTGAAAAGACGAGGCTGCCTATGCCTACACCTACGGCACGGAGCTCTGTCGCCCAAAACCACCAAAGTGTTGTCCATGCCGCCGAGAAGAGGACAGCGAAGTATAATACAGTCAGGCGTAAATAGCGAGGGAGGTGACGCTTTACCTTGTGCTTGACGCGTACTTTTTGTCCCTCTATTTCTAATAGTAGAGATTCATTCTCACTCTCGAAATGATGGACGACAATTGGCATGGCAAAAAAAGGGGGGTCAGCCTTTACACTCCCAAGGTTTGCGCTTTGCTTGGGTGATATGGGGTGGGCGCACGTAGATGGGGGCAGGGGGGATGAGTCGTAGTGCGTCCTGCTCCTGCGTGCTGAGATGCTTCCATGTGGCGATGAGTCCCTTTGCCTCGGGGTAAAGGGAGTGTTGCTCTATGGGGATGTCAAGTGCCTCGAGTTTTTCGCTGGGCTCGACACTGGCGACACGTAGCTTCTGTGTTGTGACAAATTGCTTGAGTTCTTCAGTCTGGTAGACCTGTATCTGGCCTTGTGGGTTGCGTAGTGTCCAGCCGCCTCGCTTCGCATCAGAGATGATGCCGCGTGTCTGCTGCTCTGATAGCTGCGCCCAAGAATCAATGGCGATGACTTCCACGCCTTTGACAATGGAAATACCTGCGGCGGCAGCGAGGGCAACACGCACTCCTCCGTAACTACCAGGTCCCGCACCGACTAGGATAAAGGAGAGTTCTCCTTCTGCCTCTTCAAGGCGGGCTAGTGCCTGCTGTAAGGCGGGAAAAAGTTCTGCATCGTGATTGCGGGTCTGTTCCCACTGGTGTGTGTAGAGTGCTTCGCCTTCTTCACTTTCCAGATGAAGGGAGGAGGGGGTGGCAGAGCATTCTAGGGCGAGGATGGCTTTCATGAGGGTAAGTGCAGCTGGGCTGTTGTCCACTTTCCTCTGGTGACGCTCTTCTCTAGCACGAGTCCATGCTGCTGGGCTATGGCCAGTGTTTCTGCTGCCTGCTGGCGTAGGATGCCTGAGATGATGAGTGTGCCACCAGATTTCATGGAGGCGATGAGTTGGGGGAATGCCTTTTGGAGCACTGTTGCAAAGAGGTTGGCCATGAGGAGGTCTGCGCGCTCTTCTTCTGCTGGTTGCCATGCAAAGACGTCGGCTTGGAAGAGACTTAATGCCTCTGCACCGCCATTGCGGTCTGCATTGCGTTGGGATATTTCCACTGCCTGTGGGTCAAAGTCATAGGCCATGGCGTGGCTTGCACCTAACTTCAATGCTGCGAGGGCTAGTATGGCCGTACCACAACCCGCATCGATGACGCGCCAGTCGCCAGTTTTACGTGTTTTGGCGTAGTCGCAGAGCAGGCGCAGGCAGGTGGATGTTGTTGCATGGTCACCTGTGCCAAAGGCCATCTCTGCAGGCAGTGTGAGGATGATACGTTGTGGGTATTTTTCTCTGAGGGCTTGGAGAATGTCGGGGCATTCGCTGCTGCTGATAACGATTTTGTCGCGTATGAGCAGGGGGGGCTGGTTTTCTGGTGCGGTGGCTGCGACCCAGTCCATTTCTTCTAATTTGCTGATTTCTCCTCCGTAGCAGGCGGCAAAGAGTAGGGCTTGCGCCTGCTCTTCCCAGTAGATTTCAATCAGCCATTCTTCGCCCTCTGGTAGCTGTGTCATGACACAGTTGGGGTAGGGGGCTGTGATGTCCTTCCAAATTTCTTCTTCTGCGAGGGGGATTCTGTGCTGCCAGTGCCACATATTATTATTGCTCTAAGAGGTTATTGCCGAGGCTCCATGCGTTTTCCTTGCTGAGGATAAAGACTTCTCCTGTCTCAACAATGCGTCCGTAGAAGGGCGTATTTTCGCTGTTGTACATGGGCGCGATTTCGAGGGTGATGGTCATTTTCTTCACATTCTGGTCGCCAAAGAGGAGGTCTTCCATCTCCTTGTTGATGCTGTCTTTCTTGTCAAGGTAGTCTTCGACATGCACTTCTCCTTGGTAGGTGGCATCTTGGCTGATGTTGTCAGCATCGTTCGTTTCGTCAATGACGATGGCTTCTGTATCCGAGATTTGAGGGATTTCTAGGTCAAGCTTGACGCGGAATGCAGGCTGTTGCAATGCCTTGTTGGCGTTGGCGTGTTGACTAGACAGCCAGTGGTCGACGCGAATTTTGTTGAGATTGCGTAGGTAGTTGACTGCACGTGATGCATGGATGCGTGGTGTGATGTCTTTTCCTGCCAATGTGCCTGTCCAGACATCACCTATGTAATTGTAATTCAGGACGAGGGGGGCTTGCAGGAAATCCTGAGTGAGGACCTTGACCGAGGAGACGGCAAATTGCATGAGACGCTTGTCACGCCATGCTGCATCCTGCAAGGAGAGGTACTTGATAACGGAGTCGCTCAACTCACTAACGCGTGAGCTGCCTGACTCATGTATGTACCAAGAGTCATCTTTACCAGCTACTTGATGACGTTTAATTACGTAACTGATGGGGTCTCTGTCTTTGATAAGAGGCATGTCTATACCATATATCACACTGCGATACATGCAGGGGCGCGGCAGGATGTTGAGCATGTAGTCGGGCTTATCCAATCCAAAGGCGGCAATATCTTCATCTTTTTCTATATCATGTATAGCCTTTGCTGGAACGAGATGCAAGGTGTTGAGGAAATTCTTGATGCGCTCATTATCGGCTTCTGCATAAGGATTCTTGATGGAGTACATCCACTGGTCAGGTACCTGACTTTCTACATCACCGGGTATGAGAATACCAAGTAATGGTGTGGGAGAGTAAGAGGCTCTTAGGGCAAAGCGCGCAATGTCCTTGTCTGGTAATTCTGAGATTTCATAAGAACGCAGCTTGGCAAGACTGAGGGGCATTTCTGAGGTATAGACTGGTGCATCGCCAGAGCGGAGCTGCGCCAATGATTGATCAGGCAGTAGCGGTAAGTGGTAAACCGCATTGATGATATTAGCATAGCTACCCTTGCGCAAGACGCGTGGTGCAGCGGGTAGGGTGAAAACAACATCACGGTCAGACACGGTAGCGTAGCTAACCATGCAGTCGTCACGCTTTGAAAGAACAGGGGGATAGATGCTGAGAATCACGGGCTTTGACTCGTGGATTTGCAGGGCGATGTGCGTGCCTGTTTTGGGATCAGGTAGCTCTACATCCTCCTTGCTTTCGACGCGTATGGCCTTTAGCTTTTGCAGGTCGTCGAGCAGGTATTCTACTTCGTCATGCTGTGCTTCGGTGATGATGGGCTTGCGTATGCGCCAAGGGGTCTGTGGACTGAGGCGGGTGAGAGAAAGAACGCCTTTTTCCGTGGGAGAACTAATGTCTATCTGGGAAACACTGTCACGCTTTATCTGCAGGGGATGAGGGTCACGCAGGGTATGCAATCCATTTTCAAAGACGTTGAGGATATTGCCTGTCACCACGTGGATGCGATCATCATCACCGTAAAAATTGCTACGTAGGTAGGTGGTGGGGATGACGGTTCTATCCTCTTGCGTGTCAGCAAACCACGGAGCTGTAGCGCCCAGTGTGTAACGTGCGACAGTTGTGTGTCCATTGCCAGTGGAGCGTTTGAGTGTGATGGTGTTAGGGCTTGTTTCTACGCCAAATTCGCGCAGGCTGCCTTCTGTAGAACGATCCAGTGGTAGGGTGTCAACGAGGGTGGCTTGGTGCGTGAAAGCCAGAATAGCCTGTGCTACTGTCGGTGAAAGTCGGTCGCGGTAGGGCGTTACTATCCACCAATTACCATCCTCTTCTCTCACGCATTCAATACGGTCATGCAGGTCTTGAATACGCATCCAATCCACTTTTTGTAAATTTTCCGCAGAGCTGCCATGAAAGATGGGTTCTCCCTTTTTAAAATGGTACCAGCCAGTCAGTCGTGCTAGATTGCCATCCAGCACGAGAAAGGTAGCAGCTGTCAGAACAAACAGCGTGAGCAGTGACAAAATAATGGTCGGTAAATAACGCATGCGATTAGTGACGACGGATATTCCAAAGAATGAGGGCTATCAAAAGAGCAGAGCAGGGGAGTCCCAAGAGGGTGAGGAATTCCAAGATGGTCTGTGATTTGCGATTGAGGTCAATCTTCATCGTGAGATCCTCATTGCTGCTCTTGCCAGCGTATTCTGGGCGGTCTGACATCCATGCTGTCAAGGTGCGCAGGTAGTCACGCTGTTCGCGCTTGGCGCCGTCCTTGGTCAGCATTTGGAGATTGCCCAGCACCAGCATGGTGGCAAAGTTGTTGGGGTCATTGTAAGAGCCTCTGGTCACAGCTGCGGCTAGGCAGAGAGGGCCTTCTTTGTCCTCCTCGGGGTCAAATTGAGGGGTGAGGTTCTGGCTGCTTTCTCCGTAGTAATCTTTGGTGCTGTTGAGTACTTCAAAGCTATTGAGCTTTTGCATGCTCGCAATATTTTCATCCGCATGCTCCAAGTCAAAGGACATGCTCTGCCCCTCCAGATTGGTGGAGTAGTGCCAGAAGGGGCGTGTGGCGTTGAGGCCTTCTGGGAAGACGGCTGTGATATTGTAATAGGCGCGCTTTCTGTCACGTAAGAGGACGCGATTTTTGTTGGGGCGTATGCCCTGTTTGCGAATGAAGCTGTAGAGATGGGGCAGCTCTGTGTATTCTGGATCTAGTGCGACAAAGAGCGCGTTACGTCCCTTTCTGTACCAGAATTCACTGATAATATCCATTTCCTTCTCATTAAAATCACTGCGAGGTGAGATGATGAAAAGACCTTCTGCGTCATCGGGCAGACGTTCTACCTGTGAGAGGTTGATGAAGGAAAGTTGTATGTTGAGAGAGGCTGCAATCTCTTCTATCTGACCGAGGTAGAGCTTCTCATCGCGAGAAACGCCACCTTTGCCTTCTACGATATACATCTTGCGCATATCGCCTTCTACCGCCTCAACAATGGCGGAGCTGAGCACCTCATCCATCATGAGAGCCACGGCCTTTTTCGTCTGATCAGGCAGTGTTTTGTACTTGATGAAGGATGCACCGGGGCGTACGCGAACATATTTGCGGTCATCGCGCTCTTCAAATGTTTGCAGGGGGATGCTAGGATTGCTACGCGCGTCGACGACACAAAGATTCTGGGTGAAGTCTATGCCGTAGATTTGAGAGATTTCTCGCGCACGGTTGGGCTGACGCAGGGGGTCAAAGACCTCTACTTCTACCTTTCCATCACTGTACTTCTCATATTCCTCCAGCAGGGAGTACATACGAGGGTAGTTGCGCGTGTTGCGCTGGAAGGCGAAGATGACGCGGATGGGGTTGGGCTTTTCTGCGCTGGGATGCTCCTGCACACGCTTGCTATTAAGGATGTTAATAGTGCGCTCCGAGATGGTGTAGCGTTGTTCCTCTGTGAGGTCTCGCTTGGTGTACTCTTGGCTGGAGATGAAGTTGATGGTGATGATGAGGATGGCGAGCAAGGCAAGGTTCACCCAAGCGATGGGGTTCTTCTTGGCGCGACGAGCCTTTTCATTTTTGTTGCTTTTCATACAAAGGAAGCGGGGGAAATTAGCGTCTCCAACGGCGGTAGTCTACGACATTGCGAGTCAGTGCTAGGGTAAACAGGGTGAGGGTGATATAGAGAACAAAGGGACGACTGTCCATCAGTCCACGAGAGAAGGAACTAATCTGCTCATTAAAAGAGATGTAATGGAAGAAGCCCGCTGCGGGGAACTCTCCCCAGAGTTCTGTGATGCGTCCCATGAAGTAATAGGTAATCATCACGCTGGTACAGATGATGCCGGCAATGATCTGACTGCGCGTCAGCGCGGAGCAAAGAATGCCCAGAGCAATGAAAAATGCACCTGTCAGGAAAAGTATGCTGAAAGCACCGTACCAGTCAGCCAGATGGAATTCTATCGTCCCTGTGGACTGGATTCCATAAAAACTGTTGGTGAGGTAATTTGCCAAATCGCTCAAGGATGGGTAGAGCATCAGAGGCAACCAGATGAGCAAGTAGAAGCTGTAGGCAGCAAAATACTTGCCAAGTAAGATTTGTAGCGTCGTGACTGGTGCAGTCAGTAGGCCTTCTAGTGTGCCCATGCGTTCTTCTTCGGCAAAGCTGCGCATTGTGATGAGCGGGAATAAGAAGATAAAGTAGAACCAGAAGGTGATGTGATTGAGCATGTGAAACATCACACCTTCATCCGAGCCCATGCTCATTACCTTGAGCACCGCTTGGAGAGAGAAGGCCTGAAGCCCCATTGTGCAGGCGAGCACCACCCAGCCAAAGGGCATGGCGATGTAGCTCCTGAGCTCTCGTGAAAAAATCACATAGATGGTACGTATGTAGCTGCGGGAGCGACTGATACCGTCCTTCGCACTCGTATTTTGTTGAGTATTCATGTCTATAATAGATTAATCGTGGCGTGTCATTTCTACAAAAACCTCTTCAAGGGTGGGGATGTGGCGATGGATTTCGCGCATGGGGTAGCCAAACTGTGCGATGCTGGCCGCAATTGCCTCGCGCGTGTCTGTACCTGCCTCGGCGCGTACTGTGAGAGAATGCCATGCCTCGGTATTAGTTCCATTGTGAATAACCTTTTTAACGTGCTGCATCTCATTGAGTTTTGCTGTGAATAACTCCAAGTCGCCTTTGAACTCCAAGCTGATGCGTCCCGCTGCGCGAAGTCCCGCAGTCAGATTCAGCGGTGTATCAGCGGCTTTAATCAAGCCTTGGTCTATGATAATTACCTTGTTAGCTATCATTTCTACCTCACTAAGAATGTGAGTAGACAGAATCACTGTATGGTCTACAGCGAGATGCTTGATAAGCTCTCTGATTTGACGTATCTGATTGGGGTCTAGTCCATTAGTTGGTTCATCAAGTATGAGCAACTCCGGGCGCCCCAGTAGAGCGTCGGCCAAGCCTACGCGCTGGCGATAACCCTTAGAAAGTGTGCTGATGGGCTTCTTGCGCTTAATTTCCAAACCGCAGTGATCTATCACTTCGCCAATCTGGGCGCGAACGGATGAGCCCGTGATACCCTTGAGTCTCGCTCTGTAGTCAAGGTACTCATAGACACGCATATCATCATAGAGAGGGACATTTTCTGGCATGTAGCCGATGTGACGGCGTAATTCGCGCGTCTGGTCAATGACATCAAATCCCGCAATGCTGGCAGTGCCGGCACTGGGTGGTAAATAGCCTGTTAGCATTTTCATTGTTGTTGTTTTGCCTGCACCGTTAGGACCGAGAAAACCAACAATTTCGCCTTTTTCTATTCGAAAACTTGCGTCTTTAACTGCCTCCGTGCGGCCAAATACCTTGTACAAATGCTCCGCGATTACTATGCTCATAGATGGAGACGATACTAGCAGGAAATCCCATTATATCAAGCAAATAATTTCGATTCGTAAAATACTTTACATTACACCGATTATCAGCACTAAAAAGAGTATTGCTTAGTAGAACGGCTTTAGAGCTCTTTTGTCATCATAGTCTGCTCTGACCGCTTTATTTACTTGACAGAATGGGAAATTTGACTATAATGCACATCATAACTCATCAAGAAGAGCTACAAAACATATACTACCAACATATTTTTCCTTCAGCATGAAAACCAAATTACGTTTCACATCCCCGAACAAACCAGGTTTTGCTATTATTGCAACCCTCGTTCTAATGATACTCATCGCATTGATTGCGGTTGGTCTCATGGCTCTTGTATCTAGTCGTAACCGTATCGCTGCGCAAAAAGTCCTCTACGCAGAGGCTAGGCAGCAGGCTCTGGTTGGCTTGGACGCGGCTATAGGCGAGTTGCAGGCAGAACTTGGACCCGACCAGCGCGTTACAGCGAACTCTGCTATTATGAATAGTAGTGATAATGGTCCTAGTCCTTATATTCTTGGCGTTTGGGATAGCTGGGATGGACCTATTTATGGCGCTAGCAAGTCTGGCAAGGGCGGTCATATCAAAGAAACCTACGATAGAGGGCGTTCTAAGATGTTCCGTCGTTGGATGATTTCTGCAAAGAATAAGAATGAACTACGCGACATCAACGCCTATGCTCAGATGAGCAGCCGCATGGCCGGTGAGCGTATCTGTCTGGTGGGTGAAGGTACTTTAGGAACCAACGTTAACAGCAATCAATTTGTCTACGCTGACCTCATCTCCACACCTGCCCGTGGCAACAATACAACACAGTACGCGTGGTGGATTAATGGTGAAAACCAAAAGGCAAAAATCAATATCGCAGGTGTTGAAGAAACAGATGATCCAGAAGAAGCATTGCACCGCACATGGGATACCCCTCCCCCCTCATTCTCTGGTAGCTTTGCCTTCCCAGAATTAGGTGATGGCGTAGGCAATAGCGATCGCATCCTCACGCTTTCATCCTTGGCTCTTGCGAATACGAGCTCTCAGAAACAAGGTTCTCCTTACTTCTTTGATGTTACCATGACATCAAACAGTCTGCCTATCAACATTAGACATGGCGGTCTGAAGCAAGACCTTTCTCTGCTGCTCAACAAAGAGACGCTGAAAGACACGGAGTTTGCTCGCCGTGCGAAACAGGATGCCCCCATTGCAGAGCGCAACAATATCATCCCAACAGGCACGACGGATGAGCTTCCTATTGGCTCATGGCAGGTACTGCATGCCTACCATAATACCTACCCCAATGGTAAGTCCAACAAACTTCTGCACTTCAATGCTCGTCTCTATGGCACAATCAATAATCCCTACACACGTATTAGTGGTGGCGGCTTTGAAGGTGCAAAGAGAGAGATTATTGAACCTAATGAAATGACCATCTCTTCCGCTGACCACTGGAGCTATACTGATAAGGTAATGTTGGAAGAAGGCTCTGTTTCGGCAGGTTACGCCCGTGTTCCCATCATGCTTTCTTTCATTCACTCTTTTGCTCTATCTGTAGATACTGCTAGTTCTGGGAGTGGATATGACTTCGAGCTAGGCTTTGCTCCTCTCGTTCTCTACTGGAACCCCTACAATATTGAGATGCGTATTATGGGCGAGCAGATGTGGTCACACTCTGTACCCTACAAGACCATATGGATGCAGTATAATATTGCTGACTCGAACGGTAACTATTCGTGGCAGGACTGGCTCTTCCGTGCGCATGGTACTGACACAGACTGGGGACACGATGTGGGCAATTACTTCCTGCGCTCCCGCAACTCTGTTATGGGTGACATCGTCTTTGATCCAGGTGAGATTCTCTTCTTCTCTCCCGCTAATAAGCGTGTTCAGAATGTAGGCAACACTGGATATCTGCAGACACCATGGGCAATAGGTTATAACCCTCAGGCACTCAGTGGTCACCAGGCGACATTTATCTCTGGCGTTGGCGACAGCCAAACAGGTGCAAGAAGCCGTATCACTCTTAAACTGGGTCAAAGCAGCACATTGGGAGCCTATCAAACTGACGGCTGGTGGTTTGCGCCACATCGCTCCGAGTGTTACACCATCATGAGTGGCTTCTACGGTCTTTCCAAGGACTATAACCTCAACGTAGGTGGTCTTGGTAAGGGGGCACACAGCCCACACCGATATATCCTCGGCTGGTATGATCCCGATGATGGAAGCCTCAATACGAATATCGCAACTGACACTTGGGATGCCACTTCTGGATTACAGAATGATGACGATAACCCTTACTTTATTGCAGCTTTGGGTCTGACGCCAAAGTCATCTAATAGCAGCATGCGTATGGGCTTTGCTACGGGTGACTACCGCTCCAAGATTTGGCAGCACTCTAGCCCCGCCTTCTTTGGTGGTTACCTTGTTGACCCCACGGAGCAGATGCGCCACTATCACCCCTATCAGCTGGTAAACATCAACATCTCCTCTGGTCTGAGCACCTCCCCCATTGATAACATTGGCGACAATGGTCTACTGGGTCTCACCAGTGATGGTGAACAGGTCTCCTTTGCCTCCGTATCAGAAGCACCCATCCATCCCCCATTCTCGCTTGCTGGCTATGCTGGTATGCGCCTGACTCCAGGTTGGTTTGATACAACAGACAATGAGCATGAAACTGCTGCAACTTTCCGACGCATGCAGTATCAAGCAGGTGTGCCAGGTGTTGGTATTGGTAACTCCTTCGCTGACCCCACCATCCCTGCGGGCGATATCTATGTCAGTAACGATTTGGACTATCCAGAGCTGACACGTATTCCTAATTTCCTTTACGACTTCTACGATCATGGTCTGCTCATCAATGATGCACTCTGGGATAGGTTCTTCACCTCATCTGTCAGTGACATGCCTGACAAATCGACAACCATTCCCGCTCGCGATACATTGACCAAGTTCATCAATGGAGAAGAACCCCTTCCTGTTTCCCGCTATATCAAGGCTCCTACGCCTTACAATAACGAGGCGGTCATCAATCGTATCATGGAAGAAGATGGCTGGAAGTACATCGCCCAGTTCCTATGGATTGAAGGTGGCTTCAACATCAACTCCACCTCTGTGGAGGCATGGGCAGCTACACTGCGTGGTCTTTCAAAGCGCAAGCTCGTTAATAACGTCGAAGACCGTATGACTATTGTCGAACCAGACAAGGACGAAGATGATGTACTCTTCTCTCGCTTCATGCTCTCGACCTCCGATAAGAGTATAGACTCCCTTGGCGGATACAGCGTGGTGCGTGGCTCTTCTGCTCTGCGTGATGCTGGTGGTATCCTCACCGCATGGGGTGAAGTGCGCAAGCTGAGCAACAACGACATCCACGAGTTGGCAGAAAAGATTGTAGAACAGGTGCGCGAGCGCGGACCATTCCTCAACATGTCCGACTTCATCAACCGTCGCCTAGACGATGATAACACGGATCATGCCCTCACAGGCGCACTCCAAGCCGCTATTGACGAAACAGACATCAACAGAGAGTTTGAAGAAGTCATGATTACAGCTGTACCAAGTGGTGACTTCTACAAGTTCCCCGAAGCTGCCCGTGGCTCAATGCATACAGCGGCCCCTGGTTATCTGATTCAGAGTGACGTGCTCATGTCTCTTGGCAACATCCTGACCCTGCGTGACGACACCTTCACCGTGCGTGCCTATGGTTGCATACGTAACGCAAACGGCGCTGTGCTTGCTCAGGCATGGTGCGAGGCGACAGTACAGCGAACCATGGAGTATGTTGATCCCACCGATGCTCCTTATGCTAGTGAGTTCAACGGAGATGGATCTCGCAGCCAAACAGGTCTCACTGATACCAATAAGACCTTGGGAAGAAAGATGAAAGTCGTCTCCTTCCGCTGGTTGGATCACTGGGATATTTAAGCAGTCTTGCAGTTATCTGCAAAATTAGGGGAGTCAATGCGATTTTTGTATTGACTCCCTTTTTTCTCTCTATTATAATGCGCGCATAACTTGTCGCTTCCAATTTGGGGTGGCATTAATCCAAGTAATCTAACTGATAAAACAACACAATTATGGCAAAGTACGCTATTAATGGTTTCGGTCGCATTGGACGTAATGTTCTTCGCGCCATGTCCCAAGCTGAACTCGAAAAGGTAGTCGCTATTCACGACCTTACCCCTATCGCAACAACAGCTCACCTCCTCAAGTATGACTCCACACAAGGCAAGTTCAACGGTACAGTTGAAATTGACGGAGACAATCTTGTTGTAAACGGTCATCCTATCGTCATTCTTGGCGACCGTTGCGGTCCCGATGGTCTTCCTTGGGCAAAGCTTGGTGTTGACGTTGTTCTTGAGTCCACAGGTCTCTTCACAGACCGCGCAAAGGCTGAAGGTCACATCACAGCTGGTGCAAAGAAGGTTCTCATCTCTGCTCCTGCAAAGAGCCCTGACCTCACATTCTGCATCGGCATCAACGATCAGGACTACGACGCAGCTAAGCACAACATCGTTTCTAACGCTTCCTGCACAACAAACTGCCTTGCACCCATGGTGAAGGTTCTCGACGAAACATTTGGTATTGAAAAGGGCATGATGAGCACCATCCACTCTTACACCAATGACCAAAGCATCCTCGACCTCCCCCACAGCGACCCACGTCGTATGCGTTCCGCTGCTATCAACATCATCCCAACATCCACTGGTGCTGCAAAGGCCATTGGTGAAGTGATGCCCCAGCTTAACGGTCTCCTTAACGGTGCTTCCTTCCGCGTGCCCACACCAACAGGCTCCCTCACAGACTTCGTTGCAGTTCTCAAGAAGGACGCAACTGTTGCAGAAGTGAACGCAGCCATGAAGGCCGCTGCAGAAGGTCCCCTCAAGGGCATCCTCGAATACTCCGAAGAAGACCTCGTCCTTCAAGACATCGTCTCCAACCCCCACTCCTGCATCTTTGACGCTGGCTTCACCTATGTTGTCGGTGGCAACATGGTAAAGGTTTGCGGCTGGTACGACAACGAATGGGGTTACTCCAACCGCGCTGCTGAAGCAATGAAGAAGCTCGGCGATTCCATCGCTTGCGGCTGCTCCTGCGGTTGCTAATCTATGACAGTTCGCCCAGTGCGAACTGTGATAAAAGCAAAATTAAAAAGAGGTGTTGATTTTTTAATCAACACCTCTTTTCTCATTTTAAATTGAAGTAAATTTTTCTCTTTTTCTACAAAAATGTTCTCCTCCATATCCGAAGATATGGAGGAGATCCAACTACCCTATGAAACTTGGCTTTAATTAAAAAGCCAGAGGGAATATTTATGTCCGTCCCTTCGGACAAGAGAACTTTAACACTGCATATCGTTATTGTCAAGCAGTTTTCAAAAATCTTTCAACTTTTTTTACTTTTTTTCGTCATGACATAAACCTAGACGGTCACGAGCATCAATGCGGCGGATGAGGTGATCTGCTCTACCGTTGTTGATGAGTATGTTATTGTATGTTTCTAGAAGCCACTTTGCATCAGTGGGGTTCTCATGTAGCAAATCAACACGCACCTGCTCCAAGCCTAATTGCTGAAAACCTAGCACATGGCGTATCGCTGTCTGTGCTTCTTCTTGGAAAAGAGTATTGCGACAGCCCTCATCACTGTAGAGATAGTGCATCTTGCCGACGCGATCGCGCACGCGCACTGTATGATAATCACAGGGGCGACCGCAGTCGCGGAAGTTCTTTCCCTGCGATAGGTAGGCGCAGAAGAGGCAATGCTCCATATGAAAGAGAGGCATATGCTGGTGCAATGTTAGCTCCATAAAGGGCGCACAGCCAGAGAGCAACATGTCCTTTACCTGTGTAGCGTTGAGATCATAGCTGATGCAGCAGGAATCGAGTCCCCGCTGCTTCCAGAACTGGGCACTCAGTGCATTCGCGCAGTTGAGAGAAAAATCACCCACCATAGGCAGTCCTGCTGCCTTCAGGCTGGGAATGTAGCCCATGTGTCGCACCAAGATGCCATCTGCTCCACAGTTTTTGTAGAGATTGGTGTAGCTGTTCTCACCAGCCTTCATGATGCGCAGGGTTGCCACCCATATGGGTAACTGAGGCGCGATAGCGCGTAGTTCCTTAATGAGGGGGACAATATCTTCTAAACGGGTTAAATCCAGATAGAGGCGTTCTACTGTGCCCTGCTGCGCTAGCGCTATTGCCTGATCCTTGTTGCGGCAAAGAGCATGTAGTTTCACGCGTTTTGCAGCTGATGGCGCTAACCAGCTAAGAGATGGTCGTGGCAGGCGTGGGCGGGGCATGGTAACGATCTTCTGCTGAGGCATGGTCTGCAGCTTTTCAATGAGCTCGCGTCGCAGCGCGTTGAGTTGGCTGATGGGCAGCATAGCATTCTTGGGGATGGAGTAGGTGCAATTACCCAGTGTGTAGTCAGTGTCTCCTAGGCGAGAAAGCTGCTTTTCTATGCTTTCTGGGCTGAGGGCTTGCTTTTGTGCTTCTTGCAAGGCCTGCATGCTGCGAACGCTTATGCCTCGGCAGCTCAGTTGCAGGGGGCTTCCAATCATGCCAGAGATATGGATGTCTAGGCTGTTGCCAGCCTGCACCGCTTTTTGAGGCGGACGTTGGAAGTCTGCCCAACTTTGCTGCAAGGATTTGTCCAAGCTAGGATCTGAGGTTTTCCAGACAAGTTGTCCTTCCTCCACGCGTGACCAGTCAATGTGACTTGCCTTGCCGTGGAAGAATAGTTGCTGTCCTTCCATCTCGCTTTTCCAGATACGACCGCCCTGCTCTTCGTTTCTGTCCTCGCCTGCGTCCAGCACAAAGCCATCACCGTTGGCGATGGGGATGCTGGGGGCTTCTTCCAACTCTATGGCACTGCGTCCTATGCGCCCAATGCGTCCGACGAGAGCACCGCGTTTTTTACCAAACTTACCATGCGTCAGGGCAGCATGATTCCTCTCCCCTAACCAGCCGGTGTAAAATCCGCGTGAAAAGGTCATCTGCATGGCATAGAGATTGTTTTCCATCTCTGCTGGGCGGTAGCGGCGTTTGCCCGTTGCCGCATCAAGGGCTGCTCTGTAGGCGCGTGTGGTAGCGGCTACATAGAGGGGATTTTTGAGTCGTCCCTCTATCTTGAAGCTGCGGACCCCAGCTGCTAGCATGTCAGGGATGATTTCTAAGCTGCACAAATCCTGCGGAGAAAATAGATAACGGGTCTCTGCCATGTAGCGCATGCGCCCATCTACCTCTAGTGTGTAGGGCATGCGGCAGGCTTGGGCGCATTCTCCCCTGTTGGCACTTCGCTGTCCTAGGCTTTCGCTGGTGAGACATTGTCCCGAGTAGGCGACACAGAGCGCACCGTGGCAGAATACCTCCAGTGGCTTCTCCGTCACGGCGGCACAGGCGGCGATGTCTTCTAGTGAGAGTTCACGCGCTAGCACAATTTGCTCGGGGTCAAACTGCTCATCCACCCAGCGCACAGCTTCAGGAGAGCTGATGGTCATCTGCGTGGAGAGATGCAATTCCAAGGAAAGCTTTTTGTCCTTCTTGAGCTGGGCGATGTAGGCTGCCAGCCCCATGTCTTGGACAATGACGGCATCCACCCCTGCCTCATCCAATGCTTGCAAGTAGCGGCATGCTTGGTCAATTTCATTGGGAAAGAGGAGGATGTTCATAGTGACATAGCCTCTTGCACCGTGGCGGTGGAGGTAGGTCATGAGAAGGGGTAGCTCTTCTAGTCGAAAGTTATCTGCTCGCATGCGGGCGTTGAATTGCTCTAGTCCGAAGTAGACGGCATCAGCACCATGAGCAAGGGCTGCGCGCACGCAGTCCCAGTTGCCAGCGGGGGCTAGAAGTTCTGGTTGTAGGGGGGATTTCATATGAAAAAATGGGGAAAAAATTAGTCTCGCTCTCTAGGATCGAGGGCATCGCGTAGCCCATCACCTAAAAAGTTGAGTGCGATAAGAGTGATAGAAAAGAAGAAGGCTGGATAGACCAGCAGCATGGGGGCTATCTCCATGCGGTCAGCACCCTCTTTGATCAGAGTACCCCACGAGGAGTTAGGCGCCTTCACCCCCAGCCCGATGAAGGAAAGGGTGGACTCTGTCAGGATGATACCGGGGACAGCTAGGGTGGTGTAGATAATCACTGTTCCCAAGAGATTTGGCGCAATGTGGCGCAGCAGAATACGCGTGTGGCTCAGTCCTAGGGATCGCGCTGCAAGCACGTAGTCCTGCTTGCTCAGATCCATGGTCTGTGTGCGTACAATACGCGCCAGCGTCAACCAGCCCAGTGTGCCTATGGCAACAAAGAGTGGCAGCAGGCTCAGAATAGGGGCTATGCTCGCCTGTGACCAGCCAGTCTGCTCCACTATCCATGTGGTCAGCTCCTTGCTGGGCTGTTCTATGCTCAGAGAGAACACAATGACCAGCACAATAAAGGGTAGCGCAAAGAGTATATCCACCACGCGCATCATCAGTGCATCGACACGACCGCCCACATAACCCGAGATGAGTCCATAGAGCAAGCCTATGCAGAGCGAAACAGAGCTAGCCACAAAGGCGACAAGCAGGGAAATACGCCCACCGTAGAGCACACGTGCAAAAAGATCCCTGCCCAGCTGATCTGTCCCAAAGGGATGCTCCCATGAGGGTGAAGCCGCTATTTGTGAGAGATTGGTCACATTGGGATTAGCAACGAAGGGCAAGAGCGGCAGCAGGTAGCAGAGCAGCAGCATGAGCAACAGAATGCCCAAGGCAAGCACCGCCGCCTTGTTGTGCAGGAGGCGAAGAGCCGCCTCGCGCATGGGAGAGCGTCCCTGCTGGTAATGTGTTTTACTCATGCGCGTAATCGTGGGTTAAGCAGGATAAGCAGGATGTCCACCGTGAGATTAGCCAGTACAATGAGTCCACCGTAACAGAGCACAAGGGCTTGAATGAGGAAGTAATCGCGATCCGTCGTCGCATTGATAAAGTGTGTTCCCATACCAGGTACCTGAAAGCAGCTTTCCACCACAAATGAGCCAGTAATCAGGGCAGCAAAGGCAGGTCCTAGATAAGAAATAGTGGGCATGAGCCCCCCGCGCAGGGCGTGAACAAAGAGCAGTCTCGCTGTACCTACTCCCTTTGCCTTGGCCGTGCGTATGTAGTCTTGGGAGAGCACCTCCATCATCCCACCACGGGACAGACGCGCTAGGTAGGCGGCATTGATAAGTCCTAGCGTGAGGCTGGGCAGTACCCAGCACAGGGCATCATCCCAGCCAGCCACACTCAGCCCCGGTACGGACTTGCCCAGAGTGATACCCAGTAGTGGGGCGATGACAAAGGCAGGCAGACAGATGCCCAACATGGCGAGTAGCATGATGAGGTAGTCCACGCCCTTCTTGTGATAATAGGCAGCTAGCATGCCAGCCGGTATGCCTATTATCAGGGCGATGAGCATGCCCATGCTTCCCAGCAAGAGGGAGACAGGAAAGGCCTGCGCGAGTATGCTACTCACCTGCACACCCTCTTTGACCAAGGAAGGGCCAAAGTCGCCATGCAGGATGATGTTTTTGAGATAATGCCAGTACTGCACCCATGCGCTCTGATCCAGCCCATAGAGTTGCTGCAACTGCTGCATCACGTGGTCAGGCAACTTGCGGTCACCGAGGAAGGGATTGCCTGGTAGCAGGCGAACCAAGAAAAAGGTGATGGTTACCAGTATTAGTATCACCAGTAGCCCCTGCGCGAGTCGTCTTGCAATGAGTCCTATCATGGCTGCACCAGCTCTATGGCATCAAGGGGTTGGATTTCTAAAAGACAGGGATAGTACCCACGCACCAAGGGGGAGACAAGGTAGCTGCGGTGACTCCAGTAAAGGGGGATGATAGGTAATTGGGTGAGCATCAGTTCTTCTGCCTTGATTAGCTCTGCCATGCGCTGCTCTCGTGTGTGGCTGGTCTGAGCCGCAAGAAGTGCTGCATCATAATCGGGATGTGCCCAACCTGTGTGATTGTTGCCCCCTCCTCCGCGCCATAGCTCGACAAAGTTGGAGGGGTCGAGAAAGTCCCCACTCCAAGAGGAGGAGGATATCATGTAGTCGCCATTCTGCTGCGCTGCCTTGTAGGCCGTCCATTCATAGGAGCGTATGTCTGCATGTATGCCCAGCACCTGCGTCCAAAAGGCCTGCACGGTCTCTGCCATGATGCGTTGCACCTCTCGGGAGCTTGTCATCAGCTCCAGCGGAGGGAAGCCTCTACCCTCTGGGTAACCAGCAGCGGCTAATAGTTCCTTGGCGAGGGTTTCTCTTTCCTTTTGACTGCGAGGTTGAGGCATGCCCTGCGGAGCAAATCCCTCACTGGGTGGGGTAAAGCCTGTTGCCGACTCCCCTGCCCCTCGAACAACTTGGGAGACGAGGGCGTCCCTATCAATGGCGAGGGAGAGCGCACGGCGCACGCGTTCATCATCTAGGGGCTTGACCTTGGTATTAAGGCGGTAGAAAATGCTGGCATAATAGGGTGATTGGACGAACTGCACTCCCCCCTCGCGCCTTGCGTAGGCTATCATCTCAGGCGGGACATGGTTGGTGATGTGCAGCTTTCCGTCAAAGAACATGCGTGTCTCGGTAAAGCCATTCACTATGGGGAGAAAGCGTATGCCGTTATTCTTTACCTCTTGCTTTCTCCAGTAGCTGGGAGAGGCTGCTACCTCTAAAAAGTGATTGTAGCGGTGCTCCTTTAGGACATAGGCACCATTGCCCACCCAGTGCTCTGGGCGTGTCCATGGGTTTTTCCTATCCAACATGCCTCCTAGTGCCTCGACATGATGGCGAGGGATGGGGTACCATGTGTAGTGCAGCAGGAGTTGAAGAAAATGTGGTGTAGGCCCCACCAGCTCTAACTCCAGCCTGTGCTTATCGAGGACGCGCACACCCACTTGCGACCAATCTATCTCGCCCCTATGGTATTGCTGCGCTCCGCGTAGGGGGTAGAGCATCTGGGCGTACTTTCCTCCAAACTCGGGGTGCAGCAGGCGTTGGTAGGCATAGGCAAAGTCATCGGCCGTCACGGCTTGCCCATCACTCCAGCGTGCGTCTTTTCGCAGGGTGAATGTCCAGACATCCGCGGCCTCGTTACTTTTCCAAGATTCTGCCACTGCAGGGTGGACATGGGTGATATTCTTCGCATCGGGGCGTACTAGACCCTCTAAAAGTGTGCCTATAATACGACCATCCGATACGGCAGTTGCGTGGTGCGGGTCAATATTCTGAGGTTCTGCATTATTACCGATGAGCACTATCCCCTCTCTTGCTGATTGTACAGCAGAGCTATCTGACTCCCTACAGGCAGGGAGCAGCAGGCAAAAAAAAGCAAAAATAAGACCGAGGTAGTGCACCTGCCTAACTATAACATCTCTCGCCCTAGAGCGCAAGGATGAGCTTTGCAAAGAAGGTCATCAAAATCAGTGCCGCGGGGTAGGCCGTCGCGTAGGCAATGATGGGGCTTTGCAGATCTGTCTTGCTGGTGATTGCCCCGAGGGCTGGTGTGGAGGTCATCGCGCCACATATACCGCCAAGACTTTCTGGTAAAGGCATCTTGAGCACTCGTCGCGCAATCACAAAGCCAACAACAAGGGGGATAATGGTGACCAAGAAGCCCGCCAAGAGCATCATGAGACCCTGTGCTTGCAGTGTTTCCACCAGACGCTCACCACCTGCTACACCTGCTGCTGCAAGGAAGAGCATGAGAGCCAGCTCCATGATAAAGATACGAGAAGGACGTGGCATATAACCCACCAAGGGACCCACCTTGCCAAAATGTCCTAGTATCAGCGCAACAATGAGCGGACCACCTGCCATACCCAAGGAAAAACTGCCGCTATCTCCCAGAGAGAACTTGATATTGCCAACAAGAATGCCCAAGGCAACCCCGCCAGTCAGCGAAAGAATATCCGTGGCGTTAAGGGCAGTGCTACGATGCCCGCATATGCTGCTGAACTTTTCTATGGCCTCCGCTGGACCGACAACGCGTACCACATCATTGCGCACCAGCTCTGTGTCGCTGTTGGGGACAAAGACCTCACCTAGTCGCGTGATGCGAGAGATAACAATGCCGTACTGCCTCAGTGGCTTGAGTTCCCTTAGGGGCATGCCACATAGTTTGGGGCTCAGAACAATGCGCTCTGCACTCTCATCCCCAAAGCTGCGAGGATGTTGCCTAGAATGGTGCATGTGGCCGAAAAATCCATATTCACGGTGCATATTAGCACGTGAACCGATGAGTAGAACATCCACGCCTTCTTCAAAGGTATCACCAGACTCGATGGGGCGCATGCGACCATCTTCGATAATACGTGTCACGCGGCAGAGCATGTTGCTATTGGATTCAAATTCTTCTATGCTTTTTCCAAAGATATCGGAATTCGCCACAGTGATCACACGGCGGATGATTTTTTCTGGGTCTTTGCCGTGATGATTTTGCTCTGAAGAGGGGGTAAATGTGGACAAATCCTGCTTGAGCAGGCGGGGAAGCAGCTGCACAAAGAGCACCACCCCTATCACCCCAAAGGGATAGGCGACACCGTAACCAATATTGAGTAATGCCGAGTCTGAAAGAGCCTCAGAAGCCGCGGCCAAGGCCGGTGTACTGGTCAAAGAGCCCGCAAAAATACCTGCCATGATTTCACGGTCTATGCCAAAGAGCTTTCCCAGCCCGTATGCACCTAGCCAGCCCATGCCCACAACGGAGACAGAGAGTACAACTAGGCGGCTGCCCTGACTGGCCAAGGACGCAAAAAAGCGGTTTCCTACACCCAATCCCACGCAGTAGACAAAGAGTGCCGTCCCCAATCCCGAAATACCCATAGGCACCTCTAGGCCATAGTGACCAGCCGCAAGAGCGACAAAGAGCACACCAGAACTACCTAGCGTGATGCCTTTAAGCTTGATGTTACCAAGAGCCATCCCTAAAAAGAGAATGGCGAAGAGTGCAAAAGTAGGATTTTTTAGAATTTCATTCATCTCAGGACGGCGGCTATATAGCATTTTCCCGCCATCTTGGCAAGCGTTTTATTCACTTAGCAATCAACTTTGTCTACGGCGACGCAATAGCATCATAGAGAGCACCATAAGTGACAAGCTAGCCGTAGTAGGCTCTGGTACAACGAGGTTAGGAATACGTGCCACGAGCGTCACACCATTCTCCGTATACTTTACTTCAAAGTAATGAGTGGTTACCGTAGCGAGTGACTGATAATCCATGTACCCCTCCTCCATCACAAAACTCCAAAGCAGCGCGTCTTCGCCAGACTTTGTTCCATCAAAGATGGAAAAGGTAATCCCCTCTAGCCCCGTAACATCACCTGCTATGATATCAAACGCGTAAAGAGAGAAGCCCATGAGGTCTTCACCCAGATAAATATTAATATTATTGGCAGAATCGAGCATGAGTGTTTTGCTATCAGCTATATTGATGCTTGAATACTGACCCGGTATATAACTTTGTAGGTAGAAATCGACATGTTCAACTTGCTTTACTGCAAGGGATTCATAAAGATTGAGTGTCGCATCACTCATCATATCAAGAATAGGATCATGAGAACCCAGTGTGATGCTACTGGCCTCAAAGGTATTTGCTGTCACATGGTAGACGCCTCCTCATCCTCAAAGCGGCAGACCCCACAGCCACATCCAACATCAATATAAAGATAGTTGCAGAAAAGCACAAGGGAAGCAGCCCCACGCAGAAGGATGCTGTGCAAAATTTTCAGCCCCAATTCTACCTTGAAACCGAGGAAACAACAATGATTAGCCTGCAACCCATCCTCCCTACACCATCCACTAGCTATCGTTTCAAGAGGGATGCGAAATATCTCACGCTGACCGATGCTCAGAATAAGCCGCTAGAAGCCCGATATGGCATCTTCCGTGAGAAAATGAAGGGTGAACTGCTGCTACTAGGCTTTACTGAATCTTTAAACACACCCTACTTACGCGCGGATTCTCAGATTACAATCAGTGAAGGAGAGAAAGAAGAAAAACTTTCCCTGAAAGGCTGTCTTCCTCTACCTCCACGCATCTCTGTGACTGTCAAGTAGTATAAAGTTTAACCTAGGTTAAAATATATGCTGTCTATCTTAGTTTCTTGACGGCAGGGTAATATTGTGATATAGATTAATACATATGAAGAATTGTTCAATTAGCCGTTCTACTTCCGTGTTCTCCCTGCTTCTCCTCGGAGCAGCTCTTGTTTCTCCCCTTTCTGCGCAAAATCTTGAGCGCAAGGTAGCCGATGAAATCGGTCTTGCGGGAGCAACACCTCAAACAGGAGGTGCAGCAAAAGCTACTAATCTCTTTTCTGGTGCAAAGGTAAAAGTATCTGGTCACTTTGGTACAGACACTCCCGAAAAAGCCATTGATGGCAAGGTAGACCCCAACTCCTTCTGGGGTTGCGAAAATATCCCTGTCACTTATGAAATCGACATGGGACAAGCAAAATCCCTTCAAAGCATCAAATTCTGGCCTTACTGGAAGGATGGTCGCATCTATCAGTACAAGATTGAAGGCTCTGCCGATGGCAAGAAGTGGGACATGTTGGTAGACCAACGCGCTAACTCCATCTCCGGCACAGAGGCGGGTTCCGAGTTCTCCTTCCCTGCACAAATAGTACGTTTCGTCCGCGTCACATTCACCAAGAATAGCCTAGGCAACACCAGCGGTGGTCATATTGTCGAGATCATGGGCTTTGCAGAGCCACAGACTGGCAACATGACAGTGACTCCTTATGACTCCCTGCACCGCCTTGCATGGACAGGTAAGGTCAATGCACCTGCCCAAAAGGGCATCAATCTCTCAGGCTGGCGTGGAGAACGCGTCAACGCGCAAATTCTCGTCAGTTCCGATACGAAGCTAGAGCAACTGCGCGTCACAGCCTCCAAGCTGACCAACAAATCGGCAGCAGCAGGCACAGCAGCACCCAAGATGAATGTCAACTTTGTGAAGTTCACCAAGGGTGGCGGCGCACCCCAAGCCGACATCATCTCCTCCAAAGACGGCGAATACATAGACAACCCAGCAGGTGTCAACCGCACTATCTGGGTCAGCATAGACGTTCCACGCAATGCAGAGACAAGAGCCTTTTACGAAGGAGAGATAACCGTATCTGCCAAGGGCGAAAAGGATCAAAAAATCCCTGTCTTCTTCAAAGCCTCCCCCAATGTTCTGCCCGCAGCAAAGGATTGGGACATGCATGTTGACCTCTGGCAGTATCCCGACTCTGTCGCACGTTACCATGGCGTAGAACTCTGGTCTGATGAGCACTTTGCCATCATGCGCCCCCTCATGAAGCGTCTAGCCGATGCTGGTCAAAAAGTCATCACTGCCTCCATCATGCACGAAGCATGGGGTGGTCAGACCTACGACCACTTCCCCTCCATGGTCAAATGGACACGCAAAAAGGATGGCAGCATGACATGGGATTACAGCGTCTTTGACAAGTGGGTCACATTCATGATTGAGGAAATAGGCATCAAAGATCAGATTTCCTGCTACACCATGATACCTTGGTCCATGAAACTGCGCGTCTTTGATGAGGCGACTGGCAACTACGTCGACCTCCCCTGCAACCCTGGTACACCAGAATACGAAAAGCTCTGGGCACCCTTCCTCAAGGACTTCACCAAGCATGTGAAGGCAAAAGGCTGGTTGGATATCACTGGCATAGGCATTGATGAGCGCCCCGACCACATGGTGCGCGCGGCTCACAAGATTCTTGCAGAAAATGCGCCTCAGCTCAAAGTTGTTTCCGCAGTCAACAGCCCCTCTGCTGCCTCTGGCATCGTCTATGACATGTCCCCCATCATCACCCACACAGAGACAGTAACTGATGCACTCCTTGCGCAACGTCAAAAGGAAGCCAAGAAAACAACATTCTACGTCTGCGTCCATCCAGCACGCCCCAACACATTCACCGCATCTCCCCTGCATGAATCAGAGTGGCTGGGTATGTTTGCAGCAGTACAAGACTTTGACGGATTCCTCCGCTGGGCATACAACGCATGGAACCGCAATCCGCTAGAAACCACCAAATTCGGCAACTGGCCAGACGGTGACTGCTACTTGGTCTATCCAGGTAACCTCAGCTCCCTGCGCTTTGAAAAACTGCGTGACGGCTTTGAAGAGTTCGAAAAACTTGAAATCCTCAAGAAAAAAGCCAAGAGCAACCCTGCACTAGCCAAGGCCATCGATGCGTTCATCAAGCAGATGAAGCCCTACTTTGACAAGACAAAGACAGGCAGCCTCAACTACATGGATGGCATCAATGCCTACCATAAAGGCATGAGAGAACTGGAAAAACTAGCAAAATAATCTCATCAAACATTCAACCAATATGGCGAATGCCCAGCTGCCCAGCTGGGCATTCGCTACAATAACAGCACCATGTCCAAGCCCGCACGCGATCTAACGCCCGTCGTCCCGAAAAAACACCGTAATCTCTTCCTTCTATCCAGCCTTCTGCTCATCATCGTGGGGCTCATGGGGCCTCTTGCTTCCTTTGAAGGAAATGCCGATATAAATCAGCACTTTTCATATTTCCTAAGCCCCATTCAAAACGCCCTCATCGCAGTTCTCCCCCACCTTGCGCCAGACATCATGCTGCAAGTGGGACTGCCAGCCAGCATCGTGATAGCTATCCTGCTGGTACAGTACTGTGGGAAGCGTTGCGCCATGGCGACAGGTCTTAGTTGTGCCATTGCCTGTTTTATAGGTCAGCTTTATGCCCCTCTAGAAGGCAACCTCCTCCTCGCCGCGGGTTACTTGCGTATGGGTGCTACCATCATTTTACTCATCGCTGCCACCAGTGCCCTCATGGAGCTGGGACCTCGCAAGACGGCGGCAAAGCGACTCATGCTAGGCTTTACCCTGCCCATCATGGGGCTAGTCCCCCTCTCCTTCGCTGCCTTCTATCTACGCGGAATAGATCTTAGTTGGATCAACCATGGCATAGGCTTGCTGCTCTGCGCACTGGCCATCCCCATGCTGCTCAAGCCCTCTTCCTCATTAGAAGAGTACTGCACCCTTGACAACGCGCCCAAGCCCATACAAAACACTGTTCTCCCCCTCATCCTCATTGTAGGGCTTGTCCTCTTTGCGCGCTGCTTTGACATAGCGGATGAGAGCTGCAACATGATGTACTACACCAGTGACTTCTATCCCAACCACCTCTTGGGCATCTTACCAGCTACGCTAGTCATCTGCTTTGTCACCATCGCCCTCTTGAAGAGCAAGAATGAGCAGAACGTCATCCGCATCACAGGCATACTCGCAGTTGTTTTCACCCTTTCCAGTATTCTTTTGACACGCTATATCATCTTTGAGATTACTGATAAAGAAGCATTTTATACATTAAATGCCAGCATCATAGCTGCTAGCCTTCTGCTTGGAAGCCTCTACGCCCTAATCATCCTCTTCATCTCCCGCATCGCATGCAATCTGCGCTGCCCCAGCTGCACCGTGGCTCTCTGCATCGGCATAGCGGCCACTGTTGTGCATCTAGTCAAACTTTAGCCTTGATTCTTCACTCCGCATTTAATATAGTCCACTCACTTTTATGACGTCTACAACTGAAAACCCAGATAAGGCCATACGCCGCATGAGCCTCTGCATGATACTGACCCTCGTTGCTCTTTATGCAGCAGACCAGATTAGCAAGTGGCTCATCGTGCTCAATTACAAGGCACCGATGAAGGGCTTCATCATGGAGGTGACTCCCGTCATCAGTGGGAGTGATATCATGAACTTTAACATCCTGCGTGTGCACAACACGGGGGTGGCCTTTGGCTTTGGCAATGGGACGCAGTGGGCACCCATAGTCTTCCTCTGTGTGCAAGTGATTGCCATCGTGGTGATGATTGTGCTGCTGCGCCGTGGCTTCTTTGCAACAAAGTTGCTGCGCGCGGGCTGGGTACTGATTATGACAGGCATCTTGGGCAATATGACCGATAGACTCGTGCAGGGCTTTTTCTTGCCCGGCGCGGAAAAATTGAGCTTCCTCACCAACTTGACCAATGGCTATGTGGTGGACTTCTTGGATTTTTCCTTCCCTTGGATTAGCACAGAACGCTTTCCCACGGGCTACCACTGGCCTTCCTTCAATGTAGCAGATAGCTGCATATGTATCGCCGCAGCCATCTTCTTCATCTCCAGCTTCTTCCCTGAAAAGAAGGAATCATGAGCAAGCTAGCCTTTATCCTGCTATTCTGCCTAGCTGGGCTGGTACAAGCCCAGTTTGCAAACTTGGAACATCGCGTGACACTGCCCCATGAGCGACTGGCAGAAAAACCCATCCTCATTCTAGCCGAGGCTGATTCCGCCATCGCCAAAGCAGAGCCCGACTGTGACTGCATGGAGGTGAGCATTACTGGTGACAAGGACAATCAACTGCGCATCCTGCTAGACAGCTCTGTCTTTTCTCAGAATGCCACCAAATCCATAGCCGTGCGCATGGCTGATGGGCGACGCGTGACGCTCAAGTACCACTGCATCGTCCCGCAGGCCTTGATTATAGACAAGCCCTCTCTTCTCTGGGAAAAGGGAAAGCGTGACGCGCAGTCCCTCAATATAAGCATCCCCAAGGACTCCCCCATCACAGATCTAGTCGAAGCTGGCGTGGACAAAGAAGGTTTTATCCTGAAAACCCAGCGTGATGGAGCAGGTAAATACCGCGTCATCATCAGCCCCAAAGCCGATACTCCAGCAGGTCTCTACCGCCTCATCATCGTGACAAACAGTCCCTACGCGCACTCCCAACGCTACCTCATCTATCTCAAGCTGAAATAGATCCCCTACAGGGAGATTCCCTACAGGTACTCGACAAGGCCCATAAAGCTAGGAGGGGTATCAGAACTCAAGTCACCCACCATCCAGAAAAAGGGCTTTTCAATATTGATGCTTGTGGGTGATCCCTGCATATCTTCTGGCGCTACCTGCGTCACGGCTTCTTCAGCTGCAATGAGGTTGAAGGCACAGATTTCCCATACATGTGAGAGTTGGCTGGGCTCTGTAGAGAGCTTTGGCAGATTCTGAGGCGTAGTCAACAAGTCTTGCAAGCCCAGTTGGGCAAATAGCGCGTTCTGTGACCTAGCCACTGTTGGCAGGGTAAAGAGGGGGAAGCGCAGGTAGCAGAAGCGAGGCTCTGTCTGTGCGAGCGCAGCTCGAATGGTGGATAGCTTTTCAGGGCTCATCTCCTCAACAAAACGACGAATATCCTCATGCTTGGGCATGATAAGAAGCAAGCAGGTGGGATTCCCCTGTGGGATGCGAGGCTGGAAAAACTGCGCTACAGCGATGAAATCAACGCTGTCAATAAAACGCAATGGCGCACTGGTGCTCAGGCAGCTCACCTTCTTTGCCAGAGTCTCTCCTCTGGGGGTGAAGACCATGTCGTTTAGTACATCCTGCTCCACAGGATGCAACCAGCGAAAGGGTTGTGCGATAGCATTGACTGCGAAGAGTGACATCCTATCAGGGATTTGATGGGCTTTGATGCCGCTTTGTATGAGACCGTCACTATGCAGGGTCAGCCACTCATTGAGCGTCATAATAGCCTCTGTCTTCTCGCGCGTTAATAGCAGGCGAGGAAGATTTGCCGCAAACTCACCTTCCGCACGTGGCAAGGATTCATCAATCACAAGGCTGCTCATCCCTATAGCTGGAGTTGAGAGAGGGGCTTGCTTGCCATTTTTTTCTAGCAAGCTTTTGATGAGACTCGCCTGCGCCTCGGGAAGCATCTCGTGGAGTTGCTCCAAAATCATGCCTGTTCCCAAGGGGGAAAAGCTGGGATTGAGATGAGTTTTCTCTTGGACGAGAAGGCGCATCAACTCCAGCGAAAGAGTATTGCTCTTCACACCGCCCTCAGGGATGATAATCTCTGGCTCTCTTGGTCGGGTGTCAGAGCTAACAAAGAGCTTTCCCCATCCCTCCCAGCGCAACTGTCCATCCTTGACAAAGAAGTAGATGGTGTAAGCAACTGCACCCAAGATGAGAAAGGAAAAGATGAGTTGTAATTTTTTCATAGTCAAATGTATTATTTGTAAAAGGAAAGCTTGCGATCTAGCTCGTCATTGGGTGAGACGCGGTACTTGTCCCCCAATTCGAGGCAGAGGCGAGAGCCCAAGCTATTGCGGAAGGTGAGATGCACAGGCGTGCGTCCACTATGTTCCAAGAGGATGGACTTGATATGATCTATGTCCTCTTCGCTGTGGCGACCTGTACTTAACGTGAGTTCATAATGCTTTGCAGCCTGATTTCCCTTCGCAAAGCGTTTTGACAGGGGCTCTATGACACTACCAGCGACCTTTTTGCCCTCCGTTCTTTCATCTATAGAAATACGTGCGCGGAAGCGTATGAAGCTGCCTACCTGAAGAAGCTCCTCATTTTCCATGGCCTTTGCGTAGCTGTCTGACCAGAGCGCGACTTCTGTGCTACCTGTGAAGTCCTCCACCTGAAGAATAGCGAACTTTTGCCCCTTCTTGCTCAGCTTCACCGTGATGCTACGTATCATACCCGCCATGTTATGCTGCTGGGTGATTTCTTCCGCTGCGAGGTCGGGAAGTGTGCCTATGCGTGTGTAACGTGCATGGTCAATAATACCACGCATGCTATCAAGAGGATGGCCAGAGAAGTAAGCGCCTGTGTAATCCTTTTCCGCATTGAGGCGGTCTTCCATGGGCCATTCTGGCAGCATGTGCTTCTTGCTAGTGCTTGCCATGTTGCTTGTCTCCATCATGTCGAAGAGAGACATCTGACCCGAGGCATTGTCCTGATGGACAGAGGACGCACTGGCGAGGCATTCTTCTATGGTGCTAAACATCTGGGCACGTGACTGACGCATCCAGTCAAAGGCGCCGACTTGGATGAGTACTTCGAGATGAGTGCGACGTAAATTCTGGGGCGGGATGCGGTAAGCAAAATCCTCCATGTCCTTGTAAGGACCATTCTTTTCCCTCTCTTCCACGATGACGCGCACGCTTTCTGCGCCCATGCTCTTGACTGATGCCAGACCAAAGCGCACGGCTAGTTTCCCATTGGGGCGCATTTCGGGTTGGAACTTCTCAAAGGACTTATTCACACAGGGTCCTAATACCTCAATGCCCATACGGCTCGCCTCTAGGATGAAAACACCAATTTTCTCATTTGTGTTTTCATTGGACATCAGACCGCAGAGGAATTCCACTGGGAAATGCGCCTTGAGGTAGGCTGTCCAGTATGAAATCATTGCATAACAGGCGGAGTGCGACTTATTAAAGCCGTAGCCTGCGAACATCTGGATTTTGTCAAAGATGGCGTTGGCTACCTTTTCAGAGATGCCGTTGGTGTCAGCGCAGCCTTTAACAAACTCGATACGCTGCTCCTGCATCTTTTTCTCATCTTTCTTACCCATGGCACGGCGCAGCAAGTCAGCACCACCGAG
>CAYJON010000015.1:0-30382 GCA_964371795.1 uncultured Akkermansia sp. | reverse complement strand
GACTAGCTGCGGAAAAAGAAGGGGTATCAAGATTCATGTAGCGCGCACACTATAGCAAAAAGACACTTACTAGGCAAGTGTCAATGCAAGCCGCTCTTATTTGCTGGCTTTTTTCTTCAGGTTGATTCTGTAGTGACCATTAAGGGGGGAATGGAAGAGGAAATCCTCCTCCACGGTTCCTCTGCCTACGTTGTGGATGACAAGGGGCGTGCCATCGGCGCTTTTTTTGTCGCTGACAATCATGATATGAGGCAGAGAGCCGCGCAGGGTGCAGGTGACGATGTCGCCGGCTTTGAAGTTTTCAGCTTTCTCGCTGAGGGGGAGACTCCAGCCCTGTCGCTCAAAGTAGCGGCGCAGGTTGGGTACGCGACGGTGGTCAATGTTTTTGTCTGGTCGCTTCAGGCCCCAAATAGTGGGGTATTCAGAGAAGTTGGCCTTCATGTCTTCGTGGACTGCTTTCTGCAAGTCCAAGCCCATGCCCCTCAGGGCGCGGATGACCACATCGGTACAGACTCCGCTGTTTTTGGGGACATCTCCATTGGGGTAGGGGATGGCAACGTAGGCGGGGTTGTAGGATGTGGTCACGCCAATCTGCTTGCGCGCCTCCGCATGCGGAGTGCTTGCTTGGAGGGCGCTAGCAGATAGCCCTAGGGCGAATAATAGAGATAGGTAGAGGCTTTTCATTTGCGCAATTGCTGCGAAAACTCTGTTGGTAAACAGGGCATTGCTCCCTTTTGGGAGCAGACAAATGTTGCCACATCGGTGGCAAATTGGTGTGCTTCTTGGAGGCTGCATACCTCGCTGAGCAAGGCTGCTGCCAGTGAGGCGGTGAAGGAATCGCCCGCCCCAACTGTATCAACTACAGGAGAATCTGGCGTGGGGACAAAGCTGTGATTGTCCACATCCTCTGCGCGGAAGAGGTAACTGCCCGCTTTGCCGCAGGTGAGGATGAGGTAACGCAGCTGGTACTTTTTCACAAAATAGCGTGCGCAGTCCAACATGGTATCGGGGAGGTCGGGAAGGAGCTTTTGAAGGATTCCTACTTCTTCGTCATTAATTTTGAAGGCATTGCATAGCTGCAATGATTCTTCAATAATCTCAGCATTGTAGTAGTTTTGGCGCAGGTTGATGTCGAATATTCTCAGGGTATTTTCCTGTGGCATATTGCTTAGGAACTTGCGTATGCTGTTGCGAGAGATTTCGTTTCTCTGGGCGAGGGTGCCAAATACCACGCAGCGGGTGCGTGGGGCTAACTCTGCCATGGTCTCATCCCAAGCTATATGATCCCATGCCACACCTTCACATATCTTGTAACTGGGGATAGCACCCTTCATCGTGACCTCCACCGTACCCGTGGGGTAGGGGGGACGTTGGATATGGTGCTTCATGGGCAACTTCGCAAGGCGATCGAGGATTTCATCCCCATTGGCATCATGGCCAACCGCGCTCACAGCCCATGCTTCATAACCCAACTGAGCCGCATGAAAGGCAAAGTTGGCAGGTGCTCCACCCAGTTTTTTGCCATCTGGGAGTATGTCCCAGAGCAACTCACCGAGTCCGACAATAATAGATTGAGATGACATGATTATATAAGATTTTGTTGTTTAACGCGGGAACCCCAGAGAGCATAGTACAGCAGCATGGCTTCGCAGGCAATCACAATGAGCCAGCTATATTGCCAAGAGCCTGTTTGGTCGGCAATCATTCCTTGGAGAAGGGGGAATATCGCCCCACCAAATACGCCCATCATAAAGACCCCAGAGGCCTTGGATGTGTACTGCTTGAGTCCGACAATGGCTAGGGTAAAGGTTGCACCCCACATGACAGAGTGGCAGAGACCAACTGCAATGAGTACCCAGAGGTTATTGCTGGCGATGGCTACACTGGTGAGGATGATGGCAGAAATAGAGGTGGTGACGAGGATAGCACGTGGTGAGACCTTGTTAAAGAAACTCATCACAATACGTCCTACCATGAGACCACCCCAGTAGAGGGTAGCTAGCATGGCGGGTATGCCCAGCTCCATACCACCTAGGGTGATATTGTTTTCACCAAAGAAGGTCAACTGACCCTGTTCTGCTAATTGCATGGCGTGTAGGTTAACATTCACACCGATAGAAACCTCTGCACCCACGTAGAAGAAGATGGCGATAACGCCCCACTTCAGGTGGCTAAAGCTCCATACACTGCGGGTGAGCTCCGAGGCATCGCTACTGCGAGTCTCTGCCAAATCTGGCAAGGAGAGGCGGGAGGTCATCCAAGTGATGAGTACCACGACACCTGCCATGATAAGCAAGGGGGAGAGCAGCTGGTTAGCCTGCACATCAACCATGGCAACACCGGCAAAGATAATGCCTGTGACAAAGAATGGTGCAATGGTCGTACCCAAGGAATTGATGGCGCAGACAATGTTAATGCGCTGCACGGGTTGCGTGCCAGGTAACTCGTAGGCGGCAATGTAGGGATTAATCACCACCTGACCTATAGCTGCGGCTGTACCCATGAAGAAGCATCCCAGCAGGAACATCATGTAACCGTAGGGGATTTTGTCTGCCCCTAGCATGATATAACCCTCTGGCCAATGGACAACAAAGAGAGAGGATAGAGCGTAGCAGAGCAAGCCCCCTACCATAAAGTAGAGAGCACGCATCAGGGTGGTTTTGTAGCCAAACTCATTGATCCACTTCCCTCCTCGGGTACTGTTGAGCAGATACCCGAGGAAGAAGAAGAAGGATATGAAGGTAGTGAGCGTGTTTTTCAGCTCATGCGCTTCAGAGAGAAATGAGGTTTTGAGAGGCCCTTGCAACTGACCATTAATTGTTGTCAAAAAGCCAACAAGAAAGTAGATAAAGGTCAGTATTGCAAAGGGACCCAAACCACGAGGTGTGGTCATAGGAGGGTTGCTCATGGGATCAGAGTTGCTCGATGATTGTCATTGTTCCACGTGTTGCGATGGCTTCGACCATCTGCTTGTAGAGTGTGACAAAATCGGGATAATCAGCAAGTTTTACTGCTTGGAATGCGCTGAGATTGAAGAAATCTGTGACATTTTCGCTCTGGATGCAGCCTTCATCATGGGGGTTCATCCATGGTTCTGCTACCTCATAAGCGACGCCCTTGTCATCAACGAGAGTTTTCAGGTAATGACGGTAGGCGGCAATAAGGAAGGCTACGCGTGTCAAATCAGCTTTCATTTCCAGCATTTTGGAAAGATTGGGGACGATGTAGACGGGGAACTTGGAAAGACCGTCATAGCAGAGACGGGCAATCTGGTCACTGACGCTGTGGTTGGCAAAGCGTTCTACCAGTGTTTGCTTGTACAGCTCTAGGTCAGTATTGGGAGGTGCGACCAGCAAGTGGGTGATGTCCTTGTCCATGAACTCTCTTACAAAGCGCACAATGCGCTCATCAGACATGGCCTCATCAACCTTTCTGTAGCCTGTGAGGAAGGAAGGATAGCTCAGCAGGGTGTGGGAGGCGTTGAGTAGGCTGAGTTTCATTAACTCATAATTGGTGACATCGTCTGTCATCTCTACGCCCACTCTTTCCCAATCGGGGCGACCTGCGATGAAGTTGTCTTCTACTACCCATTGGATGAAGTCTTCGCAGTAGACTGGGGCTGCATCCTGCGTGCCATTTTTCGCGTTGAGGCGTGTGATGTCATCAGGAGTTGTTGCTGGTGTGATGCGATCTACCATGCTGTTGGGGTAACTGACGTTCTTTTCTGCCCAAGCTGCGAGCTCTGCGTCCTGTGCGGCAAAGAAGCTATTGAATGCACGGCTTGCTGTATTACCATTGTGTTGCAGGTTATCACAGCTAAGCAGGGTAAGTGGACCAGCACCCGCTGCGATGCGGCGGCGGAGACCCTCTGCGATGTAGCCAAATGCCGTGCGTGGGCTGCTTGGGTTGGCAATGTCGTGGGCAATGTCGGGGCTGGTAAGCATGAACTCACCTGTGGCCTTGTCCATGTTGTAACCACCTTCGGTAATGGTCAAAGAGATGATGCGAACATCGGGCTGGGCGATGAGCTGCATGATTTCTTCGCTCTGTTCCATTGCCCAGTAGAGATTGCTGATAGAGCGTACTTCCTCGCAAATATCTTCGCCCTTGCGCCCACAAATGGTGAGGGTATAGCGTTGTTCTTGTTGCTTGAGAGCACGATAGAGTCTTTCATCAGAGGGGAGCAACATCGCACCACACAACTTCCAATCGGTAGGGTTTGCGCTTTGTTGGAGCTGGTGCATATAATAGGCTTCATGTGCGCGATGGAAATTACCTACGCCGATATGGAGGATGGTGGATGACATAATATAAATAGTGGTTGAGTTGCAGACAGGGTATGAAGTTTCCTGTTTCACTAAACATATTAGCAAATTGGCTTGTTAGGTCAAGCGAAAAAGCCAAAAAGCTGTTAGAAAAATACCCTCGCTTTTTTGATTATTTCGGCATTTGGTGGACTTAGATATATGATACGAATTAAGGCACTTATTAAGAGGGATGTAGTTCTTCTTGATTAAAGACTATTGGTTTTTTGTATTATAAATCTATCATAAATTATACCATATTTTCTTTCTAAAATAAGTTTTCTTTATAGAACACTATTCCGTGTAATTGTGGTCTTGACCTGTGGATGGCTTTCTGCTAGACTGAGGTAACAGCATGCGTATACCCTCTGTCATTTTTTCTCTTCTCGCTCTCAGTTTGTCCATCTCTGCCGAAACGGTGGAGGTTGGAATCTATCCTGCTAAGGTAACGCCAGAGCAGTTAGATGTTCTCAGTATAGGTGAACAGGGCATTGTTACCCAACTCTCCCACGACAAGGTACATTACAAAAAAGGTGAGATTATCGCACGTGTGAACGAAGAGGATCTCAAGGATGCTAAGGAGGATTTGGAGATTAATATACTCAGCGATCGCATCACGCGTCGTGATAATATACGCACTCTCCAAAAGCAGCGTAAGGAGCTGGAATTCTACTTCAGTCTCACCGAAAGGGAACAACGCTATGCCACAGATATTCAAGTGGATGGAGAGCCTCCTACCAAGCAGGCTTTGGAAGATATTGATGAGCGTATAGAACTGGCAGAGCGTGAGTTGGAACGCGCGCCTAAGCGCATGACCAAGGAGTTTGAAAAGAAGGAGGAGGCCAGTAGCGTCATCATGCCCTTTGACGGTCGTATCCAGTTTCAAATCGTTTTACCTGATAAGGATGAGGTTTTTGAAACCAAGCCCATACCCCATTTTGCCACTGCCATTGACGACTCGGCATTTTATATAGCTATTCCCATCACGCAGGCTGTCCTCACACAGCTGCCAACGGAAAAATTTAGCGCCTCTATAGATTTGCCTGCTGGCAAGAAGCTGGTGGGAACTTTCTCCCATCGCCGCTTGGAAAAATCGGGTAGTTCAGAGGGCTTTGTTTACTACTTCATCCTGCCCGAGGATCAGGCAGATTTGTCCTTCTCCCTGCTGGGTAGCACGGCACAGACAAAGCTGCTCTATGAGGTATCTGATAAGCTTAAGCGCGTGAATATGCACGAGCATTACTCTGGAGATATTGCAGAAAATAGCCGCGACAAAGAAGAGCTTATCAAGAAGAGTTTCCCCGGTTATAATCTTTTGCTAGAGACGGATGAGGAGCTTATATTGATTCCAGAGGGTGAGGAACCATGATTCTGTGTTGTAATGATATCTCCTTTGCTTATACACGAAAAGCTCCTGTCCTAGAGAGCTTTAGCCATGATTTTCGCCCTGGTATCACCGTGCTCAAAGGTTATTCTGGCTCGGGGAAGACGACATTGCTTAAGATTTTGGCTGGTTACTTGCGCGCGAAGCGTGGCAAGATAATCAGCCCTACCAAGAATAAGGTAGGTTCTCGCCTTTATTTGCAACGGGATATAGGTTACATGTTTCAGGGTATCAACCTCTTGCCCCTGCTTAGCGTGGAGCGTAATCTACGCCTCGCGGCAGAGATGGCCATCCTGCCTAGTAGTGTGTGGAAAAACCGCTGCGAGGAGTTGCTAGAAGACCTTGGTCTCAAGGAAATGCGCAAACGCCGTGCGGACAGACTCTCTGGTGGTCAGGCGCAGCGTGCCGCCCTTGCGCGTACCTTGATGAAAAATGCCCCCATAGTCCTGCTGGATGAGCCAACATCAGGCTTAGATGATGCTAACACAAAGATTATCAGCCAGCGTATTGTGGAAGAATCCACAGAAAAAATCTGCATCATCAGCACCCATGATGCTCGCCTCTTTCCCCTAGCCCATGAGATCATTGATTTTGACACTCGTGTATCTTTGTAAAGATACCCTGCATCGCTGGTTGACTCGCCTGTCGAGTCCTCTGGCGCGTATACTCGTGGTCTTTTTCCTTTCATTATGCGCGCTCTTCTTTTTGGGTAGTTATGTCATTACAACCAAGACAATACAAGACCGTATCAGGGAGCAGGGAGCAGATAGCATCAGCATGTTTGCACGCTCTGAAAAGTCCAATATCAGCTTTCCCAGCGAGGGTGAAATCACCAAAGCCCTTGCGGTGGAGTCATGGTGCAGCCGTAGCATAGGCTACTTGTCTAATGATGCAAAATTGCGTACTATAGCGATTATTACCTATGATCATAATCGCAATAGTCAGTTTTACCCTCTCATGGTAAAAGGTTTGCCTACTCTTTTAGTTAGTCCTGACTTGGGTGTTCCTCAGGGTTTTCGTAACGTGGAGACACGCGGACATAGACTGACTGTGCATGTGCGACACCTGCCTGCGGAGCATCCTCTCATGCGCGCCAATACAGGGAGAGTCTTGCTGGTGTCGCCGAAGACAGCCTTGACCTTTTCCGACGCAAAGCGCATCAAAACCGCGCCCATGCAGATTGTTCTACGCACACAGGATGAGACCCTTAGTCTGGAAAAATTGCAACAAATGGAGGCCTACCTGCGCAATTATGTCAAGCTAGAGGACATCAAGGGGCAGATTAATTCCGCCATTCCCCTTATCAAAAACCTCAATGTCTACCTCAGCAATCAGGGGCAGGCGAGGGCGGGCTTCAGCCTCGGTATTGCCCTCATTGTCGGCATCCTCCTTACCGCGCTAGCGAGTATGGAGTACAGACAGAATGAGTACATTTACACCCTGATGAAGAGCTTTGGCATACGCCCCATCCTCTTAGCAGGTACATTTATTGTGGAAAACATTTTTCTGGTGGCGGTGTCTTTCTTTGCTGCCATCTACGCCTTCATGGAGGCGCAAAAGGTTGTCTTTACCCAGTTTTTCAAGCAGGGGAAACATCTCTTGACCCTAGAAGAAATCATGTCTGAAGTGCAGCTAATTGGGGCAGCCCTGTTGGTCTGTGTTGTCATCTCTGCTATTCCCATCTTCGTTGCAGTCAACCGTGAGATTGGACGTGTGTTGAAATAAATTTGTGCTTGATTCTCAAGCATGACTTTTTTATACTAACAGCATATGAAATGGAATGATCAGTTCATGCGAATTTTTCGCGAGGCAGTGGAGCGTTATCATGCCTCGCCGCATCGTCAAGTGGAGAACTTCTTTATGCCTGATGAGGTGGAACTCTTCACTAGTATAGGTTATTATCCAACAGAGCTTTTTCCCTACATCAGAGACTACGCCACTATGGGGAATCCCAGTCCTTCAACCTGCTTGCTCATAGCGGCGGCAAGGCGTTCTTTTTTCAATATATCCCAGAGGGGGAGGCGCGGGCAGACGCAGTTTTTGCTGGAATCTCAATTGCCCCGCGAGTCGGAGACCTTTCAAGATATCCCCTACATGCCTCGCCTGATACGCAAAGCGGAGGCAAAGCTGCACGGCATACTAGATCCTTCTGTCATGTATTACTGCGAAAAGGATAGAGCCTTCCTTGCAGAGCATGGTGATATTCATCCCGCTGACTTTCTTTATCTTGTCTGGCACGCGCGTGGAGATAAGCCCAAAATTATCAGCGTCATTCTCCAAGCCTCCAAGTCCAAATCAGTCTAGCCTCAACCTCACCTCATTTTATGATAGATCCATCGGATAGCGAACAGATTCTCAAGCGACAGAGCGCGGAGCTCGAAGCGATGACTCAACGCAACCTCGAGCAGCTGCAACAGATGCTCAATGAGCAGACGCAGCGTGCTGAGCAGATTGAAAAGTACGAGCACTCCCTGACAGCCGCGGCCAAGGTGCAGATGCCCAGCTTTGAGATGCCTACTGCCCCCCCTCTTCCTACATTCAACGTGCCGCAGCCTACGCTCCCACAGCAAGTTGCCGTGCCAGAGGCGGAATCCGTACCCACACCTGCGCCTATGCCTTCGGGGCTTCCCCCCATTCCCAAAAATATTCCACCTACCATGCTGCCTAATCAGTCTTGGCAGATGCCTAACGCGGGGCAGGAAACAGAAACCGAAGAGGAAGAAGAAGTATACATAGATCAGGACGATACGAAAGAGAGTTCCATCAGTGCTTATCATATCATTATCGGCATAATCATCATTGTCTTTTTCCTGCGTTGTAGCTAATCCTTGCCAAAAGCCGCTTTGCTCATTATAATAGCCGCATGCCATCGCAATACACAGAAGACGCCATCATTACATTAGAACCGCGCGAGCACATAAGACTGCGACCCGGAATGTACATTGGAAAGCTGGGCGACGGAAGCTCCCCCGATGATGGTCCTTATGTTTTGCTCAAAGAGGTCATAGACAATTCTGTCGATGAATTTGTGATGAAGTCGGGCAACCGCATTGTCATCACCATAGACAAGGAGGGGCTTTGCTCTGTACGCGACTTCGGACGTGGCATCCCTCTAGGGAAGCTTTATGACTGCGCGGCAAAGATGAACACAGGGGGCAAGTATGATAGCGAAGCCTTCCAAAAATCTGTGGGTCTCAATGGCGTGGGTATCAAGGCGGTGAATGCGCTTTCTTCCCATTTTACAATTCAGAGCTTCAGACAGGGAGAGACGCGCCGTCTCGCCTTTGCCGAAGGAATACTGCTGGAGGGCAGCGACCACACAGAGGCAACTGAGGAGGCAGATGGTACCATGGTGAGCTTTTTGCTAGACCGCACGATTTTCCCAGAGAATGCCGCCTTCCAGCATGAGGTGGTGGAGCGCATGTGCCGCTATTACAGCTACCTGAACAAGGGACTGCAAATCCGCTTTAATGGAAAACGCTTTGTCTCGCAGAATGGTCTGCTTGACTTGCTGGAAGAGGAGATGACCAGCGAAGCACGCTACGCACCCATTCACCTTTTAGGAGACGATATAGAGGTGGTCATTGCGCACGGTGGCAATTATGGCGAAGAGTATTATTCCTTTGCCAACGGTCAGCACACCACCATGGGTGGCACGCACCAGTCTGCCTTCAAAGAAGCTATAGCGAAGTCACTACAGAATTTCTATAAAAAGAATTACGAAATATCCGACATACGCGGCAGCATAGAGGCGGCAATTAGCCTACGCGTTATTGACCCTGTCTTTGAGTCCCAGACCAAGACAAAATTGGGTAGCTCCACCATGGGGCCGGGCAAGGAGACCATACGTACCTTCATAGGCAACTTCCTTTCACGAGAGCTGGATAACTACCTCCACCGTCATCCACATGTCGCAGAGCTGCTCGAAGAAAAAATCAAGGAGAATGAGCGCACCCGCAAGGAAGTAGCTGGTGTCACAGGCAAGGTCGCAAAGGAGCGTGCCAAAAAAGCCAAGATACACACCAAAAAGCTGCGCGACTGCCGTGCTCATTACAACACCAAGCACAAGAGGCGAGAGGAGACTATGCTCTTCATCACTGAGGGTGATTCTGCCTCGGGTTCTATCACAACGGCTCGTGATGCCGAGACGCAGGCTGTGTTCTCCCTGCGAGGGAAACCCGCCAACTGCTACGGAAAGAGCCGTGCTGCCATTTTTGAAGAAAGCTGCAACGAGGAGTTGGACTTCCTCCACCTCGCCCTCAACGTGGACAAGAGCATGGAGGATCTGCGATACAACAAAATCATCATCGCCACCGATGCGGATGAGGACGGCATGCACATACGCCTCCTGCTGCTCACTTTCTTTATCCAATACTTTAAGCCACTGATATTGGAAGAGCATCTCTACATTCTCCAAACGCCACTTTTCCGTGTGCGCAACAAGAAGGAAACCATCTACTGCTACAGCGATGAAGAGCGCGTTAAAGCCATTTCAAAGCTGGGCAAGCAGGCAGAAATCACACGATTCAAGGGCTTGGGCGAAATCTCACCCAATGAGTTCAAGGACTTCATCAACGAGGATATACGACTCGACAAGGTGAGCTTGGAACATGCCCACAATATCAAAGAATTACTTGGTTTTTACATGGGTGATAACACAGAGAGTCGTCGCCAATATATCATCAACCACCTACAAGTCGAAGAAGACCCCGCCTAAGATACAGTATGAAAACACTCATCATTGCCCGTCATGGTAACACCTTTCGTCCTGGAGAAGAACCGACACGCGTGGGTTCTAATACAGATTTGCCCCTAGTGGAACAGCAGAGGGGACGAGCCATTGGAAAATACCTTTTGGAGAAGAATCTCATCCCCCGCCGCATTGTTGCAGCACCCCTCCTGCGTACGCTTTCTACAGCGGCACTCGCAGCGGAAGAACTGGGCTGCCCCTGCGCTGTAATGCCAGATGAACGCTTTCTTGAGGTCTTCTACGGTCCTGATGAGAATCAAGTGGAGGCACAGGTAGAACGTCGTCTCGGCAAGCACTGCTGCGAGGAGTCTGGTATTAATCACGAAGGACTCTCCGATGATGAACTACGCGCCAGAGGCAAGGCAATCATTGACCTATGGAACAGCAAGGCCATTGTCCCCCATGGCTGGGAGGTGGATGTTGATGCCATACTCAGCAGTTGGCAAGAGCTATGTGACAGCATTGCCGAGGATGAGGTACTCTTCTGCGTCTCCTCCAATGGCATCATGCGCTTTGCGCCACACATCACTGGTGACTATGAGGCATTCTGTGCCAAGCATGATATCAAGGTGGCAACGGGCGGTGTTTGCATCTTTACCAGCCATGATGGCGGTGCTAGCTGGCAGTGCGATGAATGGGGGGTTAAGGCGCACAAGCTTTATCCTGCCCCATGAACAAAAAAGAGCTCATCGCCCGCGTGCAGCGTCACATGGGCATAGGTTGCACGCGTCAGACAGCAACAGCCACGGTGGATGCTGTGCTGGCCAGTATTGTCAAGCTCAGCGCGCAGGGGACGCTGCGTCTGCATAACTTTGGCAGCTTTTCGCAAAAGACGCGCCCTGCACGACAGGGGCATCATCCGCTCAGCGGAGAGCCTCTTTCCATCCCTGCTTCACAGGGATTGCATTTTTCAGCCAGCGCTAAGCTGCTACGCCGATTTCAGTAAAATAATGCATCTCCTTGCGAGATCAATGGATTACCAAGTCTTAAAAGCGATAGCTAATTGAGGCAATCACCGAACTTCCCTAGCTTCTAGCGGGCTGCGGGCAGCGGGCAGCGGGCTAAAGGCTCACTTCTATGCTACAGCTTTCTCCGCATGAGGAGCAGCCTTCACGCTTATTTAGCTTATAAGCATAAATATCCTGTGCGTCGATGGCAGAGTATACTATTTCCCTGAACCGTGCTGCATCTTTTTCATTGAGATGATAATAATAATCGCGATTTAGCGCGTACTCAGGCTTTTCTGGAACTGGATGGAGATCCAATTCTTCAACGATTACCTTGCCATTTTCATCACAGAGATTAAAAGAGAGGATGTAAGCAAGAGAAACACAGGCTATAACCTCATCGGCACTCCTGATTTCCACACGCTTAATCAGTGCGACTAGCTCTGCCTCATCGGCTTTACTCAGGGGGATAACAACATCACGCGGGTATTCACCGTTGAGCTTCTTCTTATAGCTTTCACTGGGAGAAGTAAAGGCGTTAAAGATAATCTGCACGCGGGTGAACTTTTTTTGCTGAGTCTCTGTCAGAAGAGGGACTGGGTCACTAAACCATGAGGACATGCTTGAGCAAGAGACACAGAAGAAACAAAGAGCAATGGGTAAAAGTTTTCGTATTATCATAAGAGTGTAGCGTACATGGAAATGTGTGTGGTTACAAGTACAATTTTCGTCTTTATTAGCACCAGCGGGGGAGGTGTAGCAGGGTGATTTAGCTAGAAAGAAAAAAACCTTGGAGTTATTAACTCCAAGGTTTTTTATTCCTCCGGCGGTTGGTGTCGAACCAACGACCTAATGATTAACAGTCATCCGCTCTACCGCTGAGCTACGCCGGATTGTTTTTGCTCCCTTGTGGGTGCGGGGGGATTATATAGTTTTTCGTAGATGATGGCAAGCATTTTTTTGCATTTTTTTGCATTTTTCTGTAGATTTCATTTTTTTTGTCATCAAGCTTGCTATAGAGATGCTTTTAATTTAAAGTGTTATTACATGAGTGCACTAACTATCCGTTTTCAACTTTTTGGGATTCCTGTCAGTATACATCCCTTATCTTGGCTCTTTTTGGCAATACTTGGAGGAGCTCTCAGCATTAATACATCCATGGATTTGGTCAGTACTTTGCTTTTTGTTGTGGCGGGGATGATTTCCTTGCTCTGTCATGAGTTTGGGCATGCCCTTACTGCTCAAAAGCTGGCGGGCGCAAGTCCCACGGTGAATATTGAGGGAATGGGTGGGCATGCAACGCTGGATGGTGCGCGCTTCACACGATGGACTTATTTTTCTTCTGTGCTTGCCGGACCTATAGGGGGTATGCTACCAGCTGTGCTGATGCTGATTTTTATCTGTATGAAGACAGGCATGCTGTGGCTGCCCATCAAACTGTCCGTCCTGTCGTCCTTTTCCTTCTTGCTGCCTGATGGTGGTTACCTTGCCTTCAATCAGTTTGCAGATATCTTGATGGTAGAAGGAGGCTTGAGTGTGACGATGTTTCTTTTTACCTTGAGCGTTTTCTTTGTCTGCTATGTGTGGACACTGCTCAACCTACTGCCCATCTTTCCTCTGGATGGCTCCAAGCTGTTGGGTACGCTGCTGCGCAATGATTTGCTAGCTGCGCGCATAGGTTTGGTTGTCTCCGTACTCCTGCTGTTCTGGGCGGTGCAGACGAAGGAGATGTTCATGATGCTGATTAGCGGCTACCTCGCCTACATGAACTATCAGCACTATAAAAGTTTGTTAACCAAGCACTCTTAAGAGCTGATAAAGTTGCTCTGGCGTATTTGACTGCCCCATTGGCGGAACTTCTGTTCCAACTCATCCAGCTGCTGGGTTCTGTCGCCAGATTTACGCTTGCTCTCCACCCAGTTGGCACTTTGCTCTGCGAGTTGGGCTGCCTCCTGATACTGCTTCATTGCCAAATGATGGATGATGGCGGAGCTGGTGCCGTGGTAATAGATGTACCATTCGGCGCGTGTGAGAATTTGCTCTCGCTGCAATTCGTTAATGAGCTCGTGCAGTGTGTCAAGTGCTTCGTAATGCTGCCCAAAGCGTCCGCAGAGATGCGCATGGTGCAGGCGAGCGCGATTGAGCCAAACAGGATCCGACTTGGCGGCGACAAGCATGGCGGCACTGTGTTGCAGCGCGCGCGGGATGAGCTCTTTGTGCTCTCTGGCCTCATGCGCCCAAGCATCGGCAAGGACACTGTGTGCGAGGCTGAGTAGCTTTGGCGAGAGCTTATTATCATCGAGAAGGGGTTGAAGCAGGGTGCGGGCTTTCTCTTCCTCTCCTATACGGACATAGAGCTTTGCGCAGCGTATGAGGGCTTCTTCTCGGTGTATGCTGTTGATTTTGCTGCTTTGCTGGTAGTATTGTATGGCCTTTTTGAGGGCATTGAGGCTGGGACGTCTTTCGGAGCTCATGCCAGCAAGGAGATACGCGCGTGCTCTCCCATCGTTATCGTCACTCTTTTTTGCATGCTGGATGTAGAGAGCGATGGCATCGGCAAAACGCTTTTTGTCCATGAGCAAGTCACCGAGGAAAAGGGTGAGGAAAGTATCAATGGATGCATCCTCGTTTTCGTCAAGTAACTCTCTTACTGTGTTGATAGCATAGGGTGCGGGCTTCAGACCAGCGCGTTCAAAACGCTCTGCTGATAGTGCGCGCAGGGCAAAGTAGCGTCTGTTTTGCTCCTGGGTCCACTTGCTGTTATGGATTTTTTTTAGCTCTTCGAGGCTTTTTTCTATTTCCTCGTACTTGCTCTCTTCTAGTGCGAGTTGGAGCAGGTCCATGCGCACGTCCTTAGCGGCAGAATCATCGGGATAGAGGCTGAGGAGCTCTAAGGCACTGCGTCGTGATTTTTCAGAATCGCGGTTCAGATAGTGCGCGCTCTGGGCTCTCAGGATGGCGCATTTTTCCTCTGTGCGGGTGGCAGTGGACTCAATACTATCGGCAATGTGGTATTGATTGCTGCGTAGGGCGGAGAGGAAGGCATTGATGCGCGCTGGGTCGCGTAGGGCAGGAACGGGGCTTTTGCTCGCTTTCAAAAAGAGATCTGTAGCCGCCTTGTAGTCCTCTTTGTCAAAGAGGATTTCTGCTTGGAAAAAGTCCTTGTAGGCGCTCTGCTCGGGCATGAGTTTGATGTACTGCTCTGCCTCGGGTAGCTGATGACGCAGTAAGAGTCGTCGTGTCGCCTCGGTGAGTAATTTTTTGCTGCTGGGCTCGTCAGGTGCAGCAGAGAGTGCCATATTGACGTAACTGAGGTCTAGATTGCCATCCGCTTTGATCTTTTCTTCTTCAATATAAAAAAGCGTTTGCAAGGCGAGGGCACTGCGTCGGCTGTAATGGAGGACATCGGGTGCTATCCAACTGAGGAGACGTGATTTGACATGGGGATTATCTCGCAGGGAGCGGTGCTCGGAGAGCAGAAGAAAGGCGTCTTCCAGTAGGATGGAGTCGGGCTGTGCCGCAATGAATTGAAGGAGGGTCTCTTCTGCTTTGCCACGCAGTTGTTCCCGTTCTGCCCCATCACTCTCTGCTGCTTGGGCGTAGTAGACCTCTGCAAGGATGAGGCGTATGCGCTGTCTCAGGGTACTGTCGCGCAGCAGCTCTTTGTTATTTTCTAGCTCTCTGCCGTAGCTTAGAGCTGCGTCAGCATCACCCCACTTGCTGAGCCATTCGAGGCGGTAGATAAGCAGTAGCTCTGAGAACTCATCCTGTAGCTTTTCTTCCTCCAAGGAAATGAGCAATTTTTCCGTTGCCTCCTGTAGTTCCTCTACAGAGAGAGTGCGCTCTAATAGACCAACACGTGCTAGGCGGCGCGTTGTGCTATCGGGACTGAGGCAGAGTTCCTTGAGCTGTTGGAGCAAGACCCTATCCCCCAGCTGCGCTGCTGCAAATAGGCGCATGCGCACTGCATGATAATAGTAGGGACTGAGGCTAGAAAGTCGGCTCAGCAGGGTGATGGCCTGCTCATAGTCCTGCTTCTCTATGTTTGCGCGCCCTTGGTGAAAGTAGTCTTCCTGCGTCAGCGCACTGCTGGGAGCAGAGAGAAGCAGGGAGGCACAGAGCGCGAGGGAGAGCAAGGGCGTTTTCAAAGGAGGCGCGTACAGGGTGGCTTATGATTTTGGCAACCAGAGGAAGAGGTCAATGTAGCGACGTCCACTGGCAGAAAAGGCAGCGTTCTTGCTGGTGTGCATGACGCGCTTGACGGTCACATTCTGTTGCAGGGTGGGTGCTGGTTGGCACTTGATGATGGTGGGCTGCTTGACGCTCTCATCAGATGGGTACACGGCAATGGGTAGCCCCCATCCTGTGAAGCTGATGTCAAAGGATTTTGGTAGCTTTCCAGCCAATGCATCCTCCATAGAACCCTTGTAAAGGAAGGGATGTCTCTTGACAAAGTCGGGCAAACCGCGTTGTGTGACACGCACGCGGTAGTGTTCCTTGAGTGTGGAAAAGTACTTGCTGATGGAGACAGGCTTGCCACCCTTGCTGGCATGAAGTATGTCCGCAGGGTCAAAGCCAACTAGGTTCAAGCCATTAAAGCGATCATGAATATTGCTGGCTGGGGCAATGCTTTTATAATGGCTGTTAATCATGAGCCCAAGCTCCAAATGGAGATGGGCGCGGCGTTGGTTGATACCCACTCCTGTATATCCAAGGACACCGACAACGCTGTGGGAGGCAACCTCCTCACCCGGATTGACCGTGATGGACTTCATGTGTGCGTAGAGGGAAAAGATGATGCCCTCTGGCACGCGGTGGGCAATGACTAGGTAGCGACCATAAATGCTGCCACCTGCGCGGTTGTTGACATAGACAACAGTACCCGGTGCAATGGCGTAGACGAGGTCAAGCGGTTCTCCCTTTGCATCACGCTTTTCGGGGAGAACATCTATACCTTCGTGGAACTTGGCGTGCATAATCTCCTTGTCGCTATTGCGAAAGGCATTACGCACAAAGCCAAAAGTACCACCTGTCCATGGGCGTGTGCTCGTTCCCTCAAAGTGCCTATCCACATACATGTAGTACTTTTCAGGATTCTTGCCGAATATCTCTGTGTTATCCGTGGGTAGGGTGTAGATGAGGTCTTTGACCTCTGCTTCTGCCGCATGCAGAGGAAGCAAGCTGATGAGTGCTATGAAGAGCAAGATAATGTGCTTCATGACGCAACGTTAGGTATTTGAGGAATGGGGCGTCCCTGTGTATCCTTGTGGATATCGCCTGAGGGCTTGAACTCATGCTTAGGACGTGGGTCCTTCTTGAGGTAGCGTTTTTCTTCTGCCTTTTCATCCATGGGTGCTAATACCTTGGAAAGACGGTAGAGGTCATAGCCATTGAGTCCCTTTCTGACATAGAGTTTGCCACTGGTGACAGGGGCGTTAATCATTAGAGGCTCAAAAGCGAGTCCACTTAGTACTGGTAGGACAAGTTTCCCTTGCTTGCCAGCAGTTGCTGTATAGAGACGCTGACTATAGGCCTTATTAAGGTAGAGAATGACCCCGTAGCTGCCGTCAGCGTTTTTGACGGACTTGAATCGCTGGAAGTGATCCTGAGTCAGTAGAGGCAGCTTGTCGTAGTAGTGACCATTATGCATGAGAGTGAGCTTTGCGCCCGCGTAGGCATCATTCGTCTCAGTGAGGAACATGAATTTGTATGGATCTTGACTGCAAGCCGTTAAGATAAATCCTGCGCAGCTAAGAAGCAGCATGCTAAGTGATGATTTTTTCATGATTGCGTGATTGTTGTTAGTCTAGCAAAATAGTTAGGCTATGGCGAGGATATTTTTAATACCCTTAACGCCCTGGCACCATCTCAAAGGTGAAGCCCTTGAGGTATTCTGTCTCGGGAAGGTTGAGTAGGACAGGGTGGTCGGGGCGTTGTCCATGATGCGACAGGAGGCGCAGGGTGCAGTGCCCATCAACGGCCGCGTCACCTATGCTCTCTTTAAAGATGGCAGAGCTGGCGTGGTGGGAGCAGCAGAAGCTAGAAAGTATGCCGCCTATAGGTAACATCTGCATGGCGCGTAGGTGGATTTCCTTGTAGCCGCGCATGGCACCTTGAAGGCTCTTTTTGTTGCGGGTAAAGCTGGGAGGGTCAAGGATGATGAGATCCCACTTGGGGTCAGCACCTTGGCGGACAAGGTCACTTTCTCTCTTGAGGAAGTCAAAGGCATTTTCTGTGACAGTTTCTATCTCAACGCCATTGAGTTCTGCGTTCTTTCGCACAGATTCCATCGCCTGCTCAGAGATGTCTACAGCGGTGACCTGTGCAGCACCTGCCTTGGCACAGGCGAGGGCAAAGCCGCCTTGGTTGCAGAAGCAATCCAGCACGCGACGTCCCTTGGCAAGGCGCGCGATGTCTTGGTAGTTTTGCAATTGGTCGAGATAAAGACCTGTTTTTTGCCCTGTGCTGAGGTCAATGAGGAATTTTAATCCTTGGCTTTCGGCAATAAAGGGGGTTGGTTCATCGCCAAAGGCAACATAGGTCTGAGGCTCTATGCCCTCTGCAACTAGCATGGGGGAGTCATTGCGGACGATGAGGCTGCGTGGTTCTAGCAAGTCTACCAAAATATCGCGAATGAGCCCCAGTCTCTGGTACATGGCCAGTGTGAGGGTCTGGATGACATAGACGTCGTCGTATTGGTCTATGATAAGGCCAGGGAGGCCATCGCTTTCGCTCCAGACGAGGCGGCGCAGTTTTTCATTGGGCAGAAAGCGCTCTCTGACCAGCTTTGCCTGCGAGACGCGGCGGATGAAAAATTCCCTATCAAGGTCTTGCTTGCGACGGGAGAATCGGCGTGCAATGATTTGAGAGTAGGGGTTGTACATCGCAGATCCTAGGTATTTATCACGTTGATCTTTGAGAAGAACAACGTCCCCAGGTTGGGGATTACCAAATACGGCACGGACTTCTGAGCCATAGACCCAGTCATGTCCGTGAAAAATGCGAGCTTTAGGAGCAACTATAATACCTGCCATGATAGCAGAGAGATTACAGCAGTGCGCGCCCTTTGTCAATCTTTGTTGCTTTCGGCAAGGCGACGAAGCTCATCTAAGGTCCATTCTGGTATGACTTCGCCCATCTCTTCTTGCTGCTCCTCTATAAAAGTGACAATATCAGGTGCCCACAGGCTGACCACTGCACCAAAAATGCGCACAGATTGAATGATCAGGAAGATGCAGAGTAAGTAGGAGAAAAATCCAGCTTTGTGACGCTGTAGAGGGATGGTTTTTGCGCGACTGTCCCATGGGGTAATGCCACGCGAACGCAGGAGGTAAAAAGAAATCACCATTGTAATCAAGGCGACAGGAATGGGGAGAAAGAAAATCATCATACCCATGCCCAAAACAAAGACATAGAAGCTACGGCGTAGCGTGTTTGCCATGCTCAAGCTTTGCCCCACTTCGAGGTTGTAGACGTAGATGCCCAGTAGCTTTTTCCCAGGGGTGACATGCCAGAACTTCAGACACATGGCCTCCAAGAGGATAAAGGGCAGCCACAAGAGAGGATTGGAAGGCAGGATGTTTAGTGAGAAGGGGATGTTAAAGGTGAATATGGCTAGACCGTAAAGTGCCATGTATATCGCGTAATCTGTCATTCTTGCCATGAAGCGCAGTAGCGGGCCAGGCATGAAGAGGGCGGGTAGCGTGGATGGCTGTTGGTAGGACTCTGTTGAGGTGTTGCCGTAGTCCGAAATGGTGCTGGACTGGGTGGGCTGGGTGCTGCTCTGCTGGGCAAAGGGGGCGGGGCTGGCCTCTGCTTGGTCTGCCTCATCTTGCTTTTCTGGCTCTGCGGGGCGGAAAAAGTCCACCATAGCAGGTAACTCTCGCAAAGGCATCCAGCCTTCGCAGCCCTTGTGCCAACCCATGCTGTCACCAGATATTTCTCCCATCTGCACGCGGGAGATGATTTCTGCGACGCTGAATGGACCTTTTTGTTGCTTGTCTTGAACGAAGAAAATTTGCATGGGCGGTGAGAGGGGGCTTAATTGGAGCGTAGTGCCTTGGATGCATCCTGACGTGAGACGCAGTAGGCTGGGATAATGGAGGCGATTAACACCATGATAAAGGCGATGAGTGCTTGGTTGACAAAGGTGTTCACATTGTAGGCTACAGGTAGGCTGATGCCATGTGCCTCCATGGGGAAGGGGTCAAGCCCCATGTTGGCCAAGAGCCACTGGATGTCGAGGCGATAATGCAGCACAAGTAGGGCAAGAACTACCCCAAGCACAGCACCGAAGAAACCTATGATGAGACCCTGCCAGATAAAGATGAGCATGATTTTCCAAGGCGTGGCACCCAGTGCCTGCATGACGGCTATTTCTCTCTTGCGCTGCATGGACATGGTGAACATGACAGCCATGATGCAGAAGGCTGCAATGAGGGAGATGATGGAGAGGACAAAGTTCATCATCGTTCTCTCATTGGCGATGAGTTTGAACCACTGCTGGAGGCTGTTGGTCCAAGGGATGATTTGCCAGTCGTTCGCCTTTATCCCCTCCTTGATGATGCTTTGGTTGATGATGTCGCGCACGGGGGCTTCTACGCCCTGTGTGGCGTGGGCGTCATCTAGGCGTATGCTGATGCCTTGTATCATATTGCGACCATCTTGAGAGTATCCCAAGGCTTCCTGTGCCACATAAAGAGGCATAAAGAGGGCAGGACCGGGGAAGTTGCCAGGGGCTTGGTAGATGCCAATGACCTCCAAGTCAATGGGCATGACAAGCTCATTAATACTATCAATGGCTAGTCCATTTTCGCGGTGGCGGTCTATGTTTTTGAGACGGGTGACTTCTGCCTCCCAACGCTGGCGCAGGTCGTCATTGAAGGATGGGCTGTTTATCATCTCTTCCAGAGAGGTGCAAATCTCTATCTCCACATGGCGCAGCTTGCTAAAGGGGAGTGCCGAGATGGCGTCTTGGATGCGCTGTAAAGTGGCTGTATCTAGGAGGTACTTGTCGCCCTCTTTGCTTGCTTTTTCAAAGAGGCTGCCTATATCCTGCATGAACTGCTGGTTCTCATGCGTCTGGAGAGGTAGGACAATGACGCGGTAAATGTCTTCAAACTCTGACAAAGAGCCAACGGGATTGAGGTTAATCATGTCGCCTACTCGCACTTGGATGGCTTCGGCTGTCTTGCTTGATATGACACATTGGTAGTCATAGCCCGCGCCAAAGTCAAAGCTGCCTTCGCGCAGCAGCGGGGTGAGCTGATCCATCTGTGACTTATTTTCTGGATCAACAGATTGAAAACGGTAGGTCGTGCCCGCAACAGAGCTCTGTATGTAGGCATCGCTTTCCAGCTTGGGGTACACGGAGCGTACACCGGGTATGGCCTGCATTTTATCTATGGCATCTTGCCAAGCAATCTCCTCATCATCCAGCATCATAAACTGCCCCATCTGGTCATACTGACTGACGACATAGTGCGGGGTAAAGGTGAGAACCTTTTCCGCCATATCGCGTTGCAAGCCCTCCATGACAGAGAGTACGACAATGAGAACCATCACACCCAAGGAAACGCCAACGAGGCAGATGAGAGTCATCACGGAAAAGATGCTGCGCAGCGGGTTGAGGTAGCGCAGTGCGAGCATGAGCGAGATGTGGCGGCGGATGACTTTCATGATTAAGGCGAGCCATTATGCTACATGCGGGATAAAACTGCAAGTCTAATCAGGGCATTGCCCCTGTGGATGTGTTTTTTTACCCGCCTGACACGTTGCGCCCTTGCATTGCGGTTAGAATGATGTTACTATCCCTCTATATGATGATTTCTTTTTACAAGATGACAGGAGCTGGCAATGATTTTGTCATGCTCGATAATAGAGATTTGTCCCTTACACCTTTGATGTCAAAAGAGATTATTGCATCTCTCTGCGACAGACGCTTTGGCGTAGGCGCAGACGGTTTGCTGGTGGTAGAACCAGCAGAAAAGGGTGCTGATGTGCGCATGCGCTATTACAACTCTGATGGAGGTGAGGCTGAGATGTGCGGCAATGGAGCCCGCTGCTTCACCGCCTTTGTCGATTTTTTGAGCGATGAAGAAAAGGATGTCTGGAGCTTTGAAACCATGGCTGGTGTTGTCAAGGGTAGGGTGAATGCGGATGACTCCGTGACCATAGAATTGACAAAGCCCCATGATCTGCGCCTCAATGCGTTGCCATGCTCTGACCTACTGCCTGCCGAAGGCCATTATATCAACACAGGCGTGCCTCACTCTGTGAGCTATCTGCCCTCCATCGCCGATTTGGATGTGAAGAAGGTAGGTGCCTTTGTCCGCTACAATGAAGCCTACGCCCCCGCAGGTGCTAATGCCAACTTTGCAGAGGTGATAGAGCCTCAGCTGCTCAAAATCCGCACTTACGAACGTGGCGTGGAGGATGAAACATTGGCCTGTGGTACAGGGATGACTGCAACGGCTCTCATTCATGCCCTACTGACTGATGCTCCTTCTCCTATCAGCCTGCAAGTAGCAGGTGGTGATATACTCTCCATTGGCTTCAAGCGCGATGGTGATCAATTCTCCAATGTGACCTTGACTGGTCCTGCCCTCATCGTATTCCGTGGTGAGGTGATTCTTGGGGAATAAGTATATCCTATATCCCCCCCTCTTAATATGTACGTCTCTTCACAGTCTGCGCACAAGGCGCGTGATATCATCCTTATTGGGATGATGGGCTGTGGGAAGACGACAGTGGGGCGCGCATTGGGGGTGGAGCTGCATCGCCCCCTGCTGGACATGGATGCTGTTATTGAAGAACAGCTAGGCAAGTCCATTTCTGATATTTTTAGCGAAGATGGTGAGGCGCATTTTCGCTCACTTGAAACCGCTTTTTTACGTTACCTCTGTGATGAGCGCCCCTCATCCGCAGAGCGTTGCGTCCTCTCCACTGGTGGAGGGGTAGCCATGCGACAGGAGAATAGAGACCTGCTACGCCGCCTCGGCTTTGTCGTCTGGTTGCGGGTGGATATCCCCACACTGATTCAGCGCACCGCGCGTTGCACCCACCGCCCCCTATTGATGGGGGGAGTCCCCTTGAAAGATCGCATACGCGAGCTCTGCCTTCAACGCTATCCTGTCTATGCCAAAACAGCGCATTATACGCTTGATACTAGTCACTTGACTGTTCATCAGGCTCTGGATCATATCAAGGAAGCCGCTGCCTTGTATTTTCGCTAGTTAGCGTAGGCTACAACGTTTATGCCAAAAATACTTCTTTTCATTTGACTTCGTTTGTGCTAAACTCAATTTAGCAGAGAAAACATTTGCCGTTTTAATTATGGAAAACAACACCCCAAAAAACTACTATTACGTTCCCACTGTGATTGAAAAAACCAATAGCGGGGAGCGTGCCTATGATATTTATTCTCGCTTGCTTCTTGACCGCGTTATCTTTATTGGCACAGAAATAGACGACACCGTAGCAAACTCTGTTATTGCTCAGTTACTCTTTTTGCAGATGACTGATCCCAAGAAGGATATCCATATCTACATCAATTCTCCCGGTGGCTCTGTTACAGCAGGGCTTGCTATCTACGATACCATGCAGTTCATCAGCTGCGATATCAATACCTACTGCATAGGCATAGCGGCCTCCATGGGCTCTGTCTTGCTGGCAGCAGGAACAAAGGGAAAACGCTTCTGTTTGCCCAATTCTCATGTGATGATACATCAGGTACGCGGCGGTGCTAGCGGTACAGCTGCTGATGTGGAGCGCACGATTAACTTCATGTTCAGTCTGGACAAGAGGCTCACCGCCATCCTTGCCAAGCATACAGGCAAGACGGAACGCACGCTCAAAAAGGATCAGGACAGAGACAATTACATGAGTGCGGAAGAATCTCTGGCCTACGGCCTCATTGACCGCATTCTCACCCATAAAGAAGAAAAACAATAAGCATTATGGCATCTAAAAACCGCTTGTGCTCCCTCTGCGGAGGTGAGGAAAACGAAGGTCGTCCCATGCTGACCATTGATGGAGCAAATATCTGCTTCCAATGCGTCGAAGGAATGACTTACAAGATGCTGTGTAGCGAGATTGGCGACATCGCCGCAGAGCGTATTATATCCCTTGTCCGAGGCACGCACCCCGAGGTGCTGCCACAGGAAGAAGGGGCAGATGATAGCGCACTAGAGATAGAGACAAAGTCCATTGAATCCCTCCCTACACCAGCACAACTGCATGAGCAACTCAACCGCTTTGTCATAGGACAAGACTTGGCGAAAAAGACGCTTTGCGTCGCTGTGTTCAATCACTACCTACGTTTGCGTCAGGAAAAAACCAATGATGACATTGAGATTGAAAAGAGCAATATTTTGCTAGCTGGTTCTACTGGTTCGGGTAAAACCCTGCTTGCCAAAACCTTGGCACGTATACTGGATGTTCCTTTCTGCATCGCTGATGCCACCACCTTGACCGAGGCTGGCTATGTGGGTGAAGACGTGGAAAATATCATTCTGCGCCTCCTCCAAGCCGCTGACATGAATGTGTCCAAGGCAGAGCGTGGTATCATCTACATTGACGAAATTGACAAAATTGGTCGCAAGACTCAGAATGTCAGCATCACTCGCGACGTATCGGGTGAGGGCGTACAGCAAGCCCTTCTCAAAATCATTGAAGGCACAGAGTGCAACATACCACCCAAGGGTGGACGCAAGCACCCCAATGAGCAGTACATACGCGTCAACACAGACCGTATTCTCTTCATCTGTGGTGGTGCCTTTGTTGGACTTGAGGACATTATTCGCAAGCGCTTAGGGGCTGCTAATATTGGTTTCTCCTCCATTGAGGATGAGCGCAGTAAAAAGGAATTCACCGAGGAGGAAGTACTCGCCAAGGCTGTGCCAGAGGACTTGTTCCAATTTGGTATGATACCAGAGCTTGTCGGTCGTTTACCCATTTTTGCCGCACTGACCACATTGACAGAAGATCAGCTGATGTCCCTGCTGACAGAGCCTCGCAATGCTCTGACAAAGCAGTATGGCAAGCTGCTCAAGATGAATAATGTGGAGTTGGAGATAGAGCCCGATGCCCTTCGTGCCATGGCGAGTCAAGCCATAGCGCGTGGTACAGGTGCTCGCGCCCTACGTGGACTTTTTGAAAAACTCATGCTAGAGGTGATGTACCAAGTACCCAGTGATAAGACCATCACCAAGGTGCTCATAACCGCAGACTGTGTGGAAGGAAAAGAAGGACCCACCCTCATCCGCGAGGAACCCGAAACCAAGCCCACACCCAAACCTAAGGGTACACGTGGTCGTAAAAAAGCTTCCTAAATCAAGCATTGACCATGCGCGTTCTCGCTATTGAGTCCAGCTGCGATGAGACAGCTATTGCGATTTTAGAATCAGCAACTGGGGCAGAGTGCTGCCCTAGGCTGCTGGGATCTGTTATTTCTACGCAAATACCTATACACCGCCTCTACGGTGGCGTGATACCAGAGCTAGCCTCCCGCAACCATTCTGCTGCCCTGCGAGGGGTGCTTACCGAGGCCTTGGAACAGGCGAACTGCGCCATAGAGGATATAGATGTCTTTGCAGGGACTGCTGGTCCAGGGCTGGTTGCAGCCTTGCTCATAGGCAATAGTGCCGCAAAGGCCTTGGCTCTTGCTGCTAAGAAGCCCTACATAGCCGTCAACCACATGGAGGGGCACTTGCTTTCTCCCTTTATCACTTATCCCCATGGGGTGAAGCCTCATATTGCCCTCGTTGTCTCTGGCGGGCACAGCCTGCTCATCCATGTCAAGGGGCATGATGATTATGAGCTACTGGGGCGCAGCCTCGATGATGCCGCAGGAGAGGCCTTTGACAAGGCGGCAAAAATGCTCAACCTACCCTACCCCGGTGGACCAGAGATAGACCGTTTAGCAGAGCGCGGTGACGCGACACGCTTTAGCATGCCACGTCCCCTGCTGCACGAAGCGCAACTCAATTTTTCCTTCTCGGGGCTCAAGACAGCCTTGCTCTACACCCTCCCCAAAATCACCCCCAATGGTGACCCGCGGGAGTTGGATGAGCAAAGCCTCTGCGACCTCTGCGCCTCTGTGCAGCAGGCCATACTCGATGTACTCATCAAGAAATCCCTGTCTGCGTTGGAGCAAACTGGTCTGCAAAGCCTCGCCCTCTCGGGTGGTGTCTCCTGCAACCGTGCTCTGAGAACACAGATGCAGCAGGCCTGCGAGCGCGCAGGCATAGAGCTTATCCTAGCAGAGCCTCAGTACACCACAGATAACGCGGCCATGATAGCCTATGCTGCCATGCTCCAAGCCGAGCAGGGCAGGTTTTCCGAGCTCAGCACAGCTGTTGATCCCAACATGAAGCTGACGGGCTTGCAGGTTAGGGCTTAATGTAAGTTGACTCGTGATTCGTTTTCTGCATGACTTAGTGAATGCGCAAAAATCTAAAAACTTCCGTTTGTTGGGTGAAAAATCATTATTTTTCATTCAACAAAAGGAAGTACATGCCTCTAAGCTCATCGTGACGAAGGCTGTCAAGTAAGTAATCTGTATAAATAGTGAGCGTAGCGAACGGCTTTATGCCAGATTAGGTCTTGACAGACGAAGCGCGATGGGGTACGCAGGCGGTGATGGTGGCATTACTCAGCCCCGTTATCGCGCGATAATTCAGACACCGTGCCGAATTTACGCCCAAAATCCAAAGCTGCTAATTTCGCGAGATGTCCTTAATTCTTTGGCTGTAGTCCTTTTCTTGATCCACGCCTATCATTCCTACGCGCATATAGGTGGCTTGTGCGTGGTTGAAGATGAGGGCGCAGATAGAGGATTGAGGACTCATGGCGTAGTTTTCTGTGAGGGTCGCGCCTGTATATTCTGTGGCGTTGAGGAGGTCAAAGACGATGGCTTTTTCTCCATGGTCTGGCTGGCTGGGATAGCCGCAGGCAGGGCGGATGAGTTTGCTACCACCCTGTTCTGGCCAGTAGGAAAGCACGCATTCATGCACGCAGTCAGCAAAGGCCTCAACTAGCATGTTGGATAGAGCGGTGAGTAACATGGCCTTGTAGGAGTCATGCTGGCTTTCTAGCTCTGCCGCCCATTCATCAGACCCCGTGATACTCAACTGCATTGCGCCTACATAGCCTTGATGAGGGCAGGGGGCGACGAGGTCGGCGAGGGCGCGGCAGACCTTGTTTCGCTTTTCCTGCTGGCGCATGCTGTGTAGCACGATAGGGCTGTCGCTGATATGTATGTCATCACCCTGACTGTTGGCCTCCCATATGCCAAAGACAGCGCGGGCTGCGATGCGCTTTGCAGCTATGCCTTCCTCTAGTAGGAGGTGGGCTTCTGCCATCAGCTGGCAGGCGGCGCGTGCCTTCGCCTCGGATGCGTCAGGATGCAGTACTCTTTGTGCAGGGTTCCACACATCTTCTAATTCAAAGAAGCGCAGCAAAATGCCCCACTGTGCCTGTTGGATGAGTTTTTCCCATGATAGGGTGAAGTCCAGAGGCTGGCTGTGGCAGGCGCAGCCTGCACTGGCTGTGCCCGCAGTAAAGCGTCCCAAGCGCAGAGGCTTGGGCTGCGGCTGTGCTTCCCAGTCGGTCTGCAAGGCACGCTCTCGCGCCTCGGCAAGGCTGTAGAGCTCTCGCTTTTCTTGCTTTTGCTCATAGGCGAGGGCGGCTGCCTCTTGCTGGCTGCGGTGTGCTGCAATGAAGGCTTCGCGCTCTGCCCCGACTAGGGCAGTGGCAACGGGGACAATGGTGGAGGCATCTGTCGTGTGAACAACCAAGCCTGATGGGTAGTGGGGGGCAATTTTTAAGGCGGTATGCAGGGCACTGGTCGTAGCACCACCGACAAGGAGGGGGATAGTCTGTCCTGCCTTTTCCAGCTCTGTAGCGACGTATGTCATCTCTTCCAAGGAGGGAGTGATGAGACCAGAGAGCACGACAAGGTCGGCATTCTCCCTCTCAATGGCTGCCAAAATATCCTCACAGGGGGTCATGACCCCGACATCAACGACGCGGAAGCCATTGCAGGCGAGGACAACACCAACGATGTTTTTGCCTATGTCATGGACATCGCCCTTTACCGTCGCGAGCACGACTGTGCCTGCGCTGGCAGAGCTGCCACGCGCCTCTTCTATCATGGGGGTGAGGTAGGCAACACTTTGCTTCATGACGCGTGCGCTTTTTACCACCTGAGGGAGGAACATCTTGCCCGCGCCAAAGAGTTCTCCCACCTGCTTCATCCCCTGCATGAGGGGACCTTCTATCACGCGCAAGGCATCCTGACCGTAGCTATCCAATACCTCTTGGGTGTCGGAGGCTATGAACTCTGTTATGCCCTTTACCAGCGCGTAGATGAGGCGTTGTTCTGCGCCCTCTTCTCGCCATGCGGCAGGGGGTGGGGGCGTTGTGCCCGCCTTTTGTGCGCTTTGTTGCTCTGCCACCTGTTGGGCGTAGCTGGTGAGGCGTTCTGTGGCATCCTCGCGGCGGTTGAGGAGAACATCCTCTACTAGGGTGAGGCGTTCTGGGGCGATTTCGTCATAGACTTCTAGCATGCCAGCATTGACGATGCAGACATCCAGTCCCTGCTGCTGCGCGTGGTAGAGGAAGCTGCTGTGCATGGCTTCGCGCACGGGATTAATGCCTCGGAAGGCAAAGGAGACATTGGAAATACCGCCAGAAATATGTGTGTGGGGGAATTTTTCGTGTATGAGTCCCGTTGCGGTGAAGAAGTCCTTGGCGTAGTTGTCATGCTCTGCTATGCCTGTGCCCACAGTCAGTACGTTGGGGTCAAAGATGATGTCTTCCTCGGGGAAGCCGACGGTGTTGACCAGCAAATCATAGGCGCGTGTTGCGATGCGCAATCTGTCTTCTACACCAGCGGCCTGACCTTGCTCATCAAATCCCATGATGACCACAGCTGCACCATAGCGGCGTATGATGCGCGCTTGGCGGATGAACTCTTCTTCACCATTTTTCAGGGAGATGGAGTTGACTATACCCTTTCCCTGCATGCAGGAGAGCCCCGCCTCCAGCACCTCCCACTTGGAGGAGTCCACCATGAAGGGAACGCGGGCAATGTCGGGCTCTGCGCTCACTAGATTGAGGAAGCGCACCATGGCAGCACTTGCATCTAGCATGCCGTCATCAAAGCAAAAATCCAGCACCGCGGCACCGTTTTCTACCTGGCGACGCGCAACCTCTACCGCCTTTTCAAATTCCCCCGCGCGAATCAATTTTGCAAAGAGGGGAGAGCCCGCGACATTGCAACGCTCTCCTATGAAGAGGGTGTTGCGGCTGCTGTCATGGTTATAGGGTTCTAATCCAGAAAGTCTCATCTGTCCCGCCACATGCTTGCTAGCGAGATCTGCTGGGGCGAGACTGCGTGGGGCATGCTTTGCCAGAGCCTCGCGCATGGCCTTGATGTGCGCAGGGCTTGTCCCGCAGCAGCCGCCAAGGATGTTGAGGAGGGATTCTCTGCCAAATAGCTCAATAATTTCCGCCATATGCTCTGCGGAGTGCTCATAACCATCGGGGCTGAGGGGGTCAGGCATGCCCGCATTGGGGTACATGCTGATGGCGCAGTCAGCTAGCTTTGAAAGCTCCCTTGCAAAGGGCAGCATCAAATCAGCCCCGAGGGCGCAGTTGATGCCCACGCTCATCGGGCGGGCATGGCGTACGGAGTTCCAGAAGGCCTCCACCGTTTGCCCCGATAGGGTGCGTCCTGCGCGGTCTGTGATGGTAAAGCTGATCATGAGAGGGGGCACGGCTGCGCCCTCGTCTTGCAACTCCAAAATAGCGTAGAGACAGGCCTTGGCGTTGAGGGTGTCAAAAATGGTCTCCAGCAGCAGCACATCCACCCCGCCTTCGATGAGGCTAAGCACCTGTGCGCGGTAGGCGCGGCGCAGTTGGTCAAAGCGCACCACGCGGTAGCCAGGGTCATTGACATCGGGGGAGAGGGAGGCTGTGATGGCCATAGGACCTATAGAACCAGCGACCAGCTTTACCCCACCATGGCGTGCCTCAGCGGCTTCTGCTGCCTCTCGTGCTATGCGACAGGCGGCGAGGTTCATCTCGTGAACAAGAGCCGCTAGATTCTCATCAGCAAGAACGGCCTCATAATATTCCTGTCCGTGTCGCCCTGTGGCAGAAGAGCTGAAAAAGTACTCATGCTGGCCTAGGGATGTTGCGGAAAAGGTATTCGTTGTCGCAAAGTCTGCACCTACGTCAAAGTATTCTCCATGAATTGCCGAGAGGATGCCTTCTTGCGTAAAGAGCAGGCATTCATTATTGTTTTTCAAATCACGTGGATAGAGCGATAAATCCGCAAAGCGGCTGCCGCGGTAGTCTGCTTCTTGCAGCTTTCTGCGTTGTATCATCGTGCCAAAAGCACCGTCGAGGATGAGGACACGTTTGTTGAGCTCTGTGCTCAGATATATTTGGCGTTCGCTGGGAGTACTCATGATTAGGCGGGGAAAAATAGCATATCTATTATCAAATGTCAATGAATGTTATGCCGTGATGACGTATTGACAGCTCATACCCTTTTGTATATTATCATTACTATGAGTTACGCAGAAAAATCACTATCCGTTTTCCGTCAGGATTATCATGGTCTTCGCCTCAATTGTGCCCAAGCCGTTTGCCATGGCGCGGGGCGCGATGATCTAATAGAACTGATGGCGCAATGCGGGGGCGGCAAAGCCCCGGAACAGCGCTGTGGCGCGCTGCACGCGGCACAGTTCATCGCAGGAAGTCAAAAGTCTGAAAAGCTGTTGGCTGTCTTTTTAGAACAAAATGGAGCAGTGACTTGCTCGGAGCTCAAAATGGGTAAAAAAGTCTCTTGTCAGGACTGTGTTAGAACAGCGTCTTCAATACTAGAGGGAATCTTGCAAAATTAGTATGAGAAAAATGTTGATGTAGAAATCAAGCGTTGCAGCATGTCTTTTGGCGCATTTTGGCGATAATTTGCAGCTTTTTGGGC